>JBBRPK010000057.1:0-32701 GCA_038228235.1 Verrucomicrobiota bacterium
CTCCGGGCGGCGGGTCTTTTGTCTGCGGCCTGCGTTGACTCGGCCGTCACAGCCCGCTGCGGGGATGCTCCGGCCTCGCCGCCTTGGCCACAGCCAAAATCACTCGCCGCAGGACCCCACGCAATTTTAAAACAGGCTCTAACGCTCATGAAAATTTCGGCACAGTTTTCTTTTCTTCGATCGGGCTAAAATTGTATCTAGTCCTGATGGCGAGCGTTCTTTACGACTGCGGAATATGCATTCTGGCCGGCGGGTTGAGCAGACGTATGGGAAGGAATAAAGCCAGCCTGCGCCTCGGTTCGCGGACGTTGCTGGGGCAAATTCGGGCTGAGGCGCGAGATTTGGGGTTGCCCTTGCGCGCCGTACGGCATGATTTGGTTCCCCGATGCGGTCCGTTGGGCGGGGTTTATACGGCCCTCAAGACCAGCCGAGCCGCAGCCGAACTGTTTTTGGCTTGCGATATGCCCTTTGTTTCGGCGCGCTTGATGGAACGGTTGCTCGATTCTTGGGAAGCAGACCGTGTACCGGTGTTCATGACTTCGGCACAAGGGGCAGGTTTTCCGTTTCTGGCGCCTGTTAACGTGTTGCCTATCGTGGCCCGGCAAATTTCCAGAAAACAATATTCTCTTCAAAAACTGGCCCAAATCCTGGAAGCCAGGCTCATCCCCTCGCTCGCTATCGAGAGCGGGGAACTATTTAATGTGAATACTCCCGAGGCTTGGCGAGTGGCGCGCGCTCTCTGGAGGGCCGCTCAAAGGCGTTAAAGTTAGGCAGGGTTGGGCCTTGATCCGGCTATTTGGTTTGGAAATAGTTTGCAAGAGTGGCTTGTATATAAATCAGGGCCAGTTATCCTGAGGACATGTTTGTTCGGTACTTCGTTTTTGGCGTTCTGCTATCCGGCCTGCAAATGGCGTCGGCGGAAGTTATCCAATTAAAGGAAAAAGCTAGCGTCTCAGGCAAGCTGCTGGCCGAAAAAAAAGACCTTGTCATTGTCGATCTGGGTTACACGGTGCTGGCCATCCCCCGCAACCAGATCGTAAAAATTTCCAAAGATGAGATGGCTGAAGCAAAGATCAAATCCACGCTCAAGGCCCCCCCTGCCGTTGTCGCCGAAAAAACCTCCGAATTGTTTCAATCCGGCAAGGCTTCGCTGGCGGAGAAATCCGTTCGGGAATTAGTCAATCAGCTCGGGGAAGCAGTGGTCCAGGTGCGCACTCCCGGCGGGCTCGGCTCGGGCTTTATCATCAGCGAAGATGGCTATCTGATTACCAATTTTCATGTCATCGAGGGGGAAACTCAGATTTCGGTGGAGGTCTATCATCAAAAAAATGACCAATTGGAACGCAAGGTTTACAAGCAGGTTAGCATCTCAGCCCTGAATAAGTTTCAAGACCTGACCCTGCTTAAGATCGACGACAGGGACACGCCAAAGTTCGCCAGGGTTTCCTTGGGCGACTCTGATTTGCTGGCTCCAGGCGAAAAGCTCTTTGCCATCGGCAGTCCGCTTGGGTTGGAGCGAACAGTGACGGAAGGCATTCTCAGCACCAAAACCCGCCAAATCCAGGGGGAGCTTTACCTGCAAACCACCACTCAGATCAATCAAGGCAATAGTGGCGGGCCTTTGTTCAATCTGCGCGGCGAGGTGGTGGGGGTGACCAATATGAAGCTGCTTTTCGGCGAAGGCCTGGGATTTGCCATTCCTGTGGAGGCAGTGAAATACTTCCTCAGGCATCGGGATTCCTTTAATTACGATAACGACAATCCGAGTAATCCCTACCGGTATTTGGAGCCGCCCAACCGGATCAGGCAAGCCAAGACCGAGGCGAAGCAGGCAAAGGAGACAAATTAGGAGCCCCTCTTTTGGTTCTTCCCAATCCACCAGTTTGAAAAAGCACCTGTCACCGAAAAAATATTTCAACATGATCATCTCCTCATCACTTAGAACCAATAGGCAACGCCCAGTTCTGTTTCTGGGCACATGGTTTGTCCTAACGCTTGCCTGTTTTGCCGGCACGCCTCCTCCGGACAAGCTGCTGGCCGCAGACACTCTGGCCGTATTCACCGTCCCGGATTACCCGAAGGCTAAAGCCACTTGGAACCAGTGGCCTGCGGCCAGGGTTTGGGCTGATGAGGCGCTGAAACCTTTCGCCGACAAATTTTTGGGCAAACTTAAATCCGAGCTGATGGGGCCGATGGAGCGGGAGTTCGGCTTGAATTTTTCCGACTATGGTGACCTCACCCGCGGGCAATTGACGTTGGCCGTCACGCAAAATGATTGGGATGGAAAGTCCGATCAAGTCCCGGGCTTTCTCCTCTTGCTGGACACCAAAGATAAGAGTGAAGTCCTTAAAACCAATCTTACCAATTTGAAGAAAAAATGGGTGGACAGCGGCAAACAGATTAAGATTGGAAAGATTCGAGATGTGGAATTTACCACTCTCATCTTCTCTTCCGACGATCTCTCGAAGGCCATGGACAAGGCCTTTCCGGATCCCAATGCCGGCAATGAAACGCTGGAAGCCCCGAAACCCAAAAAGCCGGCGAAAAAAATGGAGTGGCAAATCGGCCAATCGGATTCGCTGCTGATCCTCGGCAGTTCCGCCAAGGACATCGAGAAAATCCTCATCCGCCAGGGCGGGGGCGCTGTTCCGAGTTTGTCCGAGCAACCCTCCTTTGCCTCCAGTTATTCCGCCCGGTTTCGGGACTCCCTCAGTTACGGCTGGGTCAATGTTAAGGCCATCGTTGATACCCTGATGAAAATGGCCAGCGGCCCGAATGGCGCCGCCCAAAATCCCATGATGCCCAAACCAGATAAAATTCTCAGTGCGCTGGGTCTCACCGGCTTGCAAAATATTTGTTTCAATGTCAAAGACTCTCCCGACGGCTGCATGATAGATATGCAACTGGCCGTTCCTGAAGGTCAACGCGCCGGCCTTTTTAAAATCATCGCCGCTGAAGCCAAGGACTCCAGTCCACCGGCCTTCGTCCCGGCGGATGCGGTAAAGTTTACTCGTTGGCGCCTGAACTTGCAAAAATCCTGGACCACCATCGAGAACGTCATCGCTGACCTCTCTCCACAAGGGGCCGCGGGAATCAAGGCCATGATTGATTATGCGGGCAAAGACAAAGACCCGGACTTTGATCTGCGAAAAAACCTCATCGCCAATCTGGGCGACGATTTCATTTCTTATCAGAAAAACCCCCGCAAACCAACGCTCACCGATCTGAATTCCCCGCCTTCCATTTTCCTCATTAGCTCCCCGAAAGCAGAGCAGCTTGCGGGCGCGCTCAAGGCACTTGGGTCGTTTCTTCCCCAGCAATCGAAGATGAAGGAACGCGAATTTCTCGGCCGCAAAGTCTATACGATGGGCCTGCCCGGTGGAGGAAGCCCCAGGGGGGGCGGGAAGCCAGTCGATACCACTTTGAGTTATGCCGCCAGTGGGGGCTATGTCGCGCTTTCCACCGATACGGCCATGCTGGAGGAGTACCTCCGTGGTAATGACTCGAAGCCCCTGCGCGAAACGCCCGGCCTGGCGGAAGCGGCGCAAAAAGTGGGCGGCCTGGGCACCGGTTTGTTCAGCTTCCAAAACGATTATGAAAGTCTTCGGATGACGCTGGAGATTCTGAAAAAGGAATCAGGCTCACTGGCTAATCTGATCAGCTCCTCACCGCTGGCGGGAAGACTCGGCATGGATCAGGACAGCAAAAAATTCAAGGACTGGGTTGATTTCTCTTTGTTGCCAAATTTCGATAAAATATCCAAGTATTTCTATTTCACGATTTGGTCCGGAAGCGTGAACTCACAAGGGTTCGATCTGAAAGTATTTACTCCCAACGCGCCCCAGTTGAAGAAGTAGGACCGAAGATCGGCAGGCTCCGAAGCGGATTGGACAGATGGCAACCAATAGCATGGCTGGTGCCACCTATTTCAAAACGAACCCAGAAGAGCTTCACGTTACTCACCTCCCTGCCACCATGGGGAGGAGTTTTCACTTATCATTCCGAACGCTTCAACACAAGGGCCACCTGCCTGCCGGCAGGCAGGCCCACATCCAGTGCTGTCCAGGTCAACCTCGGGAAATCCTTTCGCTGTCACCAAAAGTTTCCCCCCAACCGAGTTAGAAACGCGACTGCCTCCGGCGCTGTCACATTGAACATCGCCGGGTTTGCGCGTATCGTCAATCCAGTTTCCAGAATCAAGCCGCCGCCGCTTCACCACCCTCCAATTCTCCAGCTTCACCTTTCCGGTGCTCTTCGTCGTCCGTGAGCGCAGCTTTCGGCTCATTAGGTCCGTCCTCTGCCTTCAGTCTTCCGCCCTCTGGATCTGCATCCGGAATCTTGCATCCTGCTCACCCATCAGCCATCGAGCCTTTTCCTCCCTTTCCGATTCTTTCCGAAGCTCTCCGAACCAAAAAATGTTTTCTGCTCACCGGCATGTTTTTTTAGTCTCCGTTAACTCCGTTGGCTCATGTTCAAATTCTTTAGCCCAGCTCCGGCAAGGTCCCCTCTCATGGGCGGCGTTCGGTAGGTTAAGTCAGGCTAACTCAGGATATTTTGATCGACCTCACACGTTGGAGTGACCCACATGGATCGCCATCCTGGCGTTTCAGTATGCATCCTGCATCGCCCGTTTATACGCCATCCTGCATCCCGAATCGTGCATCATGCATGCCCCCCTGCAAACCTGACGCCTTCCTGACCCTTCCTGACGGGTAACCTGACGACCTGAAGGTGGGGTTTAGCCAATTTTTACGGGCCTCCTGACGACCTGACGGATAAATGAGAGGGCGTGTGTCCCCCCCTGTAGGGAAAGGCAACCAGTTATCGGTCATCAGTAATCAGTGATCGAGGCAACGAATTATTTTAGTGTCGCGCCTCCGTTAAATTGGGACCACATGACCCAACGGCGGCGGTAACTTGCCGCGCCGTAGTTCCCACGAAGGCAGGTCCGAACTAAATCGGACTAAATCGGAGTAAACCGGACCAAAAAAGTTTTTGACATCAACTGTCCCCGGCCAATCCCTCAATCTTTCCGCCAATTGGAAAGGCTGCGCGCAAGGCTGGGAAAGCCTGGGAAAGGCTAGAGTTTTATCAGAACCAATCCTGAGGGTATTAGTGGTTTAGTAGAGTATGAAATTAGTGAGAGCGGGGCGACGCGGCAATCAATGGGCAGAGGAGATTAGGGCTCGCTGGGGCGACGGAAAAAGTGGTCAACCGATAAAATCGCCTCCGGCCTGGTCTTTAAAAAATGATTCGGGCAACAGACGCCAAGGAGGTGGGGGTTGGGGAACCCCGCTGAAGAAACGTTCTGCTACCCGAATCAAAATTCAAAAGAACAATCATCAAGCAGTGATAGTGTCAGCATCTTCGCTTCCATGCGCTGGCCTGGACTATCACTCAGTTATCACCGGACGTTCCTGCGCACAGGATCAAAATCAGGTAACCATACTGGCCCCGCCCTCAGCATTATGCAAGGGAAATCTTTTCGAAGCTTTCTTCAATGAAAGTCGTATTTTGGATGCGGGTCAGTTTGGCATAAAGCCCTTCAGCGTCCAGGAGCTCATGGTGGGTGCCCCGCTCCACGATCTGGCCATCACGCAAAACGAGGATCTGGCCGGCCCTTCGAATGGTGCTTAAGCGATGGGCAATGACAAAGCTCGTGCGATCGGCCATGAGCCGTTCCAAGGCTTCCTGGATGAGCTGTTCGGTGGCAGTGTCCACGCTGGCGGTCGCCTCATCCAAAATCAGAATGGGGGCGTTCTTCAATAGCGCGCGCGCGATGCTGACACGCTGCTTTTCGCCGACACTCAGTTTTACGCCGCGTTCACCGACTCGAGAATCATAGCCCTCCGGCAGATGGCAGATAAACTCATGACAGTTGGCCGCGCGAGCTGCGGCCACTAGTTCCGTTTCGCTGGCCTCGAGCTTGCCGTAAAGGATGTTCTCGCGAACCGTCCCGTTAAAGAGAAATGGTTCCTGACTGACCACGCTGATATGGGCGCGCAAGGATTCCAAAGTGAGCTGGCTGATATCCTGGCCATCAATGGTAATTCGGCCAGAGGTGGTCTCATAAAAGGCGGGTAGAAGATTGACCAGCGTGGACTTTCCGGCGCCAGTCGGGCCGGCCAAGGCGGTCATTTGCCCTGGGAGCGCATGAAGAGAAACACCGCGCAAAACCTCTCTCTGTGAATCGTAACTGAAGTTGACGTTATCGAAAATGATTTCGCCTTTGACGGGATTTCGCAGGAATTGCTGACGGTGGGGATTGCTGGTTTCAGTGGTGGCGTCAAGAATATCGAACACGCGCTCGCCCGCCGCTCGGGCCGCTTGCAACATTTGATTCAGCCCGTGCAGGCGCCCGATCGGTTCGTAAAACAAAGCGAGGAACAAGAGAAATCCTACCAAGTGCCCCAGGCTCATCGTCCCCTGGACCACCATCCGGCCTCCGGCCCACAAAACCAGACCGCTCCCCAAAGCGGCTGTGAAACTCATGGCTGGCGAATAGGCCGCCCAAACGCGCATCACCCCGAGGGTGCCTTTGCGCAATTCATCGGCGCGTTGGGCGAAGCGGCTGTCTTCGTGCGCCTGCTGGCCGTAGGCTTTGATCTGGCGAACGCCCTGCAAATTGTCCAACAACAACGCATTCATTGCGCTCGCCGCCAGGCGTTGCGCCCGATAACGCCGATGCGCCGTCAAAGTGTACCACAAACCGCCTCCCGTAAGAAGTGGCAAAGGAATGAGGGCAATCCAAGTGAGAGTGGAATTGGTATAGAACAGGAAAGCGAGGACCCCGACAATGCTGAGCAGCGCCACCGTGCCCTGCTCCGTGCCATCGATCAGCACCCGCTCGACGGCGTTGACATCTTCGATGATACGCGTCATCAAGTCCCCGGAAGCCCGACGGTCAAAGTAGTGGATGGGAAGGCGCTGCAAGCGGGCATAGACGTCGCGGCGCATGTCATAGATCACATTTTGTTCGAAGGTATTGTTGATGCGGATGCGCAAGCTGTTGAACAGGTCTCTCAGAAGAAAGGCGCCCAGCAGGCCGAGCATCACCGGTCCAAGCAATTCGAGTTGTTTATTCCCGATGACTCGGTCAATGGTGATCTGAGTCAGCTTCGGAAAAGCAAAACCAAACAGAGTCGAGATAATCGCGCACCCCATCGTTCCCAAGGCCAGGCCGGGATATGGTTTCAGATACACAGCCACACGCCGGACAATTTCCCAGGTGGACCGGGCCTTCGCGACCAAAGTGGGGTCTGGCTCAGTGGCGTGAGCGTGATGGTGGTGTGACACGGGTAAAGCTAATGGAGCGTCGTCACTCGGCGATGCCAGATTTGTAAAGAGATCTGCTCCCAACGCCGGCTCCCTCAGGAACCGGCAACGAACTTTCAACCTGGACCGACTTTTCCATCATGTCCACAAGCCTTGCCCATTCAGAGGTGAATTTCAATTTTTTAAAGATGTTGTTAGCGGAGGAGGGATGACAAGCTTGCTGGTTTCCCTCAACAGCACTCCCAACACGGAGTTCAAGATCGATTTCTATGCCAATCGCGAGTGCAATCCTTCAGGCTATGGGGAGGGAGAGCGCTATTTGCGTTTCACCACGGCCACCACCGACCCAGGGGGAAACGCCTCCCCTTTCGCGTCCAGGAAACCTCTGCTCTCGGCCGGGGATCATGGTCGGATGTGTCGAATGTTAGGTTCGGCCAGCCAGATCAAAATGGAGTTTTCCAAGTCCAATTTCCAATCGACGGAGCGCCTCGGTTTTATCGCGTCATCGCTTTGACTGCTCAGCGGCAATTCGGTTTGGCCGTCCCTCGTTAAAAAAACAATCCCGCACATCCGATTTGACCGCCTATGAATAAGAATGACACGGACTCGCGCATTCCCACCTCCCCTTAACGGATCACCGCCGGCTCGTTGCCTTGCGCGACACGCATCCCCAGGAGGCTCTGCGGGCTGTCGAAGAGAATGGCGCGGGCGATGCCCATGGCGTCGGCCATGGAGTATTGGCCCTGCTCGATTTTTTCGGTGAGTACACGAGCCAGTTGTTTGCGGATGAGAATGGCTTTGGCATAGGTCCACTCCACACAATAGGCATCGGAGAAAAATCCCACCTGTTTGTTAGCGGGCAACATGTCGAGGCGCTCGGCCATGACCTGGCGAATGACGTCCGGGAAAAAATTATGCCACCAATAGCCTGCCAGGCTAAAATTGGGCAACTCTCTGGCCAAAGTGCAAAGGGCCTGGTTGGCATGGCGGCTGGCAAGGAAACATTGAAAACGCTGCTTCGGATGACGGGCCATCATCTCGGCAACCTGGGCGATGGTTTGTTGGGAGAGGCGGCTGCCCGTCTCGAATGGCAGCGGTTCGGCGCCCAAACTGAATTGGAAAACGATTTCATGACCGTGCTTTTCCAGGGCCGAAAGAAAAACTTCATTCACATAGGAAGCGTAAATATCGCGTTCCATTGGTCCGGCCTGCGCGCGCCGCGCCAGGGCGCTTTCCATCTCGGCTGCATTCACCACGCGAAAGTTGATGTCGGTTGAAATATGCGTGGCCGTGGAGATAAGTTGCGCATAGGGAATGGTGTCCACGTAGTGGGCCACCGCCGCATGCACATCCACCAGGGATTGAATCTTTCGCTCGGTGGCGGGGCGCGCCCCACTCCCGATGGGCGACGGACTTTCGGGCGAACGACCCCAGCAACGTTCCAGTTCGTAAAGAGCGGTATCGTACTCGCCCCATTGGCAACGCGTGAAAAAACCCCATTCCAACGCGTATTGCAAACGCGCGTCATCCTCCCCTTTTCCGCGGCGGGCGATCTCCGTGCCGGTGCGCTTGATGCGCAAGCGATCCAGTATGGAATGATGCCAGGCTCGATCTTCAGCCCGTTCACGGATGGCCCCATCGATTTTGGGCCAATTCTCGACGGTGATCGGTTTGTCCCAATCGTAAAGTTCCGAAAGAATAATGCGCGCGCCCCATGCGGAGCTGGTGTTTTGAATGTGAGGCAAGAAGGCGAGAGCCTCCTTGATGCGCCCCTTGGCTTCTCCCTGTGGTGGCCAGAGGGGATATTGCGTCAGCCGTGCTCCGGTAGGACAACCTGCCGCATATAAATCGCTAACGACCATGTGGTAGAGGAGAACATCATGAAGCCCGCGGGCCCCCAATTTCCCCCCGACGAGATGGGTATGGATGTCGAAGAGGGGCACTTCGCCGAGGGCTTGTTCGACTTCTTGAACGAGACTTTTCCTATGCATGTTAAAGCGTTGCTTTTAAAAATGATTCGACAGCAAGCCGGGTAGGAATACCGGCTTGTCCTCCGGGCCGGGTGGCCTTGAGGGCTGCGGCGGCGGAAGCGAAGCGAAGCCGTTCCGTTAATTCCAGCCCTCTCGCCAGCGTTGAAGCGTAAGCGCCATGGAAAACGTCCCCGCAACCAGTTGTGTCCACAACGTTGACTTTGTAGGCAGGCTGATGCTTGACGGCTCCGCCCCTGGCGAGATACCAGCAGCCTTCAGCCCCGCAGGTGATGATGACCACCTCGCGCGCCTTGCCCCAAAGCAGGTTTGCTACTGCCACCGGATCGGAGCCGCCCGTAAGTTTTTGCGCGAAGGATTGGGACAGAATTAAATGATCCACCAATCCCAGTAACTCTGTGAATCGTGGTCCCGATGCTCCTTCGAAATCGGCCACTACCGGGATCTGAGTTGCTCGCGCAATCCGAGCCGCGCGGATCATGCCGTCCAACCCGAAATTGTCCACGAAAAGAACTCGAACCGATTGAATCACGCTGGTCTCCGGCCATTGTGCATCGGCACCGAGGGCTTTGCTGGCATCGAAAAAAATATTCCGCGTCTGCCTGGATTCATCCACTACGATAAAGGAATGCACTGGCCCCCCTTCAGGGCGCTGCCGCAAATGCGTCATGTCGATGCCTTCCTGTCGCAGCCGTTCAATGGCAAAGGCCGAAAAGTCGTCGGTCCCAAGAACTCCTGCATAGGCACACTTCGCGCCCAGGCGTGCTCCCGCCACCAGTGCCGTCCCAGTCAGACCGCCGCATTGCCGCTCGGTGCGGAGAACAGGCATCTTGGCGTCGGCCAGTGGAAAGGCCTCCACATAAAGCAAATCGTCCACCGCCACCGCCCCTAGTCCCAGGATATCGAACATGGAATTAATGTTATTTCTGCATTGGCCAAATTTTCAACACTGTCTTGTTTTAACCCTCCTAACCCCCCCATTCCGAGAGGGCGGACCAGGGTTATTTCGATCGCCGCTCACCTGGCACATCGCTGACTCGCCTTGCGAAAATCAGTTCGTCACCGAGTAGCGTCGCAGTATCTCTTTCACGCCATCCGTGCCGTCGATTTCTTTTTCGGGAAGCTTCGCGCCCGCTTTGAGCAGCGCTTCGACGGTAGCGGTATAGTTTCCGGTCCGGCAATGCCAGCCATGCTCCGAGCCGTAGATCGCCCATCCAATCGGGGTGAGTTCAAAATCGGCGTCGATGATTTCCAGCGGTGGATTGTAGCGCAAAATTTCCTCGGCCATTTGCGCATTGCCGTGGAACGACGCCCAGTGCAGCGGCGTCGCTCCATGCTGGCCGACCACGCTCGGGGAAAAACCCGCCCCAAGCATCACCCGGACGGCAGCCGGGTTGTTATTTCGCGCAGCATGAGCTACATGCCGGCGATCGCCTTCGGAAAAATCAGCCATCAGGCCGGGATTCTCGGTGAGTAGTGATCTGACGGCAGTTTCATCCGCGGCCCAGCAAGCGGCGAGCAGCTTTACATCGTCCGGACTGTGGTCCATCAGCAATTGGAAAACGTCTCCGTGTCTGAACTCTTTAGCCACCTCATGCGGAGAAACATGCCAGCCCAGCGTCCACTGATAAATCGTACCGCCGCTCTTGTGGTTCATTCTGGGAAAATACTCGTCCGTCACGCGCATATGAATGCATGCAGGGTCCGCCTGTAAATGCTTGCGCACAAGGTCTGCGTCCCCCAGCGCCGCCGCCATGAGAATGTCCGTCCTGCAACCGCGCTGTACCAAGTAGCGCAAGACTTCCTGGCGGTCGCGAACCATATATTGGGCCGGCGTGGATTCGTGATCAACGTCGCGAGCATCAATCTGCGCGCCCTGTTCGAGCAAATACTGCGCAACCTCGACCGTCGCCGCAAAATGAAGCGGCGTTTGACCGTCACCTCCGGGAGCGTTCACCAGTTCGGGCACGGCGCCGATAAGTTCCCGGAGAGGTGTCATCAAATTCAAGCGCGCGGCAGCATGGACGTCCACAAGCGCCCCTTTTTCAATGGCGTATGCTGCGAGTTCGGGCTTCGCGCTGTGGAGGAATCCAAAGCCGCCCGCCCACCAGCGACTTTTGACGTTGATGTCCGCCCCGGCAGCGAGCAACGCATCGAGCATCTCCCGGCTGCGCGCCATCGTAATGACAGGCGCATCAAAAGCCGCCACGGGATCGTTAATCTTCTCTTTGAGCTCCGGATGCCGATCGAGGAGCTGACGGCACGATATCGCATCATCTTCAGCAAGGGCTTTTTTGAAAAGTTCGAGTGTGCCGTGCATTGGGTGGTTTTGTTAGCCTCCAAACAAAGGCGCTACTGAATTGGCAGGGAGAGGTTCACTCGCTCGTTGCCGCGCAAAACCGTGGCTTTCACCTGATTCCCTGATTGGTATTTGTTAAGCAGATTTCCGATCAACTCGCTTTCCGTAATCCGGCTCGATTTTCCATCCAAATCCAGGATCACATCGTCTTTATGGAAACCTGCCTTTTTCGCCGCGCCATGCTTGCCATACTCCCCCATGTATTTGACGAGCAGTGCCATCTGGTCATTTCCCACGCTGCGCCGGAGTCGTTCGCCATCGGCGAGGTCTTCCAGGACCATTCCGCCTGTAACCATGGCCCTCATGGACCAAACGCCAACTCGCTTCGAGATGTCGCTTTTCGTCCGCCAGCCTACCGGCAGGGTCAAATTCAGCGGTATTTGCTCGCCGCCTCGTTTGATAAGGGTCGATATGGCGCCCGTCTCTGGCGCGCGATGCAGAACCCAGCTTGCGTCCGCGATCGAGATCAAGGGTTGCCCATCCATAGAAACTATCTCGTCCCCGGGTTGCAAATCCGCCTGGGCAGCGATGGAGCCGGCGGAAACAGACTCCACCCGCGCGACCTGCTCCGTCGCTAAAGTTAGTCCAATCGTCTCCGGAGCGGGCCATGGATAAATCGAGTCCGGCGAGAGAGTTTTCTTTTGTTCGCGGTAAAAAGTCCGAAGAGCCTCGCCAATCTGGTGGCAATGCACGCAACTCGGCACCACGCGGCCTTTCCAATCCAACTCGACCTTATATCGCCCGGCCAGACCGGGGATTTCTAGAGCCGTTTTGAAAGGAATAGGGCTGCCCTGTTTGCCTGCCAGCGCTGCCTTGTTGGCTGGGTAATCATGGTGCAGAGCTAACGCGCCTTCGAGGGCGCGCTTGTAACCAGCGGTCGCCTTGTCCTGCGCATTCTTCTGGTGGCTCCAGGAGCCGTAGCGGCCGTAGAGTGTCCCGTCTCCGTTGAAGAACAAGGTGAAGAAAGAAAGGTCATAATCGAATTGGAACAAAGACAAGTCCAGTGCGTTCGCATTGATCACTCGCACGCACACGAACCTTTGCAGCAAGGGCGCAAGTTCGCTATCCTGAAGGAGCACCTGCGCGTCAATGCCGGAGCAGGCCAGGCATGGGACACACCGCAGCACCACCAGGAGAGGTTTGCCCGCCGCCTTTGCTTCAGAAAATCCCTTCTGGAAATCGTTATAGATCCAGCGCACGTCTTTTTCCATCGCAGCGCGGTCATTTCTGACGGCCTGTTCGCGATCTTTTACGGTCTCAGCCGGTGAGCAGAAAGCAATCAAGGCCAGCGATGCGAGCAACATCAGTGGCGAAAGTGTTTTCATATCGCGGATGGTTCCGCACCGGGCCGGAGTTTGCAAGCGCGGTGTTCAGAGAACGAGCGGTCCCCATTCCCATTTTGCTTAACATGGAAGTAAGGCAAGAGTTGGTTTGTTGGATTGAGCCAGGCGGATGATTGGCTCCGCACCGAAAGGGGAAGCGGTTCTTCGCTCACACCCTTTCCATGAATCTCGTAGCAGCCGATGTCAGTCGGCTCACTCTTCTCGAAAGAAAAACCAGAGCCGATTCACATCGGCTGCTACGGTTAAGGGGGTTCAAGGCCCCGATGCGCGTCGAAATTTGGACGTAGACGCTCCTCAAGACCGGCGCATTGGCGTGCTATGGAATGATGTGCTCCGCTTTCCCAGGATTGGAAGTTGTCATCAGACTCAACAACACATAACCGGCCATCAGCCATTGTGTAAATTCGGGGCCATTTTCCGCTCGGCGTCGGCCATGGCTCCCGCTGGCGGATCAAGGCTACTTCCTGCTTTGGAATGTTTGATAAGTCGTTGAGGGAGCCATGATAAATGATTTCAAAATCATTGGCGCCTGCCATCGTATCCCGTTTTTTGAAGCTGCCTGCCAAAGGCAACTCACCTTTCGCTCGGAAACTGCCCGTTATTCTGCTGTGCGTACTGCTGTAGGGCCGGACGCAGGATGTTATGGACGACTTTTCATTCTGCCGTCCTTCATGGGTTCTTTACTTATCAGAACCCGCCGAAAGCGAAATCCGACAGAAAATTTCTACCATCATCTGTCATTCCCTCGGGCGGCGGAGCGGGGCCAGCGCGGACGGGAGCGGGAGCAGCAATTCTCATTTTGCCACAAAGTCGGGGTGCCAGGCCGTCCGGATCCACTGGTGGAAACGTTGTTTGATTCGGGCAAGCCCTCGGGCTAGTCTGCGCGCATGGACGCGGACAGGATCAAGAGCGGGCTGGCGGACATTTCCAGCGAGCAGGATGCGACGTTGAAGAGCCTCAAGTTGGCGTCCCTGTGCAGCGCCCTCTGGGCGGAGCGAGGGGTCGAATTGGTCGTGGTCGGCGGCTCGGCCATCGAGTTTCTGACCGAGGGGGCTTATGCGTCGGGAGATTTAGACATGTGTCACACCACCAGCGCGACGCTTCCCATTCGCGACCGCCAACAGGTCATGGGTTTGTTGAAGGCGGAAGGCGGGCCGCGAAACTGGAAAGTCGCTGGCATGTACCTCGACCTGCTTGGGCCGGTGGAGACTTTTGCGCGGACGCCGTATCGCCGCGTCGAAGGGCCCTACGGCAGCGTATTCGTCATGAAAGCGGAAGATTTGTTGGTGGAGCGCGTGCTGGTGTCAGTTTATCCGCAGCCTGATGAGAAAGCGCGTGAATGCGCCAGGTCGCTCGCCGCCGTGGCCTTGCGAGGGCAAATCGGGATGAACTGGACAGAGATCCGGCGGGTTGCCCAACTGCCCGAGTATCGTAATCTTAAGGAGTGTGAAACACTCGTAAACGAAGTTGCCAATGAACTCAGACTCCGAAATCCCTTCCATTCAGATTGACCAGCCCATTAGTTGGGAAGATTGGCTCAAAGGCCGGCAAGCGCGTCGTGAAACGAGCAAGCTGGTCGCCCCAGGAATCATTCGCCGGGCGCACAGCTCGAAAGACCGCCGCCTGCGAAAACTTTTCCATGGCGAGCGCGGACTGCCGTTCACCCCGACAGAGAAGCTTTGAGGATGGAGGATGGAGGCGGCGTTTCATGTGGCGACCGATGCCCCGCAAGCATCGGTGTTGGACGCGCGGGGACCCCTATTTCCATAGCTTCGCAGGCGCGACCGTCCTGGGACCGTCTGGTCACTACTCGAATCTCAAACGGGTGGAAGAGATAAAAGCGGGGTCGGATCTGAGCACTAAACATTCACGCGCCCCACACATTGCGAGTTCGATCGAAAAGGAATGCCAATGTTTAAAGGACAGATCCGCCCCCGAGTTTTTCTCATCCGGCACAAACTTTGCGGGCACCCTTTCGCTGGGCGCTATAAAGCACTGGTTGTGGATGGCAGCGGCAACGACTACCTTCGCACCGTTTGTGACTATGTTCACCGCCAGGAAATCACCATGAGTCTGAAATGGATTGCGCAGCGGCTGCAGATGGGCAGTTGGACCTACGTCTCCAATCTTCTGGATGAAAAATCACGGACCGACACTTGAGGCAGAGGCAGAGCCGGGCTGTTTTCCTTGAACGATGAATAACAGCTCGCCAGTAACGGAGAAAGAGGCACTGGTTGCCGAGGAGGGTCCGTATGACGTGCTGCGAAACCGGGATTTTCGCCTCTACCTCACCTCCCGGCTGATCGCTTCTTTTGGCCAACAAATGCTCACCGTGGCTGTGGGTTGGGAACTGTACGAGCGGACGCATTCCGCCCTTGCTCTGGGACTGGTGGGCCTGGCCCAAATGGCGCCGATGATTCTTTTCACCCTTCCTGCCGGCCATCTGGCGGACAATCATAATCGGAAAAGAATCATTATGGCCATGACTCTGGTTCAAGCTGTGTCCAGCCTGGGGCTAACCCTGGTCTCGGTGTTAGGGGCGGCAACCGGTTGGATTTATGCGTGCTTATTCATGGCAGGTTCCGCGCGCACGTTTCTCTGGCCTTCCAGCTCGGCTTTTCTGCCCCAGTTGGTTTCGCGCCAGGCTTTTCCGCGCGCGGTTACCTGGAACACGGGAACCTTCCATCTCTCATCGGTAGCGGGCCCGGCGCTTGGGGGCGCTCTGATTGCCCTCACCCACAGCGCCGCCGTTGTCTACGCCGTTAATGCGGCGGCTGGTCTTATCTGTCTCACGCTGATTGGTCTGGTACATTGGCGCCATGTCGTGGCCGCGAAGGAAAGGATCTCCCTGGCCAGCTTGAGCGCAGGGTTCCGGTTCGTGTTTGCCAGCCGAATGATCCTGGCCACAATCACTCTGGATTTATTCGCGGTGTTGCTGGGTGGGGCGACCTCCCTGCTCCCGGTCTATGCCAAGGACATCCTGCACGTCGGGCCGACCGGGTTGGGTGTCCTTCAGGCGGCCCTGCCGGGTGGCTCGCTTATCTCGGCAATAATTTTAGCTCACCGTCCACCGATGCAAAAAGCGGGGCGGACGCTTCTCTGGGCAGTAATGGCTTTTGGGTGGGCCACGATTGGGTTCGGTTATTCGCGGTCGTTGGTGTTTTCTCTGCTCATGCTGGTGGTCTGCGGCATGGTTGACAATATTAGCGTGGTGGTGCGGCATACGCTGGTGCAATTACTCACACCCAACGAAAAGCGGGGGCGTGTTTCCGCGGTGAACAGCCTTTTCATTGGCACCTCCAATGAGCTGGGCGGATTCGAATCCGGGTTCGTCGCACACTTGGTGGGGCCAGTTTTCTCCGTCGTTTCCGGCGGGGTCGGGACCATTCTGGTGGTGCTGGCAGTGGCTTGGATCTGGCCAGAAGTAAGGAAGTTCGGACGCCTGGACGGGGGCTGAGATTATCAGCTGGTAGGGAAAGGGCAGTTCGATCCGCTCCAGAGATCCGGGACTCGTGGAACTCGTCCTTCCTCTTGTGGCCCTGGACGGAGTTGCGCAGTGGGAACGAATTGGTATGCTTGGCCCGTGAATCCGCTGGTGTATCTTCTGCTTGGCCTGGCGCTGGGGGCCGTTATCGGAGCCTTGCTCGGATGGTTGCTCGCTCAGAGAGGGTACGCAGCACAACCCACGGACTCACGCATGGAACATGAATTGCGCGAGCAGATGCTGGAGCGAGTCACGGAGGTATCCAAGCTGCGGGGGCAACTGGCCGAGACCGCGACAACCTGCGCGACCGCTGAGGCCCGGCATGCGGCGGCGGAAAGACTTTTGGAAGAGCAACGCCAGTTGCACGACCAAAATTTGGCGGAAGCAAGGACGGCCCAGGAGAAAGCCTTAAGTGATTTGAGAGAAGCCTTCAAGGCCCTGAGCGCGGATGCGCTAAAGCAAACCCATCCGGAGTTTCTGCGGCTGGCCAACGAAACACTGGCCAGGTTCCATGAATCCGCCAAAGGCGATCTAACGGCGCGGCAGCAGGCGATTGTGACTGTAATGAAGCCGTTGGAGGAGCAGTTGAAAACTTACCAGCAGCGCCTCCAGCAGAGCGAGACCACTCAGTCCGGCGCTTTGGGTGAAGTGAAGAAACACCTGGAAACGCTGGCCCTGCAGAGCCAATCCCTCTCCAATGAAACCTTGATGCTGCGACGCATCCTGAGTTCCAATCAGGCGCGCGGCCGCTGGGGGGAAGAGACGTTGCGTCGAGTAGTGGAAGCAGCAGGGATGAGCAGCCTGTGCGACTTCACCGAGCAGGCCCAGGCTGGAGAGAGCAAGCCGGATTTAATCGTTCGGCTGCCCGGCGAGCGAATCATCATCGTGGATTCCAAAGTGCCGGATTTGGATTTCCTCAATGCCCTCGACGCTTCGGACGTCACCAGGAGGAGTGAAGCGCTTATGGCGCACGCCGCCAAACTCAAAGGGACCATCAAAGCGCTGGCCGAGCGGGATTACCCGAGCCAATTCCCAAATGCTCTGGACCATGTGGTCCTTTTTCTGCCGGCGGAGTCGCTGTTCAGCGCCGCCCTCGAAGGCGATCACGAATTGATTGTGTGGGCGGCGAGCAGGCAAATCATGCTGGCGACGCCCGCCTCTCTCATCGCGCTGTTGCGCTCGGTCAGTGTGAGCTGGCAACAACACGCCCAGACGGAAAACACTCGAGCCATCGCCGAGGCTGCCCAGGAGCTTTATAATCGGGTTTGTAAGTTTACGGAACACTTCCAGAGGATTGGGACGGGATTGGAAAAGGCCAATCATGCCTTTAATGAGGCGGTGGGCAGTTATGAACGCTCGGTGCGCCCCAGCGGCGAACGCTTGCTAAAACTGGGTGGCAACGCTCCGGGCAAAGAGCTGTCTGAGATGGCGCCACTGGAGAGCGTTTTGCGACTGCCGCTGGGGTGAGCATCTTATCTTACTGCCCATCGCAACGTCTTTGAAAACATCGTGGCTTTTATTTTTATAGCCGATACCATTTTCCTCGTGTCGGCGAGGCAGCTTCGTTTCTTTGAGCACCCCAAACCACTCCTGGAGCGGTTAGGGCTGAATTTCTTCCGGTCGGTGCCTGCCAGCCCTGGAGTGTATGTCATGACTGGCGAGACGGGCCGGGTGTTGTATGTCGGGCAATCGAAAAACCTTCGTACCCGCCTGGGCACTTACAAAAATGCGAACCCAGATCATGTCCCTCGCAAAATCATTCGCCTGGTCCATGCGGTGCGCAAAATCGATTGGGAGGAGTGCGCCACTCCCACCTTCGCGCGCGTGCGAGAGAACGAACTGCTCCGCACCCTCCGTCCGAAGTTCAATTCCATGAACACCTATCCCCGGGCCTACTGCTTCATTGGAATCAAAACCGGGGAACGGGAGTTTACCGTTTGGATCACCAGCCAGGAGACCGCAGCCCCAAAACTCTATGGCGCATTCAAGCGCCGGAGTATGCACGGCTACGCCGCGTTGCTGCGTCTTGGATGGGCCGCGCTTTACCAGCCTTCCTCGCCAGGCGATTTTCCCCATCGTTTGCTGAGCGGAAGATCCCCCAGCCGCTATAGTTTTTCGACCGAGCGCATTCAGAAGCGAATAGAGGTGGGGCGATGGGAAGCTTCTTTCGAAGCCTTTCTCTCAGGTGTGTCCCCGGAACTCATCGAACTATTAACCGCAAACCTCCCGCTGTCCGACCATCTTCCGCCCTTCCATCGAACGCTGCAAGCAACCGATTTGGAAACGCTGGGCGACTTCTATAAGTTCGGTCCGCAGCGAAACCACGCCATAAGACAACAGCAGGGAATGCAAAGCCTGCAAATTCCTCAGGAAAGTCTGGACGACCTGCTGGCGCTTTTCCCCGAAAAACCAGAAAACACCCTTCGGAGTTGCCCGACGCCCCCCTGCAAAGACGAGTCGAAAATCGAACCGGACTAAGGCTGGCATATTTGATGCTTTCTGGGAATAGTGAACCGTTCGGCCTGCCCTGAATAATACGAGAACACCGTTTCTATCCGCTAACACTAGCACCCGCCCATCGGGATGGAGTCTGGAGGGCTGGTTGACCCGGTGGCGCTTCGCCGCGATCCTGGCGCTGCTCATCTTCCTGGCCTTTCCGGATGTGCTAGTGAATTCGAGCAGTTTCGTTTATCGCGATTTCGGATTGTTTGGTTATCCACTGGCCCATTATTTACGGGAAAGTTTTTGGCGGGGAGAAATGCCTCTCTGGAACCCGCTGAACAACTGCGGGCTGCCCTTCCTCGCCCAATGGAATACGCTCGCCTGTTATCCGGGCTCCCTCATCTATTTGGTGCTGCCTATGCCATGGTCCTTGAATTTGTTTTGCCTTCTCCATCTGTTTTTGGCGGGCCTGACCATGTTCTTTCTGGCCTTCCGCTGGACGGGGAGCCGTTTGGCAGCCTCGCTGGCCGGGCTGGCCTTTGTCTTTAGCGGCTCGGTTCTCAGCACGCTCATCTGGCCCAACTACATCGCCAGCCTGGCATGGGTTCCCGCCGTTATACTCTGCTGCGAACGGGCCTGGGAGGAAGGCCGGCGATGGCTGGTTTTTGCCGCCGGGATTGGCGCCATGCAGATGCTAGCCGGCGCGCCCGAGGTGATCTTCTTTACCTGGGTGGTGGTACTCATACTCTGGGCGGACCAATGCTGGCAGAAGTGGACTCTGCGCGGGGCGCTGGCGCGCCGATTCTTGAGCGTGGTCGCTCTAGTGACCGGCCTGAGCGCGGTCCAACTTTTCCCGTTTCTGGATTTCCTCATCCATTCGCATCGCAGCGCGCAATTCAGCACGGGGGCCTACGCGATGCCGTTCTCAGGGTTGGCCAATTATTTGGTGCCGCTTTTTCACACTACTCAAACGTTGCCGCCGGGGGTTCACTTTCAGCCGGAACAGTTTTGCCTTTCGTCCCTCTACGCAGGCGTCGGAGTGCTCGCCTTGTCGTTCTGGGCGCTGCTGCAAGTTCGCCAACGCCGCGTCTGGTTGCTGGGCGGGATGCTGCTGGCAAGCGTCTGGCTCTCCCTGGGTGACAAAGGCCAACTCTACGCGTGGCTCCGGCACGGCATGCCCAGCGCCAATTTTATGCGCTACCCGGTCAAATTCGCGTTGATGGGATCGTTCCTTTTTCCCCTGCTCGCCGCGTTCGGCCTCAAGGAGTGGACCACTCGCCAGCATGGGAGGAACAAGTTTCCGCGGCGCAGCGTTTTTGTATGCTCCGCGCTTTTGCTAGGTTGCGCGGCAATTCTGACGATAGCTTTCTTCCGCCCGTTACACGAGACAGATTGGCCGGTGACTTTGCGCTCCGCCTTATCACGGCTCCTTTTGCTGGCTTCGATCTGCGCAACATTGTGGGGATTAATTCTATGGCAGGACGAGAAAAAACGGCTCGCCTTGGGACTCGGGCTGCTCGCTTTGATTTGGCTGGATGGCATTACTCACACCACGTGGCAGAATCCAACGGCCGCTCCGTCCATTTATGCGTCTGAGTTGCCCGCGCTCGAGCAAATGGACCCGAAGCCGGTTACGGGCCAATCGCGCGCGCTCCTCACTTTAGAGGCGCTTGATCTTTTTCACAATAGGGGTTTCACCAATCTCGCGGAAAGTTTTTTGATTCACCGTTTGGGACTCTCCCAGAACTGCAACCTAATCGACGGATTGCCCAAGGTGGACGGCTTTTACGCGCTCTATGTGCCCGAGGAGCGAGAAGTGCACTTCCGCCTCTACGATGAGCAGGGCGTGCGAACCAACCTGGCCGACTTCCTGGCCGTCTCCCAAGTCACCTCAAAAAACGATGTGCTGGAGTGGTCTGCGCGGCACAGCGCCATGCCGTTCGTGACCGCTGGCCAACAGCCTGTCTTTCTGAGTGCTCCCGCCACGCTGAACGAGCTCCTGAGCGACACGTTCAACCCCCGTAAAACAGTATTACTACCTTTGGAATCGCGACGGCATCTCACCGCAACCAACCGGAGCGAGTGCCGGGTCCTCTCCAGTCAGTTCAGCGCGCACCGAGTCGTGGCCGCCGTGGAAGCGCCCCAACCCGCCCTGGTGGTCGTGTCCCAGACCCACTATCACTCGTGGAAGGGCACCGTCGATGGCGCAGAGGTTCCCATTTGGCGTGGCAATTACGCTTTTCAGGTCGTCGAAGTGCCGGCTGGGAAACACGAGGTTCAACTCATTTATCGCGATCGCTCCTTTCAGGCGGGCTCGCTCCTCACGTCACTGACTCTGCTGGCAAGCGCCGGCCTTTGGTGGTGGCTCCGTCCGGTGCGGCCGGGCGCAATCCCACCAGGGCGCGAGCGCCGAATAGACGCGGCCAGCGGGAGAGCCAGCGATCGCAGCCTTCCAGGAAAGGCAGCCAGCTTGGCGGATAAAGCGCCGGCTTGCTGTATCCACCTGAGAGCAGATAGCTGAAGGTGCTGAAAGCTTCTGCGTGGAAAACCTCCCATCCAGGGGGCCATCCATTTGCCTGTCGCAGAAAAAACAAGCGCGTGGCGTTTCCCTGGGCGGCGTAATATTGGTTTGGCGGAGATGAATCACCCAAATCCATCGCCGCTTGCCATGCGACCGGTTCGTGATGGAGCAGTCCATAGACAGGAAAACTGATCCAGCTCATAAACGGCTCGAAGAGAATTACCCGCCCCGCGGGAGCCAGCACTCGCCGGGCTTCTTTCAGAAAAGCGCCGGGCGCGCGCAGATGATGGAAAACGTCCAGCAGGATCAAATGAGAAACGCTGCCGTCAGCAAAGGGCAACTCATAGGCATCACACACCACATCGATCCAAGGGTTGGCAAAGAGATCAGTGCAGAGGGCTTCGGGCAAATGGGTCTTGATGTTGCCGATGCCGGAACCGATTTCCACAATCTTTCCCGGGGTTCGCGGATTAATGAGTTGGATGATGCGCGCAAAGAAGTCCTTGTAGATCGTTCTTAGCAAGGGTTTGGAACGCCAGGCCTGCAAGTTGCGCTCAATCTCCCGTTGATGCTGCCCCACCGGCGTACTCATGCGAGAAACTTCAACCGTTTGGCTGCGAACAGGGTCATCCTCAAAAGCAGCCAGCCGTGCCTCCAGCGATGAATGTTCGTCTCCCCATAAGTGCGCGTCCGGTAATGAATGGGCAGTTCGACGATTTTCAGGTTCAGTTTGGCCGCGCCAAAGAGCAAGTCGAAGTCGCCAAAGGGATCGAAGTCGCCGAAGTAGCTCCGGTTCTTTGAAATCCTTTCGTAATCGGTCCGGAAGAGGACTTTGGTCCCGCAGAGCGTGTCCTTAAGAGGTTGACCTAGCAGCCAACTAAAGGCCACGCCAAAGAATTTGTTCGCCAGCATGTTGAGAAACCGCATTGCTTCCTGTTCCTGGGGATAAACAAGCCGGCCCCCATTTACAAAGTCCGCCGTTCCCGATCGGATGACGTCATAGAACTTGCACAGGTCCTCTGGCGGCACTGTCAGGTCCGCATCAAGGATGAAGAGGATGTCACCGCTGGCCACCGCGAAGGCTTCCCGGACCGCGCCACCCTTGCCCTGGGACTGCTGCTGCATGATTCTGATGTTGCGTTGCGGGTACTTGGCCTTGACCCGCTGGATTTCCTCCCAGGTGCCGTCCTCGGAGCAGCCCTCCACAAAAATGATTTCCGTGCCCGATCCCATCTCCGGGGTGCGTTGGACAGCGGCCTCGATGTTCCCCGCTTCATTTCGCGCCGGGATGACCACGGAGCAACTGAACTGCCGGTAAGCGGAGGGCAAAGGGCGCGGACGCGCCACCACAAACGCCGTCAGGCAAAGATGCTTGAGCAAGGGCGCGAAAAACCGATTCAGCAGCGGTCCGAGCAGGGGTATCCGCAATGGCCAGAGGATGCGCGCATCGGTCTTGATCACCTCCCAGCCAGTCAAGTGCAGAAGATTTTCGACGTCGCGGAGGGAAAGCCAGTTCTGTCCCAGGGTGGGGGCTTTCATTCCAATTCTTTCGGCGAGCGCCAGGATGGGATGCCACAGGTTGCTGTAAAAGTTCAGGACCAGACGCGAATGCTGGAAGACCTGGCGGTGAAGGTTGTTGAATAGCTCCTGTACCTGGGGCAGGTCGTTGACCAGGTCGGAAAGAATCACGTAATCGAACTTTTCCTCGCAGGAGAATTCCGTTGCCTCAGCCAGTCGGAATTCCAAATGGGGATATCGCTCTTGAGCCAGGGCGATCATGGCGGGGCTGAAGTCAACGCCCACTCCATGGGCTGGTTTTACAGCCGCCAGGAGATTTCCCAGGCCGCAGCCGATTTCCAGGACTCTCGCATCGGGCGGGATCAAAAAGCCATAGTAAGTTTTGAGCAGATCATGATAGCCCCGGCTCAGCTCGCGCGGGCGGAAAGCGGCGCGCTGGTCATAAAACGCGCGGCGATCCGTCGTCTGCGGTGGTTTTGGGGCTGTTATCGCCATGCTCATCACACTCTTAGATGCCAGTGACAAGCCAATAGAATGCCATCTTTTGGAAATCGGCCTCGAAAGGAGACATGATGGCCGGTTCAGGGGTGCGGTGATTACTGAAAATCGCGCTTCACCCAGCCCCAGAGAGGGGAAAGGAGAACGCCCTATGGAAAAAGCCCGGGATCCAAGGGTGAATACACTCTCTAGAAACAACCTGCGTATGCCGTATCAATGGCGATGTCCGCCCACATCGCGCCCCGCTCGGGCGTGGTGAAATGGTCCGCTGCATCGGCCGGGGCAGTTACAACGGGTGTTCTTGATTAGTGAGCCGACTGCGCTTTGGCCAATCCTTGAAGGGCGGGCTGGTAGGCGGGGTTGAGGCGCAAGGTCTTGTTGAATTCAGTCACAGCTTGATCGGTATTGGTCAGGGCTAAAAAGGCATAGGCCAGATTGCAATGGGCTTCGACAAAGGAAGGATTCAGGCGGATGGCTTCATTGAACTGCAAGACGGCGTCGCTGGTTTTTCCTTGAAGCGCCAAGGCCCGGCCCAGATTATTCCAAGCCGAAGGTTGGTCGGGCATGGCTTGAATCGCGGCGTAATAATGAGGGATGGCGTCCCCAAACTTCCCCCGATCCAGGGCCGCGTTGCCCCATCGATTTTGCGCTGTGGAAAGGTTGTAACGAGCCTCAGCAGCAGAAGGGTTTACCCGCACAGCCTCCGCGAAATTGGTGATCGCTTCCTTCATCTTGCCCTGCTGCGCAAGGCACTTGCCGAGATTATTGAGGGTCGAGGAATTGTCGGGCATCACCTTGAGCGCCGCCGCAAAATGCTCCATCGCCTCTGGATACTTGCTCTGGCTGACCAGCAAATTCCCCAAATTATTATGCGCTTCGACATAATCCGGGAAGAGTTTCAGCGCATCTGAATATTCTTGAATGGCTTCGTTGGTTTTGCCTTGTTTGGCGTAGGCAAAGGCGAGGTTGAAATGGATCTCCTCATCATCTGGATTCTGCCGCAACGCCTTGGAATAAAGAGCTACTGCCTCGTCAATCCAACCTGTTTCCATAAGCTCGGTCCCATAATTGAGCAATTGCACTGGGTCATCGGGAATCTTGAAATTCGGGTCTTGCAGAGGGGACCGGCTCGGGGCCGCAGTGTTCGTGGTGGAAAACACCCGTGACGCCGAAGCATTTGGTCCCGGGGTCCCGGTCGATTTGTCATCGCCGCGCCGAGTAAATAAAAAGAAAGCTGATACGGCCATCAGTGTTAGCGCTGCCCCCCAGAGGAGTAGCCAGCCAGCCGAACGGCGCGAGGCGGTCCTTCTATTGCTTTGCCCGTTTGTCCGGGCCTGCTTTTGCGCCGGCTTCATCTGCAGGGCTGGACACCATTGGCCCGCCGCCTTCGAATTCTAATTTTAGCCATCATGGGTATTATCGGCCCTCCTGAATGATGGTCAACCCATCGATTTTTGCGTCAGATACTTTTTGCTTTTGGCCGCCCGGCCAAATCACTTCCAAATCCTCAAATCGGTCCAGGTTGCCCAAGCCGATAGTAACAGGCAATTCGGATTGAGAAAGGTAACTGCGGCTGGGCATGACCTGCCGGGTGAGGGTTTGATTTCCAATGCGCACTTTGATCAGAGCGCCGATGGCAGAGCGATTGGATTTAACTCCCACCAACCTGAGACGCAGCCAATGATGCTTCAGCTCTTGATCGTTCCGCAGCAACATGGGCGGGCCGTTCGCCTGTGTCATGACCACATCGAGGTCGCCATCACCGTCAATGTCGGCAAAAGCGGAGCCGCGGCCCACCATGGGCTTGAACAGGTCCGTGCCGCTTTTGTCCGGCGAAACGGTCACGAAAGTTGCCCCATTGGCTGCGCCGCAATTCCAGAAAAGTTGGGCGGGCTGGGCATAGCGCTGGCTTTGCTGGATCTTACTGATCTCTTTTTCTAAATGACCGTTGGCGCTCAGCAAATCCAGCCGTCCGTCCAGATCGTAATCAAAAAAGAACATTCCGAACTTCAACAATAAACGACTGGCAGGTCCCACCCCCTCCGGAATGGCTTCATCGGTGAAGGTCATCCGCCCTTTGGGCGAGGAGACGTAGAGCGCGGACATCTCGTTCGCGAAATTGCCGATGGCGATTCCGAGAGCGTCGTTGTTCCGGTAATACCCCGTATCGATGCCCATGGCCCCACGGGTGTTGCCGTAATTATCGAAGGCAATCCCGGAGAGAGCGCCGATTTCCTTGAAGGTGCCATTATGCTGATTATGAAATACAAAATTTTGAACCGTGTCGTTCGCCACGATTAGATCGATCCAGCCGTCTCCGTCCAGGTCAATGGGGGCAACCCCCAGCGATTTGCCCGCTGGCACACCCGTGGCGGGGTTTTGGATTTTGATGCCGCTCTCTTTCGAGACCTCCTTGAAATGGCCATTGCCCTCGTTGTGATAAAGCCGGGAGAATGCGCCTTCAAAATTCATGGGTGGCCCATAGGCACGGGTCACGCCGTCGATTTTATAACCGACCTCCTGGTCGATTTCTTTCGACCAGCGGACGTAGTTGCACACAAACAAGTCGAGTTTGCCATCGTTATCATAATCAATCCACGCGCAGCCACTGCTCCAGTCCGTGGCTAAGCCACCCACCCCGGCTTCTCCTGTGACCTCGGCAAATTTGCCTGCTCCCAGATTGTGAAAAAGGTGGTTTCCTCCGACCGCGCTTACGAAAGCATCGGTCTTGCCATCATTATCGTAATCTCCAATGGCCACACCCATGCCATAAAAGCTTACATCCAATCCGGAGCCGGCGGTCACATCCGTAAAATGTCCCTTGCCGTCATTGTGATAAAGCGCCATCGTGGGCGGAGACTGCCCGAGGGACGCTTTGCCTGGCCAATAGGTCGAATTTATGAAGAGCAGATCTTGAGCGCCATCATCATCAAAATCCAAAAAAGCCACACCACTACCCATGGTTTCGGGAAGCAACTTGTCCCCGTAAGCGCCGTTGTTGTGAATGAAAGTGATGCCGGAAGAACCCGTGATATCCGTAAACCTGGCCAGGGGAATTTCCGCCTGCGGGCGCTGGGGTGCCGTCGGCGCGTTAATCTTTGTAACCTGTTCTGGCGGGGCCGCTGACTTCCGATTTGCGTACCAGATTGCCACTCCGGCGATTCCGGCGAGACCCATGAGGGCAATCAAAGACCAGCGAAAGGCTCGACCGATGACCGAGTCATCAAGAGGCGCTGCCTCCTCTTCCGAGTTGGGCGGTGGATTCTTACTCATGGATGAAAATCATTTTAACACCCTGAACGCGGTGCGGGCGGAAGACCGGTCCAAGTCCGGGGGGGATCCCTGTTGGATGGCCAATCCGGGCGCGCCAGGGCGGTGGAGTGGGTAAATGACGGTCGCCTTGGCCGCGTTGTCCGCCGCGGGATTGCGCCGCCTTTCAATGGCGATAGCGCGGTCCGCCGCATTGTTATCTGGGCGAAATCGCTCGTGCAGTTGGCGATGCTCGGCCGCCAGCTTTTCGTCACCAAGCTGGGCATCAATCAACGACAGATTATAATGCGCAGCCAAATCTTCAGAGTCGAGCGCCAAGGTCTTTTTGAACTGCTCAGCCGCCAGGCGCAAAAAGGACATCTGGCGCTCTGGGTCGTTCCGTTCCAGCTTGGCGCGCTCAAAGTAAGTTTGCCCAAGCTCATCGAGCACGACGTAATCTTTGCTAAAATCAAATCCGCGCTGATCGAGTTCCAGATAGCGATCTTCCAGGATGCTGCGGAATTCAGTAATCGCTTTGTCAAGATAACCGTTCTGCTTGTTGACCTGCCCATTAAGCCAGGCAATGAGCCATCGGGGCGCGGGCGGGTCGGACTTGGCGGCCCGTTGCAGTGCTGCCACGGTATCTTCAAGCCGCCCCTCTTTGAAGTAAACGCGAGCCAGGTTGAGCGGACCGTCGGGCCGGCCCAACTTTTCCACCTCCGCAAAAGCATGGCCAGCCTGGATTAACTCGCCCTTCTCGACCCCGCGTTCGCCCCCTTCCAGAAACAGGCCGATGCCGTAATCATTCCAACGCTGCCATTCCGGGATGGGACTTGGCTTGGAGGCTTCGCCTCGACCCGCTACCTCGGTATCTTCGGAACCGGCCTGGACTGCGAAAGTGATTTTATCGGAGGCGATGGTGGTGATGGGCAAATCGTTGGTGAAATTCTTTCCAAAGACGTACTGCATGTATTTCGCATCAAACTTTCGATACTGGAGTTTGACCTCCACGGTTAAACGCCCGCCGGTATCTTTGGGCACAGCCAACTCATAGTGCACTACTTGAGCGGCCCCGGGGGGGATCTGATGGTTGTAGAGCGGGGTGAAGATGTCCTGCGGGTTGCGCCGGTCGATGCGATTGCCCTCGCGGTCGAGCATGTAGGTATTGAGAAAGTGCGACCACGGATCAACTTCATTCCAGGCTCCGAGCGCGCCGCTCCGCCCCACGACGCGACTGCCGCTGGTCACCACCGTATCAACCCAGATTTCGTTGGAATCTGTGGTGCCCTGGCTGAAGGGATGGCCCAACCGGAGGGTACGCACCACAACTTCCAACAGATATTTCCGCCCTCGTTGCAGGGTTGGGATGCGCGGCCGAAGCGGAGCGATCAACTTCCCGTCGATGCCACCCCCCTCTCTAAGCCCAAAGAGATCAACTCGCAAAGAACCTTCCAGGAACGCCTGCTGGACTTTAACGATGTCCGGTTGCCCGCGGATGTGGGCCAAACCTGTGTTTGCCGCGGGAAAAAGGTGGTTATGGATGCTGAGCTGATGATTGGTTTTACTAAAAAACCTGGCCCCGAAATCGTCCGAGGCTTGGAGGGGCATGTGGCAGCCATTGCAATTGAGCTGGGCCTGGGGCGGATAATAAAAACTCCGCGCGCTATGGCCAGAAACGCCGCTCAAAAGGTAGGTATCATAATGATTTTGGCCGCGAAGGAAATCTTTGTACTTCGTCAACTCGATAGGCAAACTGACCTTGTGGCAGGTCGAACAGAACTCCGCCTCCTTATGCAACGGCTTGAGAAACGTTTTCTTGTGAAACTCAGGTTTGGCCTTCACAAGTTGCTGATTGATGAACTGCAACATCCGGTTGCTGCTGTAGGCAAAGGGATAATGAATCGGTTCATCGATTGTGTAATCGGCGTTGCCCCGCGTGCTGTTGACGTGAGTGATGGCATGACAAGTGGTGCATGTAATACCCGCTTGCGAGGTGGGATCTTTCTCCAGATCATAATTTGGATCGTCAAAGGCGCCGCTCAAAAACGGAACCACGTCGTGACAACCGGCGCACCATCGCGAAGCTTTCACGTTGCCATCCCGTTTCAACGAAATCTGCCGCGTTTCCCGAACACTAAACAGGTAGGGCTTGTTGTTAAAAGAGCTGAAGTGGTGGGCACTGTGAAACCACCCTTTGTACGCGTCCTGGTGGCACTTTAGACAGTAGTCGTCCATCATCAGAGTGCGGGCGGGAATGAATTTGCCCGAGGCAGTGCGGGCAGAGGAGGGGTGAAAGTATTGCTCGCCTTCCTGGGAACCAATCTGGTTTTTCCGGGGATGTTTCGAGTGGAGAAAAACCATCGAAATCACTACCAACCCCACCGCCACTCCCCAGCGCACGCCGGCCTGCCACTTGATGCGAGGCCCGGCCAGGCGGTGCAGGATGTAAAGCCAGATGGCCAGCACGGGCGTGACCACATGGGACCAATAAAGCGAGGAACGGAGATTCGGATTCTTGACGACAAAGAAATCAAACCGCATCAGCGCGAGGCCGGTAAACAGCAGCACCAGGCTAATGGTGAAAAGCAAATAACCGACTCGCACGGCGCGCCGGTTGGGACGCCCATGCGCATTCTTAATGTGGATGAGGCCGAAAATGATTACAGGCAGGACCAGTAACAATCCCAAAACCAGATGGGCAAGGAACATGAACTGATAGAAATAGTTCTCATACGTCACCTCCTTATTGAGCCATTGAAGGAAGGTGATGCTGCCAAGGTAAACCGAGTTGGCGCCGAGCAACGCCACCAGGCCAAAGATTCCATACAGCAACAATCGAAGGCGTGGGCCGACTGCACGGACGTATTTCGTCCGCGCGAGTGGGCTGTCAAAACGACTGTCAGGGCTCATTTGTTGAGAAAATCAATCGCAAAAGGGCTACTCGATCAATTTCCGCACGGTAATCTATGCTTTCAAAAGACTTCATCCTCTATTGGCCTGGGGCGAAACGCTGGATTTCAGGGGTGAACTGTCCTTTGATGCGGGCGGAAAGTGCTTCATAAAACAGAGCAATCGATCTGATTGGGCCAACCTGCGCCATCGTCAAAAAACTTCGGCTTGTGTAAGTTGAGAGGAATCATGCAGACCAGCCTGGCTATTCCCCGTGCTTAAAGGCGGGGTGCTCACCAAAAGAATTAGCTGGTCTCTCTGCACCCAGCCGACGCGGTGCGTGGCATCCTGCACCTGCATCCAGGACTGCCTTTTGTCTCCGATGTTGAGGTCTTTCTCGTCCAAGACCGTCACTTCCGAGCCATCCCGCAATTGGTAGAAGACGTGAGACTCTTCCAGGGGTCCGTAGCGCACGATAGCGTTAGTAGCAATCACGACAGCTTGCTTGATGCGGGACTGCTCATAAGCCACGAGCGCAAGAGTCCCTAATAGCGCCATCGCGGCAACCCCCGCCGTGGCGGTATAGCCGCCCAAACTCCTTCTGAGACTGGGCCGAAACTCGCGCAACGCCAGCAAGAGAAACCACAACCAGAAAGCGCCCATCGCCAACGCCGTCCATTCGTTTAACGTGAGCGTAGCCAGCCAGTGTTGCCAGCCTTCGACCGGCAAGGCATCGGCGCCGCTTACTTTTCGACGCACGAAGTTGAGGTTAAACCGGAGATTAGGATCGCGCGGGGCTAACCTCTCGGCTTGTCTGTAAGAGGCGATAGCGCGCCCGCTCTGGCCGGCCTTGAACCAGGCGTTGCCAAGGTTGAAGTAAAGCGCGGCGGAAGAATGCTCGGACTGAAGCAGTTTTTCATAACCGGTCGCGGCTTCGACATACTTTCCCTGCTCGTAAAACTTATTGGCCTGGTCGAAAAGGGCCATGGTATTCTGCGCGCCTGCGCAACTAAGGGAAAGCAAAAGGGATGCGAGGGCAACGGTAAGGACGCATGTGCGGCGGCAAAAATAGCGCAGACCTTCCAGTCCAGTCCGGAAGGGACATATGAGAAAAGCCCAGCGCTTCATTGCTTAAGACTCCGCAATTGATCCAGCACGGATTCCAATCTCGGGATGAGGGCCGCCAATTCCTGGCTCGTCTTGTGCGGGGCGTAACGGGCTAGATTGCAGCTTTGAAAGAGGGCATGCAGCTCGGTCAATGTTTGCTCGGACAAATTGCGGGTGCGCAATCGCTCATCAATTACCGCCTCCGTGATGGCGGAGGCGGGAAGGTCGAGCCGTTCCCCCAGTTGCTCCTGGAGCAGGCGAAAAAGGGTGGCGAAAAATCGTTCGACGTCCTGAGCCGCGGCCAGTCCATTCAATTCGTTCACGCCTTCGTGGGTGCGTTGCGCCACTTGGCGCTGCCGTCGCAGCTTGGGGTTGTTTGCCAGCGCCTCATTTCGCTTCCTCACCAGCCAGAGGGAAAACCAGGTAAGAACAGGAAACGCTTGCATGGCCAAAAACCAGGGCTGCTGGATCAATGGCGCGCGAGATGATGTCACCTCATCCAACCGGGCCTTGATATGCACTATGTCATCTACCGGCGGGGCATTCTGCGCCGTGGGCGCATTGGTCGAAACAGGCAGGGAGGCGGAAGCCGTCGGACGGACATTCAGCGGTATGGCCGGACCGCTCACCGTTCGATAGCTTTTCTGATTCGGATCAAAAAAGCTGAAGTGAAACGGAGGAAGCATCTTAATTTCATGGTTTTGGGGAATAATCACCTGCTCGAAGCTCTTCGCGCCCGATAATCCGAGCGGATCATTTGATTCCACTTTGGCACTGGGGGCATAGGCTTTAAAGTCACCCCAGTCGGCCTGCGGCGGCAAGGATACGCCATCCAACAATCCCTGCCCCTGAATTTGCACTTTGAGGGTGATGGGATCGCCGACTGCCAGGTTGGTCGGTCCGGCAGTCACTCTGAGGGAGAAACTCCCGACTGCGCCATTGAAGGTGGCCGGAACATTCTCAGCGGGCAGCGGCAAGACATGCATGATTTGTGGATCGCAGCGCAACGTCATCGGACGCTGCTGCATGGAGGGGCCAAAAAAGCTGCCAAAGATATCAGAGGGGTCGCGCCCCCGTTGATTATTAATGGGCACGAGCAGGGTCAGGGTATATTCAGCCAGCCCAAGACTGAGTGTTCCCGCCTTGGCAGCCGAAGCAGAACTCTTAAAGATAAGTAGGTTGTAAACGGCGTTTCCAATCTGGGTGCGGCTCTGTGATGGGCGGGGGGCTTGCCCCAGCGAAAACCCTTCGGCCTGGAGCTGAGGCATATGGAGGGAGTTTTGCTCGATATTCTGAAAATAAAGGTCCACTTCCACGGGAAACGATTCACCCACATAAACTTCGGTTTTCGGAACCACCAGTTTCACAAAGGCCTGGCTGTTCTGCGCGGGGCCAGCCGCCGCTTCGGCCGTGCTCTTGAGAATTTTTAGCTGCAGGGCTTGGCTGGTCAACACCTGGCCCTCCACCCGAGCCTGCATCGAAGGGATGGTAATCTCTCCTGGCTGCGCTGGCACGAGGGTGTAGTTGTAGGAAATACTGGAAGTGGATTGCCCATTCACGAAACTGAACGCGCTAGACTGGCCAGAATACGACGCCTGGACATTCGGCAATCCAGGCAGACCTGGCGGCGCGCTGGGCGATACCCCTTCAAACGTCAGGGTGAGAGTCACGCTTTCGCCCACTGCGACGCTCTCCCGGTCCAGATGAGCGGTCAGACTCGCAGCCGTGGCCGAGAATGGGGTTTGGGCCAAGAGGCACAAAAACAAACCCCCGCAGAGGCTCAAGGCCGCGCGCTTCCAGTCCCGCTCTTTCGCCAAAATTAACATCACACCAGTTCAATTGATTATTGCCTGTTAGTTTCTCCTAGGCAAGTGCAGAGACCATCCGGCAGCGCCGTGAAATACCCGCCTGCGCCCGGCTGAAGGTGGCATACGACGTGGGCGGTGCGCGGAGCGGGAGAAAACGTGGGGACGGCGAGTGATTGCTCGATCCTGCTGGATCGAGAGGGCGCTGTCAGCGGCTTGAACC
>JBBRPK010000058.1:0-32492 GCA_038228235.1 Verrucomicrobiota bacterium
ACTTGTGGATCAATGGGCTTTGGGAGGCTGACGGCCAAACACCCATTTGCCCCTTTGTTTACGGGCTATCGCGGTGATTCGCGGTACATCGCGATAATTCGCGCAAAAAGCTGTTTTGCTCAATTTGTCGGCGTGTGTTCACAATTGATTAATTGTGGTGCACCCAAGAGGAGTTGAACCTCTAACCTTCTGATCCGTAGTCAGACGCTCTATCCAGTTGAGCTATGGGTGCTAAAACCAATCACTGCCTGGGGATTTCTTCGCACGAATTTCCGTCCTCGGCAAGCGCATTCGCGCCCAGATCTTTATTGCTTTCTCCACCGCTTGGCTTGCAAAATTCGCGGGAGCGGCGAAAAAGCGCAAAACTGAAAAACAATCCCGGACTAGACGCTCCCTTTGCCAATGCCATTTAAGCCAATATGAGATACGAGTCTATCAACTCGCAGCTATTCGTCGATCACCGAGCCAACCTCGAGCGGTTGCTGCTCCCCAACGGTCTGGCGGTCGTCAATGCCAATGATATTCTGCCCACCAACGCCGACGGCACCCTCTTGCTCCGGCCTAATTCAGACCTGTTTTATCTCTCGGGCGTCGAGCAGGAGGAAAGCATCCTCCTGCTGTATCCGGATGCGCACGACGAGAAGATGCGGGAGATTCTTTTCCTGCGCGAGTCCGATGCATCGCTGGAAACCTGGGAAGGCCACAAGCTTACGAAGGAAGAAGCGCGCAGCCTCTCGGGCGTTGCGCGCGTGGAATGGCTCTCGGCATTTCGCCCGCTGTTTCACCGCCTTATTTGTGAATGTGAACATGTGTATCTCAACTCGAACGAACACAAGCGGGCCAACCCCGTGGTTGAAACACGCGACGCGCGTTTTGTTCGCGATTGCCAGGCTCGCTACCCCCTGCACCAATACCATCGGCTGGCCCAACTCCTCCACCGGCTGCGCGTCGTCAAGTCGCCGTTGGAACTGGAACTCATCCGCACGGCTTGCGCTCTGACCGAGCGAGGTTTCCGGCGAGCGCTGAAATTCATCAAGCCGGGCGTGAGCGAAATGGAGATCGAGGCAGAGTTTGCCCATGAGTTTATCCGGGCCGGAGGCGGTTTCGCTTATTCACCCATCATTGCCACGGGCAAAAACGCCTGCGTGCTCCACTATCTGGAGAACGACCGTATTTGCCGCAAAGGCGAGTTGGTGCTGTTGGATGTGGCTGCTTCTTACGCCAATTATCACTCGGACCTCACTCGCACTCTGCCGGTCAGTGGCCGCTTCACGCGGCGGCAAAAACAAGTTTATCGCGCTGTCCTCGGCATTCTTCAGGAGGTTTCCAAACTGGCGGTGCCGGGCAAGTTGCCCAAGGAATGGCAAAAAGAAGCGGAAGGATTGATGGAGCAGGCCCTCGTCGATCTGGGCCTGCTTAAAATGTCGGCGATCAAAAAGCAACATCCCGACAATCCGGCTTTTAAAGAATATTTCATGCACGGCATAGGCCATCCTCTTGGCCTGGACGTGCATGATGTCGGCATGACTACTGAACCCATTCAAGCGGGCTGGGTGCTGACCTGTGAACCGGGCATTTATATCAAGGAAGAGGGCTTCGCCGTGCGATTGGAGAACGACATTGTGGTTACCGAAAAGGGCCAGGTGAACTTTATGGCCAGCGTTCCGATCGAGGCCGAAGAAATTGAAGAGCTGATGAATAGCGGACCCTCGGGTAGGTAAAACACTCCGGTTGAGCTTTGACCTCGGTTGGGCGAGAGTGAACGCACAAGTTTTTTCAATGAACCTATTAATGAGTTTCAACATGGCGCTGGCCCTGGCCGCCTTCCACCTGAGCAGTTGCGCGACCTCCTCCGCTCGCCAGCCCCCGCTGACGACTGAGGGCAACATCGCCAAACTGGCTGCGCGCATCCTGGAGCAGTCTCAATACAGCCACCATGCGCTGGACAAGGAAATGGCCGGAAAATTTCTGGAACGTTACCTCGAGGAACTCGACGGCCAGCATCTGGACTTCCTTCAATCGGACTTGGAAGAGTTTGCCCCTTATCGCACGACCCTGAACGAACTGATTAAGGCGGGCAACATCAACCCTGCTCAGGTCGTTTATGATCATTTCCTCCACCGCCTGGGGGAGCGCGCCGCCTATGTGCGGGAATTGCTTAAGACCGAAACCTTCGTGTTCGCAGGGCAGGATAGCTACGCCGTGGAACGCCGCGATCTGCCGCGGCCCAGGGACTTAGCTGAGGCCAAAGCCCTATGGCGGCAACGACTCCGCTACGAGTACCTTGAGGAAAAACTGAACAATAAGAAGCCGCAGGAAATTATCAGCGTGCTTGCCAAACGTTACGCGAGCCTGCTTCGCACTGCCAAAGAGGCTTCCAAGGAGGAAATACTCGAGTTGTACCTCACGGCGCTGGCCAATGCTTACGATCCGCATTCGGATTATCTCGGCCGCGCTGATTTTGAAACCTTGGGAATCGAGATGAGATTGTCTTTGTTCGGAATCGGAGCCGAACTTACTTCGGACAATGGCTATCCAAAAATTGCGCGAGTGCTTCCCGGGCCGGCTGCTCGGAGCAAACAACTGAAGCCGGGGGACCGGATCATCGCCGTGGCTCAGAATGGAAAAGAACCCCGGGACGTTATCGATATGCCTATTGCCAAAGTGGCCGACATGATTCGCGGCCCTAAAGGCACCCAGGTCCGGCTCACGGTCATCCCGGCGGATGCCGCCGACCCTTCGGTGCGCAAAACGGTGGCGTTGACGCGAGAGGAAATTAAATTGGAGGACAAAGAGGCCAAGGCCCGGATTATTGAAATGCCGGATGAGAAGGGATTTCCGCAACGGCTGGCGGTGCTGGATTTGCCATCCTTCTACGAAGATATGGATGATCGGGCAAGCCTACTTCACAAAAGCACCACTGAGGATGTGTCCAGGCTGTTGAAAAAATTGAAACGGGAAAAGATCAGCGGCCTCGTTCTCGACCTGCGACAGAATGGCGGGGGTTCGTTGGAGGAGGTCATCAAGCTAACAGGTCTTTTCATCAGGAAAGGGCCGGTCGTTCAGGTCAGAGACTCGTCGGGAAAGATTTCTCCGGGTTCGGTAAAAAATTCATCTGTCCTCTATGAGGGACCGCTCATTGTTTTGGTCAGTCGTTTCAGCGCTTCGGCGTCCGAAATCCTGGCCGGAGCGCTGCAAGATTATGGAAGGGCTGTGATTGTTGGGGATTCCTCGACCTTCGGAAAAGGGACCGTGCAATCAGTGCTGGAGTTGGAGCCCTTGATGCGGCGGATGGGCCTTGCGCATACTTATAATCCAGGAGGCCTGCTTGTGACGGTCCAAAAATTCTATCGACCAGGCGGCTCCTCGACCCAGCTTCGGGGTGTCGCTTCGGATTTGGTCATCCCCTCGCTCAGCAATGTCGAAGAAGTCGGCGAGGCTTCGCTGTTCAACCCGCTGCCGTGGGATGAAATCCGCTCAGCCAAATTTGAAAAGCTCAATCGCCTCCGTCCTTATCTGGAGGCCCTACGCCAACGTTCGGGCCGCCGCATCGAAACTGATCCGGACTTTGGTTATTTGCGCGCGGACATCGAGCGGTTTAAACAGACCTTGGCCGGGAAAAGCTTGTCCCTGAACGAGGACCAAAGACGCGAAGACCTCCGCCAAACCAAGGAGCGTCTGGCGGCGCGCCAGGCCGAACGTCAAAAGCGGCCGGGGCCAAACTGGAAAGTTTCAGAGGTGACCCTGGAAAACATGGACCAACCCAGCCTGCCTTCTTCACCGTGGAGAACAGATTCCAGGGCTTCCCTCGAAAACCGCCGAATGCATCTTCAGACCCAAGAGAATCCGATCCTGGCCAGCGAATTCTCCGATGACATGATGCCGTCGGTGGATATTATCCTGGAAGAGGCCGGGCGCATTCTCGTCGATTACATTGCCCTTTCGCATTCACGATGAAGCGAAGGGATAACCATCCCTCCGGAAGCAGTGGTAATAACCGGCCAAGCCACAACGCGAATTAAGATGCGTTTCAAAGCGCTTTGCCTAAACCCTGAGTTAATGGTCCAAAGCAGGTGGCGGAGAGAGAGAGATTCGAACTCCCGGTGGGGTATGAGCCCACTCACGCTTTCCAGGCGTGCGCTTTAAACCACTCAGCCATCTCTCCATGACCTGCCTGCCTCTCTCTGCCTTTGGGAACAGGCAGGCGGCTGTCATCTCGGTAATTTGAAGTACCGGAATAATTTGCGCAATCCTTTTGCTACAGCTTGGTCGCTGAGCGGGCGGAGATGGCTTCGGAAAGGAGGCTCAATGCCTCCGTCCGGGCCACGGTGCCGATAAGGCGGTTCTGAATCAAATTGTTGACCACCGGAACATTGCGAATCTCACTGGCCAGCAGGAGAGGCAGCACATCGGACAGCTTCTGGTTTGGAGTCAGACAGACGGGCGTGGGGCGCATCACGTCGTAGGCAATCACGCTATCGAGTTCCTGCCCGGCGTGTAGATATTCCTTGAGATCGTGCAGCGCAATCATGCCCAGCAGCCTTTGCTGCTCGTCCACGACCGGCAAAAAATTATTGGGCAGCGTCAGAAAGCGCTGGGCGATTTCGCGAAACGGGGTGTTTTCCCGCACGGGCGGCACGGGGGCGCGCATCAGATCGCCCACGGTTTGTTCGGAAGCCGCCCCCAATTGCAGACTTTCCCGGTGCAAATCCAGTCCTTTGCGGCGCAAGGGTTCGGTGTAAATTGAGTCAGCATGAAAGTGCCGGGCCACCAGAGTTGCGACGGCGCAGGCAAGCATGAGCGGAGGCATTACAGAATAATTCAAGGAGAGCTCGAAAATCATAATCATCGCCAGCAGTGGAGAGTGAGTGGTGGCTGCAAGCAAGCTCCCCATGCCGACTAACGCGAACGCCCCCGTCGGCAGAGTGACCCCAATCTTCGCCAGGTGCAGCACGCCTCCAAAAAGGCTCCCCAGGCCCGCGCCCAAAAATAGTGTCGGGGTGAAGATACCACCGACGGTGCCCGAACCGACCGTCACTGCGGTGGCCAGCAGCTTGGCGATAAATAAACAGAAAATAATTTTAATGGCAGAAGTGCGCAGTTCCAGGATTTCGTTCGTAGCGCTGTAGCCATTGCCCCAAACCTCGGGGTAATACATCCCGATGAACCCCACGATTAAGCCCGCCAAAGCGAGACGTCCGTAGAGCGGTAGCGGCAACTTGCTGAAAACCTTCTCGCCAAATCCCAATAATTTGAGAAAACCAGCTCCCAATACACCGGAAAAGGCACCCAGCAAAAGAAACCAAGGCAATTGGGTAAGGCTCGTGAAATCGAAAGGCGGCACCCGGTACCATTGCTGAATGCCAAAGAAACTGCGGGTGAAGATCGAGGCGATGACCGAGGCAAACACAATCGGGGCGAACAAGTTCATGGAAAAGTTCCCCAATACAATTTGGGCGGCGAACACGGAAGCGGCGATGGGAGCATTGTACGAGGCGGCGATGCCTGAAGCGGCCCCGCAAGCCACCAGCAGGCGCAGGCGATAGGGGGGCCAGTTGGCCCATTGGCCCAGTTTGGAGGCGAGAGTAGAGGAGACCTGGATGATGGCGCCCTCCCGCCCAATAGAGGCCCCGGTATTGATGCTGCAAATCGAAGAAACCGCATTGATCAACGAAGTTCGCAACGGCAGCCGGCCATCTCCAGCCACGACGACTTCCAGCAGGTTGGTCAAGCCGGGGTTGGCAATCAGACGCAATCCCAAATAGAGCACGAGTCCCGCCGCCAGCATGCCGAAGGTGGGAGGAAGCAATCGTTGCCAGCCTTCCAGATGCCGGGCCAGTTCGGGCAAATCGCCCGTTTGACCGAAGAAGACCATCCATTGCACAGCCTGACTCATCCGGTAATAAACGAGGTTGGTTACTCCGCCAATTACCCCGACGATTCCGGCGAGAATAATGTGAAAAGCCTCCTCGCTTAATCGCAGGCGATCGCGAATGAGCAGGAGGCGGCGCCAATGACGACGAAAGAAGTCGTGCGCCAGGGTCGCGACATCGCGCAAAGTTTTTGGCCAGCGTTGCATCACTGCGTTTTTCTCAAATCAAAGCAGGCCAGCTCCGCGGCATGGCGGAGCAAGAGGCGCTCCTTCGCAAGAACTGGATGGTTCCAGGTCTCGCCATGAACCGTGGGATATGTGTTTTGCGCTGAGGGTGGTTCGACCTCACGATAACTCCCGGAGGGACGGCAGAGGCAGCGGATTTCGGCCGTCCCTTCGGGACTTGTATCTTTTGCTTGCCGTCCCCAGCGTTGAAACGCGGGGCTATTTTCGGCCATCCCTCCGGGATGATGCTGTTCAAAAGCTAGTGGCATTGGGTTTGGAAATGTGCGCCACGTTGCGGGTGCGGGCGGCGCCAAAGCAAAATCAATCCGGCGGGCGGGAACAACAACGTTCCCACCCGGACGGCCGCCAAGGACTGATAGTGGTCTGAAGGGCGCATGATCAGCCCCCTTAGTTAAGCGAACCGTCCGCATCATTCAATCTGCAAAACAGGCTCTTAGCGGGTTCGCTTCAGTGCTCATGGCTTCTAATAGCAGTTTTTGCGCCTCTCCTTCGATGGGACTCCTGAAGAACGCCGGGTAGCTTTTTGGGACGGCTTGAACGACTTGGGACGGCTTGAAACAAGCAAAAAAGCCAATGTTTACCGGCCTTGGGACGGTGGGACGGCTTGCAGAGCGAAGGGGGTTCCCCTCCGGCTGACAGGGTCTGTGGCGAAATCCGACTCATGCCTAATCCTGGGCAGGTCCCTCACTCATCAGCCATCAGTCATCGAGCCTTTTCCCACCTTTCCGAAACTTCCCGAACCTTTCCGAGCCAACAAATTATTTTTAGATCAGCCAGATGTTGAATTTTGACCACCCGCCCATCGAAAAGGAGAGACACGAATTTCACGAATAGGCCCCGTCGGGGGGGGAGCCCGGAATTTATTCCGCTCAGACGCGATGGGGTTCCTCACTCTCCATTAACTCTGTTGCCTCATGTGCGGATAACACGCGACAAGGACGGTCCCCACGGCGAATTGGCCAGAGGAATCGAATTGGGGCGCCTCACCGCGGCCTGCTCAACGGGCTCTGTTCCTCCATTACCGACCCCTCCGCCTGAAGCTTGCGGGCGCCGATGCCGCCCACGGATTCGACGTATTTGGCCGCCCCGCATTGCGTAACGTTAAAGGCGCGAACCAATTCTCGGAACCAGTCCGGGTAGCGATTGGTGAATTTGAGCTCTAAAATGACGTTGCCGACGAAGCTCCGGGCTGGATGTTCCATTTTGGTTTTAAGGCTCGTTAGCAAATTCGGTTCCGCGCAAACGTTTCGGTCCATGGTCACGCGCACTTCGTCATTATCGCTGACGTAGGCCTCCCGCTCGTAGGCAATGTGGACCTTGGGCTTGGCGCGCAGCTCAGTCATAAAATGGCAAAATCGTTCCACGGCCAGGAGTTGATGAGGCGCTTTGGAGAGCAGACAATCCGGGTCGGGGAAATGACCGGTGAGAAGACCAGCAATCGCATCCTGCCGGACTCCGCCGCGCTGCTTGAGAATGCAGTTGTTCATGCGGCGTTTGATTTCGAAAAAAACCGGGGTGTCCGGATTAGTGCTATAGTAGCGCAGGCGAAGTTTGAAACGATTTTTGTCTCCATTAAGGGTTCGCCAATACAATTTCAAATCGTCGGAGTCCAGGTAAAGGCTGTGCACCGGATAGGAGTAGTTGGGCCGGCCGACACTGAATTCATCCATCTCGAGGTAGCTGCGCACAAAATCCCGTACCAAAAGCGCGGTCTCTTCCGGGATCAAGTATTTCAACTCGAACCGCTGTTGCTGCATTCGATCTCGGCGCATAATGAATCGTCAAACTATTTACCGGTCCCTGCCCTGCCTGCGGGTCGTTAATCTCTTTCTTATACAATGAGGGAAAGATCAACTATTTTTCGCGGAAAAGTGGTCAAAAACCCTCCGCAGTGCTCCACTGCTCCCCGCACTCAAGAAGGCGATAGGGTTGTCCAAGCTTCTTAGCAGTGGCCACGAAAAGCTCGGGCGAAGCCGTGTTGAACTCGAACATATTGTAATGGCAGGGAATTACCAGACGGATCTCTGCGTCCTTCGCCAGCGTGGCGGCTTCCAGCCCACCTAGATTTCCAGCCACGTGGCGTTCGGGCACATCACCATTGATGGGCAAAAGGGCGATATCCAATTTCCACTCGCGTAAAGCGTCGCTCATTCCCTCGAACAGCTTTGTGTCGCCGGAGTGGTAAAGCACCCAAGGCCCGGCCTCGATGATGTAACCAAGATATTTGTGACGACCCCACGCATCCTTTTCCGGCAGGTTGTGGGCGGCTGGAAAACCATGAATCTTGAAACCGGCCAGTTCTACCGATGTTCCGGCATCCAAACCATAAGGCAATTCCGCCACCACTCCGAGACGGTTGATGACAAATTCGCGGTTAGCCTCGGGGATTACCAACTCCATCCGGGGATTGGCTTTCCATAATGGGTGCAGGGTGTCTGGATCCAGATGATCAGTGTGGTTATGGCTGGCGCTGCTAACATCGATGAAACTCAATCGCTCCGGGGCGACCACCCGTTCCGTCATACGCACGTGTGGCTTATCCGTCTGCGCATATTTCCGGGTCAGTGAATCCGATAGATAAGGATCGAGCAGCAAGTGGCGGCCATGCCACTGGACCAAAAAACCGCTCTGACCCAGCCACCAAAGATGCAGGTTTTCCAGATCGCCCCGGCTCGAGGCGACATCAGCCAGAAACTCGTCATCTTGCAGAACAGGTTTTATCATGGGGCAGGAAGAAGCACGCGCAGTAACGAAGAAACCGAGGCCCTCGGGTTCATGCCCTAACATTCGACTGCCCGTTGGATTTTGCAAGCGCGCTATTTCGTTCTCGTTGCTGGGAAGCGATCTACATTCCTCATGTGCCTCAGCATGCTATTGTGTTACAGTGCCGCTCGCATGGTGAGTAAATACTATCAGCCTGGACCGGAACGCGCCGGAAAAGTCGCCGATTTGTTTGCCCATATCGCGCCCCGTTATGATCTGGTGAATGACTTTCAGAGTTTTGGGCTGCATCGGGTTTGGAAACGACGCCTTATCCGGCTAGCCGCCCCCCAGCCGGGCGAGCACGCGCTGGACGTTTGTTGCGGCACCGGGGATATCGCCTTTGCGCTGGCGCGCCACGGTGTGCAGGTTGTGGGCTTGGATTTCAGCGAGCCCATGCTGGCCGTGGCAAGGAGGAAGGCCAAATCTCAATCACTTGCGCCCGGCACAGAACCCCAAAGGGTGGCGCCCACCCTCCATCGGGATGCGACCGTCCTGGATGCGCCGCAATTCATTGCGGGGGATGCGCAACAAATGCCCTTTCCGGATAATAACTTTGATATCGTCACCATCGGTTACGGACTGCGCAATCTGGCCAATTGGGAAACTGGGCTTCGAGAATTGCGGCGCGTCGCCAAACCGGACGGCCGCATTTTGATTCTGGATTTTGCCAAACCGGACAATGCCCTCTGGCGGGGAGTTTATTTCAGCTATCTTCGCTGGGGGTTGCCAGTGTTCGGAAAAATCCTCTGCGGGGACGCGCAAGCGTATGCCTACATTTTTGAGTCACTGAAGAACTACCCAGCGCAACGCGGCGTCGCTCTAAAAATGCAGGAATTAGAGTGCAAGGAGGTGCGGACCGTCAACCTGCTCGGCGGAATCATGAGCATCACCTGCGGGCGAAAAGGATAGCGAACTGACCTGGCGATGCCGAACAACATGCCGCCCCGCTGCGGCTTGGAATCTGTTGGGGACATGGCGTTCTATGTGCATGAGGCACCTCTGGCGCTTGGGGGAAAATGCCCCGATCCTTTAGGCTAACTTGGGAGTTGAGACTCCCGAAGTTGGAATACTTCGGGGCAGCCCATCCCTCAGCGAAGCTGTCCTGCTAATTTCTTTGCCCGCCGCACCCAAACCCGTTCGCGTTTGCGTTGGAACGCCGGCGCATGGGGGGCGTCTGCGAGCACTTCCTCCAACTGAACTCGTGCTAATTCCGGCTGCTTCTTAGCAATGTAAAGCTCCGCCAATTGCACCCGCGCCCGCGGGTAGGAGTGATTTTCGGTGACGCGCTGCCAGATGGCGATGGCCGAATCGATTTCGCCCAACTCCGCCAGCGTCTCGGCCAATCCCATCAACGAATGGCCGTAATCGTGTTTCGGATTCTCCAGGCACACTGCTTCCAGGAGCGGACGGGCCTCGGCTGGTTTTTTCTGGCGCAGGAAGCATTGACCGAGATGAGCGCGCGTATCGATGTCCTGGGCATCACGTTCGAGGGCAGAACGGTAGCAAGCTTCGGCTTTTTCCAACTTGCCCTGCTGGAAATAAACATCGCCGAGCTGCGAATAGTGATGGGCCTTGTCCAGATGGTGGATCTGCCCCAGAAGTTCCTGGATGCGCTGGCGATCATGAGCGCCGGGCAGTTCAAATCCGCGCGTGGCGGAAGGGGAATCGCGATACACGGAAAAGTAATACCAGAAGGACCCGAAAAACGGACACGCGATGATGAAAACTACCCAGACCCACTCCCGGCGACGGAGAGCGTCCACCCCCATCCAAAGCTGAAAGGCAGCGCCGATGAGGAAGGCCGGTGAGCTAATTAGATAATGCAAATAACCGGCAATGGACATGGCTAACATGCTGGAGCAAATTAGCGGAAGCACCTATCCCTGCCAACCCGTATTTGCTTCTGCCAAATCCTGGCTTGTTTTTGGACCACGCCTCGAGTAATTGTCTGGGGCGGCCATTGCCAGCATGACCCAGAAAATCCTTGTCATAGTCCCGACTTACAACGAACGCGATAACCTGCCGCCGTTGCTCAAGCGGCTCATGGGCCAACCCGCCACTGTGGAAGTGCTGGTGGTGGACGACAATTCTCCCGATGGAACTGGAAAGCTCGCCGAGGAAATTGCCGAAAAGACTCCGCTGATCCACGTCCTGCATCGAACCGAAAAAAACGGCCTTGGCCGCGCTTATCTCGCGGGGTTCCAGTGGGCGTTGGAACGGGACTACGAATTTATTTTCGAGATGGACGGCGATTTCTCCCACAATCCCGATGATATCCCGGCATTTCTTGAGGCGGCGCAAGACGCAGATTTGGTCTTGGGCTCGCGTTACAGCCACGGCATTCGCGTTATCAACTGGCCCCTCAAGCGCCTCATGTTGAGCATGAGCGCGGGAAGGTACGTGCGGCTGGTTACCGGCATGCCTTTCAGCGATCCAACCGGCGGCTACAAATGCTTCCGGCGCCGCGCGCTGTTGAGCCTCAACCTGGAGGGCGTGCGTTCCAACGGCTACAGCTTCCAGATCGAGATGACTCACAAACTCTGGCGTCAGGGCATGAGGATTGTGGAGGTGCCGATTATTTTCACTGACCGTTTTCAAGGAAGTTCTAAAATGTCCTCCAAAATAGTCCGCGAAGCTTTCGTCATGGTCTGGCGTTTACTGTTGCAGAACAAGCTGCGCCGCTCGCCGCTGCGGGCAGCAAAATGATTGTTAGGCTGGGCAGAATCGGCCCGAATCAGGGGGAACGCCCGGAAATAATTCGGCGCTCCTCTCCTGCCGCGTTTGCAAAGCGAAATGAAGGCTTGCAATTTTTCCCGGAGATGGGTAGGCTTTTCCTGCTACCACATGCGATTTCAGCAATAACTGAGCACGATCATTATGAAAAGCCATGCCGGGGATTCCATCGGTGAGAGGTTAGCCATTTTGGATCGCGAGATTCGCCAGCGAGCTTTCCTCGCAAACCTCGGTTACTCCCTGGGAATGGCGGGGGCAGTGATGCTCTGCCTTTTTTTTCCATTTCCACTCAGCCGCGTAGGCAGCACAGTCTTGATGATCGCCCTGGGCTATATGCTCTGGAAAGTCCATGAGGCCAGCCACGCGGACCACCAACCGCGTCGGGGCGAGACGCCTGATGCCTTGCTGGAGGGATTCAGCAAGGTGGATGCCCAAATCAAACTCATTGAATCGATGATTTACAACCTGCCATTTATGGTCGGGGCCAACCTATTTTTCATCGGACTTCCCGGCACCGGTTCGGCCGAAAGCAAGGCCTGGCTGGATTGCTTTTTTCTTCTCGGCACGATCCTTGTCTTTGGCGGCTGCTATTTCGCCAATCAGCAGATTGTCCGCAGACAACTGCTGCCCTTGAGACGCGAGTTGGCAAGATCCGTCTTCAAATCGGGCGAATAACTGCATGACCGGCCCAAGATCGCCGGCCCAGGGGCGAGCACAAAACAATCGTAGGACGACAGGCTGCCGCTGCTCCAAACCCTGATTTGCTGAAAACAGCCTGAATACCGGCCCGTCGAGGGTCCGTCAAAATGAGGTCGTGGTCTGCCCGCGCATGGAATCCAACCACGATGGACATGTTAACGATTTACGGAAACAAATCACGGTTCTGCGATGGCATTTCGCGGCGCAATTTTCTCAAGATCGGCGCCTTAGGTTTGGGAGGCGTGGCCTTGCCCGAACTTCTTCAGGCCGAAGCCGAGGCAGGCATTCGTCGTTCACACAAGGCCGTGATCATGATCTATCTGCCCGGTGGGCCGCCCCATCAGGACATGTTCGATCTTAAGACCGAAGCGCCTTCGGAAATTCGCGGCGAGTTCAAACCGATTCGCACCAAGGTGCCAGGTTTCCAAATTTGCGAGCATCTGCCGCGAGTGGCTGGAATGATGGACAAGCTGGTGGCGATCCGCAGCATGGTCGGCGCTGAGGACAACCATTACGACTACCAATGTCTGACTGGCCGTCTGAAACGAACTGAGCCGCCGGGAGGCTGGCCATCACTCGGCGCGGTCGTTTCCAAGCTGCAGGGTCCCACGCACCCGGCGGTTTCCGCATTTGTGGGGCTGGAGCCGAAGATGCAGCACAACCCTTACAACTCCGCCGGGCCGGGCTTCCTCGGCGTGGGCCATCAATCTTTCAAACCGCAAGGTCCGGGAAAGGCTGACATGGTTCTCAACGGCATCACGTTGGATCGGCTGGCTGACCGCAAAGCCCTGCTAACCGGTTTTGATCGTTTTCGCCGCGATGTGGATGCCAGCGGATTGATGACTGGTCTCGATGCGTTTAATGAGCAGGCCTTCGGGATGTTAACTTCCAGCAAGCTGCTGGAGGCTTTGGATTATCAGCGCGAAGATCAGCGCGTCATCGATCGTTACGGCAAAGGCGATCCTAAACCACACGGAGATGCCGCGCCCATGTTGATGGACCAGTTTTTAGTGGCGCGCCGCCTGGTCGAAGCCGGGGTGCGCGTGGTTACGATTTCTTTTGGTTTTTGGGATTATCACGGAAACAATCACAAAAACGCCAAACAGGATTTGCCTCTTCTGGATCAGGGAGTAAGCGCTTTGGTAGAAGACCTCCATCAGCGCGGATTGGACAAAGACGTGTCGGTGGTGTGGGGCGAGTTTGGACGGACGCCTGTGATCAATAAAGATGCCGGCCGGGATCACTGGCCAAAGGTTTCCTGCGCCCTGCTGGCGGGTGGGGGAATGAAGACTGGCCAGGTCATTGGAGCGACCGACCGGCTTGGTGGCGAGCCAGTGGAGCGGCCTGTGCATTTCCAAGAAGTCTTCGCCACGCTCTATCACAATCTCGGCATTGATGTTAACAAAGCCACTGTAACTGATCTTTCTGGCCGGCCGCATTTTCTGGTTGATGGCTATCAACCGATGCGGGAGCTGATTTCCTGACCCGCCCGCAGAATACTGGGGAGTCAGTGAAATGGAATGCAGAAGCGCGGGGAGAGAAACCGTAGCCGCCGATGTGAGTCGGCTCCGAGGTTTCCGGGAAAAATAGTGAGCCGACTCACGTCCGCTGCTACGAGGTCGAGGGAGACGGCCGCATTTTCCACTGCGGGTAAGGCCCCACTCGCGGAAATTGTCCGAATGAGCGACGGTTCTCCCCTATGCGACCGTTATGGAAAGGAGCAATCAGTTTCGGATTAGTCAATATTCCCGTCGGACTTTATTCCGCGACTCGATCTGCCGATAAAGTTAAGTTCAATCTGCTCCGGGACAGCGACCAAAGTCCCATTCACTACAAACGGGTGGCAGAGGCCGATGGTAAAGAGGTGGATTGGAACCATATCGTCAAAGGATACGAATACGAAAAGGGGAAACACGTGGTTTTGACCAAGGAGGATTTTGAGCGCGTCCAAATTAATTCTAACCAAGTGATAGAGATCCGGGAATTTGTGGACCTGTCGGAGATCGATCCGAGGTTCTTCGCCGAGCCATATTTTCTAGCGCCTGAAAAGTCGGGCGCCAAAGCTTACACTTTGTTGCGGGAGGCTTTGGACAAGTCCGGCAAAGTGGGGATTGCGAAGGTTGTGATCCGGCCTCCTCGCGAACATTTGGCAGCGCTCAAGCCATTGGATGGGAGCCTGGCGCTGGAACTGATGCACTTTCCTGATGAATTGCGCGACCCCGCCGAACTGGAACGTCCCAGTGCAGCCATTAGCCAGAAAGAATTGGACATGGCGCTCTCCCTCGTTAAAAGCATGTCAGACCATTGGCGCCCGGAGAAATACAGCGATGAGTACCGGGACGCGCTTTTAAAAGTAATCGAACAGAAGGTTCAAGCAGGCGGCAAGGCACTCCCGGCTGGCAAGCGCGGGGGCAAACCAGCCCCCGGCAAGATCGTGGATTTGGTTTCCATTTTGCAGGACAGTTTGAACCGACTCCAGAAGCCCTCGCTTTCAAAGAAGTCGCGGGAAACGCACCCCCCTCGTCGCCGGAAGGCGGCCTGAGAAGTTTGGGATTGCCGATTTAGGGCGGAGTGCGGCCGTGGCAAGCTGGCTTGGCCAGGCGCTCAGAATCCAATTAAATTGGCTCCCGATTTGCATCTTGACTCTCCTCCCAAAGTTCCCTATCTTTATCAAAGAACGGTAAAGTTTGCTGGTTTGCCAGCGCGAAAAGTCGGAGATTATTCTACCGACTTTTTTGTTCCCCTGTGGGGGGAATTAGTGGCATATGAACGCTGATTTTTTAGCAGTCCTGGAGTTTTGGGAAAGGGAAAAGGGCATCAGTCGTGATGTCCTGGTCGCGGCTGTCAATGAAGCTCTCCTCGCCGCCGCCAAAAAGGCGGTCGGCGCAGCGCGCGAGCTTCGCTGCGCTATTGATCAAAAAAACGGTGATATTAAGGCTTTCGCCAAGCTTCTCGTGGCCGAGAAAGTGCTGTCCAAACATGACCAAATCTCTGTTTTTGATGCCCGGCGCATCAAGCCCGATGCCCAAGTCGGCGATGAGGTAGAGGTGGAAGTCACTCCCGCCGGTTTTGGCCGCATCGCTTCTCAATACGCCAAACAGTCCTTGATGCAACACATTCGCAGAGCGGAGAAAAACCTCATTTTTACAGAGTTTAAAGACCGCGTCGGTGACATCGTGAGCGGCACTGTGAGGCGATTCGAAAGGTCTGATGTGACCGTGGATCTCGGGAAATATGAGGCTTTACTGCCCAATCGAGAACGGGTCCCCACCGAAGAATACCAAATCGGCGAACGCATTCGCTGCTACGTCAAAGCGGTGGACAATGGGCCTCATGGCCCGGAAATCATCCTTTCGCGAGCGGATCCTCACTTCGTCATCAAGCTCTTTCAGTTGGAAGTTTCTGAAATTAACGACGGCACGATCGAAATCAAAGGCATTGCCCGCGAGCCTGGTTTCCGCACCAAACTGGCGGTCTGGACTCGCGACGAAAAGGTCGATCCGGTGGGCGCGTGCGTCGGCTTGCGTGGTCAGCGAGTTAAAAACATCGTTCGTGAGTTGAACAACGAAAAAGTGGACATCATTCGATGGGACTCGAATGTGAAGAATTTCATCACCAATGCCTTGGCTCCCGCAAAACTCAAAGCTTTCGAGATTGATGAAACGCGCAAACGCGCTAAGATAATGGTCAGTGAAGACCAGCTTTCGCTGGCCATTGGCAAGCGCGGACAAAACGCGCGCCTCACCTCAAAGCTGACAGGCTGGCAAGTTGATATCGAGGCCGAGCATGTAGCGGTCATCGGCTTCGAGGAAAAGATCGCCCTGGCGGTGCAGGCTTTAGCCGCCATTCCCGGCATCACGCCAGAGCAAGCCCAGGTGTTGGTCAAAAACGGATTGACCAGCCTTGAAGCTTTGCTTCAAGTGGAAGTCACCGATTTATCGGGAATACCCGAAATTGGCGAGCAGGCGGCTGCGATTTTGGAAGCTGCCGGCGTCGAGGTCAAACGCCGCTCCTTTCGGGTCGGCGAAAATGGCGAAACATCCGTTGCGTAGTGCATTATGAGTTTGGTAAGATCCATTGTGAGCGTGATTAGCGTATGAACGCTGCTCCTCTAGTGGTAAACAGAAATTATGCCCGTTCGTATTTACGATATAGCGAAGAGACTTGGAATCGAAAGCAAGGAAGTCCTTGCCAAGGCCAAGGCGCTGGGCATTGCCACCGCGCGCGTTCCGTCCAGTTCGCTGGATAAGATCACCGCCGAATTTCTCGAAGGACATTTCACGCCGGTTAAACCCGCAGCCCCTCCCATTCCTGTACCGGCTACCGCAGAACCGATCATCTTAGTGACGGGGCCGCCCCCCGCGGCGCCGGAAGCCCCGCCCGCTCTGGTCGAGGAAATACCCGCAGTGGTTGAAGAATACGCCAATTCCTCTGCGGAAACGCTTCCAGCTCCATTGCTCGCGACGTTCGAAATCCCGCTGGTGCTGGAGCCGCAAGTAGCGCCACCGCCAGTGGTCGAAGCCAAAGCTCCACCAGTTGAAGAGCCTCAAACAGCGCCTCCGCCCCCTCCGCCGCGGGTAGGGGATAAGGTGGGGTTCATCAAATTGCCAGCTAAACCTGGTCCCCGGCCCAGCGAAAAACCGGCCCCATCCAGCCCGCCTCTCCGACCCGCTACTCCGGCCGGCCGCACCGATTTCCAACGCCGGCCTGATGCAAGATTCAATCGCGGCTTCACGGCTCCGCGCCCCGGATACTCTCAAAACCGCCCGGGAACTGGCCACCCTGCCAGTCCAGCAAAGCCGGCAGAACCTAAATTCGTTCCACCGGAAACCGGTGAAATCATCACCCTCAAGCCGCCCATCGTGGTGCGGGACCTGGCCGAACAGCTCAAGCGGCGCCCGTTCCAGCTTATCGCTGATTTGATTGAGTTGAAGGTCATGGCGAACGTTAACCAGGCCATCGACGAAGTAGTGGCGCAAAAACTTTGCGCCAAGTACGGGTTCCGCTTCGAAGTCGAAAAACGCGAAAAACGCGCTGGCCTCGTCCATGCCCCGGTCAAAGAGGTCGAACTTGATGTGGAAGACCGAGCCGAAGACATGAGGCTGCGCGCTCCAGTAGTCACGATCATGGGCCACGTTGATCACGGCAAAACCACCCTGCTGGATGTCATCCGCAAATCCGACGTCGCGGCCGGGGAAGCAGGCGGCATTACGCAGCACATCGGCGCTTACACGATTTCTTTCCCGCATCCCGAACGCAAGGAACAACTTCAGCAAATCACGTTTTTGGACACGCCGGGCCATGCTGCTTTCAGCGCCATGCGCGCTCGCGGCGCCAACGTCACCGATATTGTCGTCCTTGTGGTGGCGGCCAACGATGGGGTAATGCCCCAAACTATTGAGGCGCTTAATCATGCTCGGGCCGCCAAGGTGCCCATCATTGTGGCAGTGAACAAAATGGACCATCCCAACGCGAACTCGATGCGGGTCCGCCAGCAGCTCCAGGAAAAAGGGCTGGTGCCCGACGATTGGGGCGGGGAGACGATTTTCGCGGATGTCTCAGCGCTGAGCAAACAAGGTGTAGATAAGTTGCTCGATATGATTTTGCTGCAGGCCGATCTGTTGGAGCTCAAGGCCAATCCTAATCGCCGCGCCAAAGGCAACGTGATTGAATCCGGCCTTGCCGCGGGCGGCCCCACTGCCACGGTGCTCGTGCGCAAAGGGACTTTGCACGTCGGAGATGTGGTCATCTGCGGGCAATTTTGGGGGAAAGTTCGGGCCCTGATCAACGAGGAAGGCAATCGTCTCAAGGAGGCCGGTCCTTCCGTCGCGGTCAAAATGTTAGGCTTGAATGGGGTGCCCGAAGCGGGTTTGGAGTTTAGCGCCGTCGAGGATGAAAAGAACGCCCGGATTCTGGCGGAGCAGCGAGCTCAGGAAGGGCGCGCTGAGAACATCGAAGCTCGGACCAAAGTTACCTTGGAAACCATTTTCGATACCCTGGCGACCTCGGCCGCCAAGGTGCTTAAAGTCGTCGTTAAAGCCGACACTCAGGGTTCTGTTGAGGCGATTGTCGAGGCGCTCAAGAAGATTGAGGCCGAGAAAGTTTCCCTGGAGGTAATCCACAGCGCAGTCGGCACCATCACCGAGTCCGACGTTCACCTGGCCTCTGCTTCCAAAGGCCTCATTCTGGGATTCCATACGCGCATCGACGTAGGCGTTTCTGATATTTCCAAACGCGAGGGTGTTCAGATCAAACTTTACGCCATCATTTACGAATTAATCGACCAGGTAAAAGAGGCCATGGCTGGAATGCTGGAGCCGACGCTTAAAGAGGTCGTAATTGGCGCCGCTGAGGTGCGCAAAATATTTGAACTCTCCAAGGGAGGCAATGTGGCCGGCTGCATCGTGAGCAGCGGACGGCTGGTCCGGGGCAAGGTACGCGTCATGCGTCGCAAGAATCTGATCTACGAGGGCATTATCCAAGTCCTTCGCCGCTTTCAGGACGAGGTGAACGAGGTCCGAGCTGGCATGGAATGCGGGATTCGCATTGATGGTTTTGATGATTTTCAGGTGGGCGATAGCATTGAGGCTTATACGGTTGAAAAGGTCGCCCCTAAACTGTAGCCTCTGAACGGAAGGCCCCCATGTCATCCCACCGGCTGTTGCGTGTGCGAGAACTTTTGCGGCGTAAGATCGGAGAAGCCATTCGCCGTGAAATTCCCGTCGAGCGAGCTGGTCTCATTACTGTCAATGATGTCGAGATCGGCGGCGACTTGCGCATGGCAAGGGTGTTTGTGAGCGTTCTTGGTAATCCCGACCAACAACGCACGGGGATTGCCATGCTCCACAAAAACCGAAGACGACTTCAAAGCCTCGTTGCCAAGGCGGTGATCTTAAAATACACACCGCAGTTGCGCTTCGTGGTGGATGATTCCATCGCCCGAGGCAACCAGGTGCTGGAGATCCTGGCCGAATTGGAACGGGATTTGCCAGAGACATGAAGGCTTCGCGAATTATCCAGCGCATCCTTGAAGGAATCCGGGAGAGCGAAACCATTTGTGTGGCGGGGCATGTCCGGCCAGATGGCGACTGTATCGGCTCGCAACTGGGTCTGGCGATGGCTTTGCAGAACCAAGGGAAAAAAGTGGCATGTTGGAACCAGGATCCGCTCCCGCGCAAGCTCGCCTTTCTGGATACCCAGCATCTCCTCCAGCCACCCAAAGCGAGTCGGCAGTTCGATTGTGTCATTGCCACCGATTGTGCCAGTTTCGAGCGCCTGGGAATGGTGGGTCCCGCAATTCAGGACCGAAAGCTTTTGATCAACATCGACCATCATGAGAGCAACACCCGCTACGGCGATCTCAATTGGATCGCCGCCCGCCAACCTTCCACGGGCGAATTGATTTTCCGCTTGCTCCGGGCCGCCAACTGGGCAGTCACGCCGCCGATTGCGGATTGCCTATTCACAGCCATCTCCACCGATACCGGGTCATTTCAGTACCCGACGACGCGCCCAAACACCTATTTTGTGGCGGGCAAACTGGTGGATCATGGCGCCGATTTGGCCAAGGTGTGCAATGAGGTCTATCAATCTTATCCGCTGTCCCGGGTGCGTTTATTGCAGCATGTGTTCAATCATTTTCGGCTCACCCATGACAACCAAATCGCTTATTTCTGGCTGAAAAAGGCAGACTTCGCGCGCACGGGGGCTGGCCCGGATGACAGCGAGGGCCTCATTGATCACGTTCGTGCCATCGAGCCAGTGGTCGTGGCCTGTGTATTTGAAGAAATTGAACCAGACCTCACCCGCATCAGCCTTCGTTCCAAGAGCGAGAAAGTGAACGTGAATGAAATTGCGGGGTTATTCGAGGGGGGGGGGCATCCCGCCGCCGCTGGGGCGCGCATTGCGGGCCCGCCCCTGTCCGTCCAGCGCAAAGTGATTAATGCCCTCAAGAAAGCGCTCAACTCGAATCACTAACTCGAGGATTCTCAAGCCTATCAGGCCGGAATGTTTATAGATCATGCAACCCATTGAACCATTCGACGGTGCTCTCCTCATCGACAAACCTGCCGGCCCCACCTCTCATGACATTGTGGATGCCATTCGACGACGCTTCCAAATTAAGAAAGTGGGACACTGCGGGACCCTTGATCCCAACGCCACCGGCTTGCTGATCATTTTGCTTGGCCGCGGCACCAAACTTTCGGAGAAGCTAATGTCCGATGACAAAATCTATGCCGGCACCATGAAGCTGGGCGAAACCACGGATAGTTATGATGCCGATGGCGAACTGATCGCCTCCCTTCCAGTCCCGCCGCTCACCCTTGAGCAATTAAACGAGATGGCCTCTGGCTTCGTCGGAGACCAGATGCAGACTCCACCCATGGTTTCTGCCGTAAAAATAAAAGGCGTCCCGCTCTACAAATTGGCCCGCAAGGGAATTGAAGTGGAACGCAAATCTCGGTTAATCCACATCTACAAATTTTTGTTCAGCCATTACGAGGAGCCCCTTGCCCAATTTCGCATAGCCTGCACCAAAGGCACCTATGTTCGCGCCATCGCCCACGAACTGGGCCAGAAGGCTGGCTGCGGAGCGCATCTCGTCAAGCTCCGGAGGCTGGTTTCAGGCAAATTCGAGATCACTAATGCCATGCCATTCGGAGAGGTTTTGGAACTCTCGAATGGGGAACTGGAAAAACGCATTATCCCATTTTTCCAATTGGTGAGCGCATGAAGGCGGCGTGTGGTTCGTGAAAACGGGGTAATACCACGCTTTGCGCTCACGCAGCATGACCCTTATTCACAACCCCCTGGACCTGGCGCGCGGCACAAGGCAAGTCTGTATCGCCATCGGCGTCTTTGATGGCGTGCATCTCGGCCATCAGCAGGTCATTCGCCAGATGGTCACAGATGCGCAGCAGCAGGAGGCCATGTCGGTCGTCATCACTTTCGACTGCCATCCCAACACCGTCGTGGCCCAGGATCGGGTTCCACCCCTCATTTATTCCCTGCCTCAAAAGTTGCGCGCCATTGCTACCCTCGGCGTGGACACCACTTTGCTCATCCATTTCGATGACCCTTTCAGCAAGCAATCCGGCGAACAATTCATCCGCAACCTCGCCCGTGACTACCAGCGCATCCACAGCATTTGTGTCGGAAGCTCCTTCACTTTTGGCCACAAACGGAGCGGCGACGTGGCTGTGCTCAAGATATTGGGCCGAGAACTTGATTTTATGGTCCACGGCCTGGCCGCCGTCTCCCTGGATGGCGAGATCGTGAGCAGCACTCGCATCCGTGAAGCCATCCGCAATGGCCAACTTGACTTCGCAAGCCAGATGTTGGGGCGCGGCTATTCTCTGGCCGGCCTGGTCAGGGCTGGGGATCAGCTTGGCCGCCAACTCGGATTCCCTACTGCGAACATTGACACTACTGGGCTCGTCCTTCCCCCATCTGGAGTCTATGCCATCCATGCCACTATAGGGGGCAAAACCTACCGCGCCGCGCTTAATATCGGCTGCCGCCCCACCCTCACCAGCGAAACGCCACAGCTTCGAGTGGAAGCTCACCTGCTTAACTTCACCGGAGACATTTACGGCCAGGAAATGGAGATCGCGTTTGTCCAAAAACTGCGCGATGAAAAAAAGTTCCCCACCACGGAAGCGCTCAAACAACAGATAGCCCTCGATGTCATCTCCGCCAGTAAGCGTTTCACGGATCCGTCCTCGGGGGTGACAGACTAAGAATTTCGTTCCACGTCCCGCGCCACCATCGCTCCCTTCTTGCCATGGAGCCGCTTTTCAATCAAAGTAAAAATCGATGAAGCTTAGTGCTGAAAAAGCGTCCCGCCGAGCAAGGCCATCTTCGGTTCGCGAACGCGCTTTCTCTTCGCAGGTAGTAGATGGGGCGGAGAGGGCGGCCAGCCGCGCCATGCTTTACGCCGTGGGTTTTAAGGCGGAGGATTTCAAGAAGCCGCAGATAGGCGTCATCTCGACCTGGAGCCAAGTCACCCCTTGCAACATTCACATCGACCAACTGGCCGTGCATGCGGCCCTTGGCATCAACTCTGCCGGGGGCAAAGCAGTAGTTTTCAATACCATTACCGTTTCCGATGGCATCTCCATGGGCACCGAAGGGATGAAGTATTCCCTGGTTTCGCGTGAGGTGATTGCCGATTCGATTGAAACGGTGGCCGGATGTGAAGGTTTTGACGCCTTGGTGGCGATCGGCGGTTGCGACAAGAATATGCCGGGCTGTCTCATCGCTCTCGCCCGACTCAATCGCCCCGCGGTGTTCGTCTATGGCGGCACTATCCTGCCCGGCAGCTTCAATGGTAAGCCGGTGGACATCGTCTCGGTTTTCGAAGCGGTTGGCCTGCACGCCAACAACAAGATGACGGACGATGAGCTGGGTCGATTGGAAGCGTGCGCCATTCCCGGCGCCGGCTCCTGCGGGGGCATGTACACTGCTAACACTATGGCATCAGCCATCGAGGCTCTTGGCATGAGCTTGCCCAACAGCTCCGCCCAGGCGGCCGTGTCGAAGGAAAAGAGCCTGGATAGCGAGCGCGCGGGCGCGGCTGCTATGAACTTGCTCAAGCTTGGCATTCGCCCGCGCGACATCATGACGAAGAAGGCTTTTGAGAACGCTATCACGCTGGTCATCGCGCTTGGCGGATCAACCAACGCCGTTTTACATCTCTTGGCGATGGCTCATGCCGCAAAGGTCAAACTCACCATCGACGATTTCACGCGCCTCGGCAAGCGAGTTCCAGTGCTGGCCGATCTGAAGCCCAGTGGCAAATATGTCATGGCTGAACTGGTTAAAATCGGCGGCACCGTTCCTCTCATGAAGATGCTTTTGGACAAAGGCCTCTTGCATGGTGATTGCCTGACGGTAACGGGGAAAACGGTGGCGGAAAATCTTGCCAGGGCGCCGGCCTATCCGGCTGGGCAGGATGTGGTTCGCGGCTTCGAGAACCCGGTCAAGAAAGAGAGTCATCTCGTGGTGCTCTACGGGAACCTGGCCCCGACCGGCGCGGTGGCCAAGATCAGCGGCAAGGAAGGATTGCGCTTTACTGGCCGGGCGCGGGTTTTCGAGTCTGAAGAAACGGCCCTTGCTGCGATTCTTGACGGCACTGTGAAGAGCGGCGACGTGGTGGTGATTCGATATGAGGGACCGAAAGGTGGCCCCGGCATGCGCGAGATGCTTTCTCCCACCTCGGCCATTATGGGCAAGGGGTTGGGAAAAGAAGTGGCTCTAATAACGGATGGGCGTTTTTCGGGCGGCAGCCATGGTTTCGTGGTCGGCCATATCACACCAGAAGCCTGCGTCGGCGGGCCGTTGGCGATCATCAGGAACGGCGACCCCATTATCATTGACGCAGAGAAGCGCGAGATCTCTCTGGCCATTCCGTCCAAGGAAATCAAGAGGCGTCTTCTGCAATGGAAAGCACCTAAACCCCGTTACACACGCGGGGTGCTCGCAAAGTATGCCAGGCAGGTCAGCTCGGCCCACCTGGGAGCTGTGACGGATGCCTGATCGGGAGGCTTATTCCCTCCCTTGGCTCCTTGGAATCAGTCCGGTTTGGGAATGGGCTGGGCGGGTTTGGTCGCCACATAGATCTCTCCGCCATCCAACTGCTCGACGATCATGTCCACGGTCCGTTCGATGCCACCGGAATGCTCGCGCACGGTTCGCCTGGCATTCTCGCCTAATTCGGCCGACCGGGACTCATCAGCGAGCAATTCACCCAAGGTTTTCTCCAGTTCGGCGGCGTCGCGAACTTGCACGGCGCCGTTTTGATCGACGAAGGCTTTGGCGATGGCCGCGAAATTCTGCATATTTGGGCCAAAAACCATGGCCTTGCCCAGCGCGCCGGGTTCAATGGGATTTTGCCCGCCTTCAGCCGACAAGCTCTTGCCCACAAAGATGATCGCCGCGTGCTCGTAAAAATAATTCAGTTCCCCGGTCGTGTTTACCAGCAAGCAGTCCACCTCTTTGGGTTTGTAGCGGGTGCTTACGCTCATTTCGCTTCGATAGACAAACTTGATGCCCCGTGCCGCCAGGTCGCGCCCCGCCTCTTTTCCGCGTTCGAAATGCCGGGGCACGACTACGAGATACAATTCTGGAAAACGCTGGCGAAGGCGCAGGAACACCTCTCCCAGGATGGCTTCTTCACCCGGATGAGTGCTGCCACCAACCAGCAGCCGCGCGCCTTCCGGCATGCCAAGCTGGCGCAGGAGAGCTGGCACGTTAAGCAATCGCCGCTCGTCAAGGCGGGCCGCGTCAAATTTCAAATTGCCTACCACCCGAATGGCCTCGGGCCGGCACCCGAGTGTACGGAGTCGCTCCGCGTCCCCCTCGCTTTCGCAACCCACGCCTGCAAAAGCGGCGAACAGAGAACGGAACAAAAACCCGAAGCGTTTATAACCAAGAAATGAGCGTTGGGAAAGGCGGGCGTTGACGAGGAAGCTGGGGATGCGGCGATCGCGGGCGCAAAACAAAAAATTCGGCCAGATTTCTGCCTCCACGAGAACGATGGCTTCGGGATGAATCGTGAGGATGGCTCGCGACACATAATCGCGCCGATCGATCGGATAGTAAATTTTTTGGATATGGGAGGGGAGCTTGCGATTGAGCTCAGCCATGCCCGTGGAGGTGGTCGTGGAGACGACGATTTTCAAGTTGGGCAGGCGCGGCTCCAGCGCTCGGATGAGTTGAGTAGAAATGTTGACCTCGCCCACGCTCACGGCATGAATCCAAAGAACATGCCGGTTGGTCACTGCTTGTTTGACCTTGGAACTGAAACGGCCAAACCGCTGATTAAAGCCGTGCGCCCAGCCGCCCCGCCGCCACATTTTGAAAAAATAATAGGGGGCGCTCAACCAAAAGAAGAGGGTGAACAGAATGTTGTACAGGCCCCTCATTGAGATTTTATTTCGAGCTGGTCATCACAATTCCGGTTTTGTTCTACTAAAACGTCTTAAACTGCTATCATGCATGACCGCGGAATTGGAATCAATGATGAACCCTAAAAAAGATCCGCCAGATCATCAACAGGAAGCGGGCCATGCAGGCACAGCAGAGTTGAGCTGCGAAATCGGAGGCAAATTAAATCCCCATCTCGCGTCCGACCGGGGCCATGGATAATGGTTGAACATATCGGCAGTTTACGATATGTTCTCGGCCTTATGAGGGACTTATTGAGGATTGCCAAAATCCTGGCTGACCCGACTCGGGTTCGGGTTTTGACCGCTTTGCGGGGACGTGAGCTTTGCGTATGTGAGTTGTGCGACGCTTTGCGTGTCAGCCAATCCACCCTCTCAACTCATCTTCGTTTGATCCGGGAAGCCGGCCTTGCCCGAACCCGCAAGGAAGGCAAGTGGATTTATTATGCCTCTGCGCCGGGACGAGAGCGGCTAACCAAGTCGCTCTTTGCTATCTTCGCATCGGACTTGCGCAAGGATGGAAGGCTCCAGGGCGATGCCAGACGGCTCAAGAAGCGACTCGAGGAGCGAGACTCCAACGGTTGCTGCCGGGGCTTCGAGGTGCGGTGTGACATCAAGAGAAAGAAAAGACCATGAAGAAAAAATGTTTCGCCGAATTTCTCGGAACCTTTGCCTTGGGGTTCGCGGGCACGGGGGCCATTGTCATTAACGCGGCCAGTCAGGGGGCGATTACTACGCCGGCATCGCCCTGACTTTCGGGCTGATTGTGCTGGTAATGATTTACACTTTCGGGGACGTCGGTGGCGCGCATCTGAACCCAGCCGCCACGGTAGCGTTCGCGGTAGCGCGACGATTCCCGTGGCGCTCGGTACCGGCTTATCTCATATCCCAGGTCGCTGGCGCGTTTGCTGCAAGCATGCTCTTGCGAGGTCTTTTTCCCAGGGACCATAATCTGGGCGCCACGCTGCCTGCTGGCACTGCGATGCAAAGTTTCGTCCTGGAGGTCGTGCTTACTTTTTTCTTAATGCTGGTGATCCTCAGCGTGTCCACGGGTGCTCAAGAGAAGGGGATCACAGCGGGAATCGCTATTGGAGCGGTAATAGCATTGGAGGCGATGTTTGCGGGGCCTATATGAACCCTGCCCGCTCGCTGGCTCCCGCAGCAGTCAGCGGGCAGATGGAACATCTTTGGGTTTATCTGGCCGCTCCAGCGCTCGGGGCCTTGCTCGCGGTGCCCGCTTGTTGCGCCATTCGCGAACGCAATTGTTGCTGCGCCTGCCAGGTTCCAACCATTAACTAACATGACCAATGACAAGTCACTCCCCCTCGTCCTCGTGCTCTGCACGGGAAACTCCTGCCGCAGTCATCTCGCAGAGGGATTTCTTCGCGCTGGAGCTCATGGCCGTTTTCGCGTGGCGAGCGCCGGCACTAAGCCCGCGGGGTATGTTCATCCGCTGGCCATCAGGGTCATGGCAGAGTTGGGCCTGGATTTATCGCGGCATACCTCCAAGCATCTTTCTGAATTCCTGAATCAGCCGGTGGAGACTGTCATTACGGTTTGCGGAAATGCCGACCAGGCCTGTCCCATTTTCCCTGGCCAGGTGAATCGTCACCATTGGGCCTTTCGAGATCCAGCAAAGGCGACGGGCACGGAGAAAGAACAATTAAAGGTTTTCAGGGAAGTTCGCGATCGGATGCGCCGCGTCTTCGAGGGCTATGCGGCTGGACGGAACGATGCCTTCCGGGCTCCAGAATCACCCGTCTAAATAGGGATAGTGGAATCTCCAGGGCCCGCATTCGAGCGAGCCCGGCTTCACCGGCTAGAGGGGGATCAGGCCCAGTAGTGATAGTTCACTTTCGGAAAAATATTATCCATGGCTTCAATGCGGGCCAGCCACTGCTTGTCCACTTGCGTGGTGGTGAGTTGTTCATGCAACGCGATGAAGCGCAGTAGATGATCCTTCACCCGTTTGCGCGCGTAGTCCGGGCTGGTGCCGGTCCGAAGGATGAAAGGCCAGTCACTTGCCTGGGCGAGCAGCAATTCGCGCCCGGCTTGTTGGAGGGCGCGCTCGGTCAGACCACTGGCCTTGGGGTGGCGTCGAACCAAGTCAGTCATGCGCTCCTGAGCCACACTGAGGTGCGGCTGAATCCAGTCATTGGTCTCGTTGAGCCAGACTTTCCAATACCCTTCCTCCCCCCAACTAGAGGCACTGGGCCGGGCCACTTGCTGGGTGGGATTGCCTCGCAAGTATTCCCAAGGGGTAGTGAGCTGGATGACTTGCTGGTCGTAATAGGTCTTGCGGATGAAATAATCGAGGAATTCCGGGCCTTCATACCACCAATGCCCAAATAACTCCGCATCATACGGCGAAAGCACGATGGGCGGGCGGTTCAGGATGCCCGAGAGATGATGGGCCTGATTTACTCGTTCGTTGAGGAAGTGCTGCGCATGTTCTGCTGCCATGCGCAACGCTGCAGAACGATCGTAAACTTTTTTCTCCTCTGCCGGGCCGGTAATGGCGTGATATTTGATGCCGGTAAAGGTGCGCCGCCCAGCGCCGGGCATGTAGGGCTTGACGTAATCATAGTCCAGATCAAACCCGATGTCGCGGTAGAAGTCACGGTAGCGGTAATCACCAGGGTACCCTTCGTGTTTGCTCCAAACCTGGCGGGCCGATTCGAGGTCGCGGCCAAAGGCGGCAATACCGTTGGGCGTAAAAATGGGCGCGAATACTCCATAGCGGGGACGAGGCCGCGCGTGAAGCAATCCATGAGTATCGATGATAAACCAACGGATGTTCGCCTCCTGCAGCACAGCCTCCACCCCGTCAACGTAGGCGCATTCCGGCAACCAGATGCCGTGGGGATCACAGCCAAAACAATGGTGGTAATGATCGCGGGCGACCAGAATTTGAGCCCGAATGGAAGGAGGATGATTTGCCAGCAATGGCAGCAAGGCATGAGTTGCGGCGCTGGTAATAATTTCCAGCTTTCCGGCTTCCTGAAATTTGCGGAACGCTCCCACCAGATTCTTGCCATAGGCGAAGTAAGTGTCCTTAAGGGATTGGAAACGCTGCTGGTACATCAGCGCAAGCGGGTGAAAAGCTTTGTCCCAATGGGTGCGAAGGACTTCCTTCTCAACTAGTTCCAATAATCCATCCAGATGCCGCACGTAACGGTCTTGCAGCAGCGGGTCCAAAAGCATCGCGCAGAGGGGTGGGCTAAGGGTCAGCGTGAGCCGGGTCTCCATCCCATCGCGCAACCAGCCATCCATTATCTGAATCAGTGGTAGGTAGGTTTCAGTGATGGCCTCGTAAAGCCAATTTTCCTCCAGAAAATGCTGATGCTCCGGATGCCGCACAAAGGGCAGATGAGCATGGAGAATCAGCGCGAGATAGCTTTGCATGAAACGCGGCGCCGTAGCCGCAGGGGTGGGGAGGCTCTGCCCATCAGATGTCCAAGGCCCAGTGAATGACTAACACATTCTGTTCTTTTAGGCCACATTTTCCGCCAGGGGCCGTTTCAGCCGGGCATCCTGAGGATGTTGCCCCACTTCGCCCCCGTATTGGGTATTTCGACTAAACTTCAGATCGGCAATGCGCATATCTGTCCCGTCAGCCGAAGTGGCGATGGCCGGCAGATGGTATTCTCCATCAGGCAACGCGAAGCGGTAACTGAATGTCCCGTCGGAACGCAGTTTAATCACCCTACCCCCTATAGTCACCTCCGCATCCACTTCGGTGGCGCCATAAAGAATCAACTCTGCGTTGACGTTAAACCAAAAACCTTTCCTTTGTTCCATTCCCCCCAAACGACTGGAAAAGCTGGAGACAGCTCCACTCCAGGAGCCCGGCACAGAAAACTGGGCGGCGGCGGCCGAGTAGAGCTCCTGTTGAAGCTGGCGGCGGATAAGTTCGGTAATTTCCAGGGAGCCCATCCAGACCCGTCGAACCGAGTCCATGGTGACGACTTCGGCGAGCGCGCGCTGCTGCTCGGCAGTCCATTTTCCAGCCGCCAGGTCTTGCCCATGGGGCAATCCCGGAATGCCAGAATCACGGAGTTGCTGGATGGCTTCCATGAGCGGCACATGTTCCTTCACGGCGGTTTTGACGAGGCGCAGCAGATGGTCGAACTGCAAATCCGCTGGCAGTGTTTCGAACCACACCGAAAGGTCATCCGACATGCTGTCAGGAGGAGTGAGGGTCTCCCCCGAAATAGAGATGGAAACCCACTGCGCATTTCCCTGCGTATAGTAGCCCAGTTCGGCGAGATACTTGGTTCCGGCCTGATCGACATTGACAAACCAGTTCCTCGATTCCGGATGAACGTGAATTTCGCTAAAAGGTTTGCCAGCAAAGGAATTCTTGTAAATTCGCAACACTAGATGGCGATCAGCGGAGAGGGAGTTGTACTGTTTGAGTTGCTCCCGACCGAGGTCCCAGTGAGCATAAACCCAATGCGGATCACGGGCGGTAAGGTAAAGCCGCTTTGTATCATATGCCTCAGGCAGCTCGGCACCCTCGCTGGATGCCGTCCGGTCCGCCATCGACGAAGGTCCCAGCGCATAACGTTGGCCGGGTCCGCTTACCGGAGGAGCGGAGGGAGCATCTCCTTCCCGCAGAATAGGCGGCACTTTCAACGCCACCGGTGCGGGAGATGGCTGCGCTGCCGGTTTGGATTCGGGAGCTTTGGAAGCTCCTTGAGTCGTCTTTTTTGAATTCGCAGGTTTCATAGGACACTAGGGCGGGCGGGCGTGACGCCGTTGGGGCTTCTTCCCCTCCAGCGAGGGTAATGCGGCCAACCCAAGACGCAATGGCAAAATTCAGATATTTTAAATCCTGCCAAATGACGGCGGGATTAAAGTGCATGGAAACAATGAAGGAAGTCCTCGCGGACAGCAGGTGTTTACCCGATTGCTCAGAGGTTCCAAAAGAATAGGGTGGGTTCGGACCAATTCGCCACGTTCATACAGTTATGAAATTATCCTTAAAGCCGCATCATCTGAAACGCTATAAAGATATCGCGATGCTGTTCATGAAATACAGCACCAAGGATCTGGCAAAGGAATTCGACTTGCAGGGCAATCTTGGTGAACAAGAAGGATTGCCTCAACGGACCATCTCTCCTCTTCCCGAGGAATTAGCAGATGATTTAGAAAGGATGGGCCCCACCTTCGTCAAATTGGGCCAATTGCTTTCCAGCCGGGCTGATCTTTTGCCAACCCCTTATCTGAAGGCGCTGGCCCGGCTCCAGGATAAAGTAAAACCTTTCCCTTATGCCGAAGTGGAGCAAATCGTGGCCCGGGAACTGGGCATCCGAATATCCAAAGCGTTTTCCTTTTTCGATCCACAACACCTGGCGGCTGCTTCGCTCGGCCAAGTTCATCGCGCAGCCTTACGCGATGGACGGACTGTGGTGGTCAAGGTGCAGCGTCCGGGAATTCGCCAGCAAATCGCGGAGGACTTTGAAGTCCTGGAGGAAATCGCCACCTTTTTTGATGAGCACACCAAGTTGGGCCGTCGCTACCAATTCGTCAAAGTCCTGGCTGAAATTAAAACCACTCTGCTGCAGGAGCTGGATTATCAAAGAGAAGCTGCCAATTTGATTGCGCTGGCCCATAACTTGGAGGAATTTTCCCATATCCACGTTCCCTTGCCCATTGCCGATTATTGCAGCCGCGACGTGCTTACCATGGACTATGTTCGGGGCACAAAAATTACCTCCCTGAGTCCTCTGGCCCGGTTGGATATGGACGGGGATTTATTGGCTGAAGAACTTTTCCAGGCCTACTTGAAGCAGGTTTTGGTGGATGGCTTTTTCCATGCCGACCCGCACCCAGGCAATCTTTTTTTGACCGACGATAACAAGATTGCTCTCGTGGACTTGGGCATGGTGGGCCGCATTAGTCCTGGCATGCAGGAAAATCTCCTCAAGCTATTGCTGGCCATTAGCGAAGGAAACGGCGAAGACGCGGTCGAGGTTATCCTGCGCATCAGCGAAACCACCGCCGATTTCGATGAAGGCGACTTCCGGAAAAAGGCGATCCAACTCGTCTCTGAGCAACGTGATAAAACCGTGGAGGAACAGGAGATAGGCAAAGCCCTCATGGAAGTCACAAGGACGGCCGGAGAAACCGGTTTGTACGCTCCGACGGAATTGACGATACTCGGAAAGACGCTCGTGCAATTGGATGAGGTGGGCAAGACTTTGTCTCCAGATTTTAATCCCAACGCGGCCGTGCGGCGAACGGTGAGCAAAATAATGACTCAACGAATGTTGAAAACTGCGTCGCCGGGCAAGTTGTTTGGTTCGATACTCGAGATGAAGGATTTCGTGGGCGGACTGCCCTCCCGAGTCAATAAGCTTATGGACGCGGTGGCCAGTGGGGAACTGCACGTCAACGTGAAAACGCCCGATGCCCATCACCTCTTGAATGGTTTCGAGAAAATCGCCAACCGAATCACTACCGGGGTAATTTTAGCCGCCTTAATCATCGGGGCTTCGCTTCTGATGCAGATTAACACTTCCTTTCAGATCTTCGGCTATCCTGGCTTGGCCATCCTTTGCTTTCTGTCGGCAGCGGGTGGCGCAGGCTGGCTCGTGTTAAGTATTGTAATAAAGGATTATCGGGATCGACGGAAACGCCGGAATTAGTCGGGGTTCGGAAGACTGGAATCCAAAATCCCCCGGCTCGTCTCATCCGAGCGCGAACGGATCTTAGAGCCGTTCGCGGTCATTGGATTTGGGATTCGGAATCGCTCCCCCCGGCTCCTCCTGAGGGTCCCTCTGGAAGGGAATGGTGAGTGTATGGTTTTGTTCCCTGAACCATAAAACCACGTGAACATTTGATAATTCGTGCTGAAAGGCAAAATCAATAGCCTCTCCCGAGTTGATGAAGATGAAGGCTTCATCGAGTTTGCTAGTCCATGAACCAGGCTCTTGCAGAAAAAGCCGGGTTGTTTTGTTTTGAAGCAGAACTTTCATACAAATGTGCGTTGAACTGAATCCATTCTTGACAGCGAAGACACATACGATCTGGGACGCTCTGAGAATCGGCCTTCTCTTCCTGGATTACAACAAAAATCTTGCGGAGTGTCGGCGGGAGTTCAAAAGGGGATTTGTGCGCGAGTTCAAAAGGGGACAGATTTTACAGTGAGTATTTTCCGAGGATTTCGGGCCAGTTGTTGAGGGGCGGGCTTGGGGGTTGAGTGACCGCCCAGAACTGTCTGAGGG
>JBBRPK010000059.1:0-32375 GCA_038228235.1 Verrucomicrobiota bacterium
AGAAGCTGGCGGATTTGTTTAGGCGTGTAACAAGCTTGAGGGTTGGTCCGGCTCCTCAGAAATAAAGGTTTGGATGTCTGCACGGAGCAACCATGCCACCCTCGCCCGGCTCCGCCTAGATGCGCTTCACCTGACGCTTACCTTTCTTCGCTGCTGCGCCCGGGACGGGCGCACTTCTGCAAGACCACCACAATTGCGCGTGACGTCTTCCGCCCGTCCAAATCTGGAGAACACCTTTCCCGACGTTAAGGAATTCGCAAGCGGAAGAATTTCTGGCCAGCGGTGGAATCGACTGTGACGGCGCTTTGGGAGCCAGTTCTGACGGGCGCCGGGTTCACGGGTTGCCATCTACCAGGAGTTAAGGTATCGCTCGCCTCCAGCAGCGCGTTTGTGCTGGAAGAGGTCCAGGAGATTGTCAAAGTTCCTTGAGCCCGGCTGAGATTAAGCTGGATGGGGTCCGTAGGGAGGGTGCCAGCGGACTTAAACAAGCGGTAGAAACGGCAACTGCCGGCGGCAGAGTTGGTCACGTACCAGCGACCGACCGCGGCCATAGGCTTGTCCGTGACTCCAATCCATAGGCTGCCGGTGGAAAAGCTATCCCTGCGTTGAAGGAGAAAGCCGGGCGGATTGGCTGGCCAGGATACGATTGCCTGGCCGGCCGCAAAGGTGATGGAAAGAGGCGGGGAGGAAGTCGAATTGACGTTCACGATAAAGGTTTGGCTGAAGAAGTTGTTGGAAGCGCCGCCATCCCTGACCATGACAGTTATCGTGGCGGAGCCGATGGCATTGGTTACAGTCCTAAAGGTTAAAGCGCCGCTCGTCGCCGGACTGATGTAGCTGACCAACAGGTTGGTCAAGAGAGCGGGATTGCTGTTGCTGGCGGTGACACTCAGCGTTTGAATTTCATTCGGCGCTCCAGAGCTGATGCCGGTGAGGTTCACGGTGGTTTGTCCCGCGTTTTGAGGAATAGCCAGACCGCCCAACGGATCCAAAGTCGGAGGATCGTTCACAGCATTGACGCTCAGCAAAAATGAATTAGTGGTGGTGGCCGAGTCACTGTCCGTAACGAAGAGTTTGATGGTGGCGGCGCCTGCCTGATTTGTGATCGGGTTCAACGTGAGCGTCCGGTTAGCCCCGCTGCCGCCGAGGATGAGATTGGCATTGGGAACCAAACCCTGATTTGAAGACGTGGCAGAAAGGTTCAAGAGATCGGCGGGCGTTTCCACATCATTCACCGTGAAGGAGAGGGTGAGCGAATCGTCCTCATTCATCGCCCGATTTCCGATGGTCGAGATGGTCGGCGGATAATTTACAAAGTTCACCACCAGCTCAAAAAAGGCATAACTCGACCCGCCGTCCGAATCGTTAAGGGTGAGGGTGATGAAAGAGGAACCAAAGCCATGAGTAAGCGGTTTGACGGTCACCGTCCGGTTCGTGCCGCTGCCGCCGAAGCTGATGTCACCGCTAGAGATGACTTCTTCATTAGAGGATTGGCCGGCCAGCACAAGATTGCTTGCGGCCGTTTCGACATCGTTGATCATGAAATGGATAGTGATGGGAACATCTTCGGCCGTCATTTGGTCGGGAATATCGCTAATAAAAGGCAGGTCATTTATGGGGTTAACAGTTACCTTGAAAGTTTGGCGAATGATATTGTTGCTCGCACCTCCATCGTTGACCGTTACGGTAATGAGAGCAGACCCGTTAGCATTGGTTACGCTTTTAAAGCTTAGCGTCGCGGTAGTCGCGGGACTCGTGTAGTTGACAATCAAGTTAGTCAAGAGCGCGTGGTTGTTGTTGCTGGCTGTCACAGTGAGAGTTTGGACCTCGCTGGGACCGCCTGAAGTGATGCCTGCAAGACCCACGGATTGCTGGCCGAAGTCTTCATCCAAGGTTACATCGGCAATGGAATTGACTGTGGGTGGATGGTTAACGGGGCTGACGGTGACAGTGAAGGTCCGCGTGACAATGTTATTACTCGGCTGGCCATCGTTCACGGTCAGGGTAATGATCGCGTTTCCGAACTGCGCAGGCACGGGCGTGAATGTCAGGCTGCCGGCAGGGTTGGGGCTGGTGTAATTGACGCTTGGATCAGGGATTAGGCCCGGATTACTCGAAGTGGCTGTGACGGCCAGGGCATCGAGTTCATTGGTGGCTCCAGTCCCAATGCCACTCAGGTTGACGGTTTGCATTCCTGCGTCTTGAGTGATGGAAATATTGGCGATCCCATTTATGGTGGGTGGATCATTCACCGGGGCCACCGTGACCGTGAAACTCTGCCGAACAATATTGTTGCTGAGCTGATTGTCATTGACCTTCACGGTGATGACAGCGGTGCCGAACGCATTGGTCACAGGAGTGAATTGCAAGCTACCTATTCCGGATGGACTGGTATAGGCCACCGCAGGAGTGGGAATCAACGAGGGATTGCTCGAGGTCGCTGTCACGGTCAAATTGTCCGGTTCATTGGGCGCGCCGGAAGTGATGCCGGTTAGGCTCACTGTCCTCGGACCCGAATCTTCTGTCACAGCGAGATCGCTAATTGCATCCAGAGTCGGAGGGTCATTCACCGCGTTTACTGTCACGGTGAAGGTGCGTGTGACAGTGTTGTTGGTCGGTTGTCCATCATTCACCGTCACGGTAATGGTGGCGCTTCCAAATTTGGCCGGCACCGGGGTGAACGTTAAGCTCCCATTATTGTCCGGGGTGGTGTAGTTGACGACAGGGTTGGGAATGATGGTGGGACTGCTGGAGGTGGCCGTGACTGTCAAACTGTCGAATTCGTTGGTCGCTCCAGTGCTGATGCCAGTGAGGTTTATCGTCTGTTGAGGCGCGTCCTCGTTGAGGCTGAGATTGGCGATGGAGTTTAAGGTCGGCGGATCATTGACGGGATTGACCATGATGCCGAAGGTACGCGTGATAATATTGTTGCTGGGTTGATTGTCGTTGACGGTAACAGTGATGACAACGCTGCCGAATTTTGTTGGCAGGGGCGTAAAGGTCATAGTTCCGGTAACATTCGGGGTGGTGTAGGAAACAGCCGGGTTGGGAATGATGGATGTGTCACTGGAGACGGCGCTCACAGTCAGGGTATCCGGCTCATTGGAAGCCCCGGAGGTGATGCCGCCCAAGCTCACTGTCTGCTGAGGGGCATCCTCATTGATGTTGAGGCTGGCGATGGCGCTCAGGGTCGGGGGATCGTTCACCGGGGTGACCGTGACAGTGAAGGCGCGCGTGAACAGATTGTTGGCCAGTTGGTTGTCATTCACTTTGACCGTGATTGTTACAGTGCCAAAGGCGTTCGGCGCAGGAGTCACAGCAAGCGTGCCGGTATTATTTGGGCTCGCATAGCTAACCACAGCGTTGGGAATGATGGCCGGATTGCTGGATGTGGCCGTGACCGTTAGCGGGTCCGGTTCATTGGGCGCGCCGGAAGTGATGCCTGAGAGGTTGATCAGGTACGGGCCGGAATCTTCCGTCACGGTTATGCTGCCAATAAAATCGAGCGTGGGCGGATCGTTTACGGAAGTGACGGTCTCCGTCCAGGAAGTTTTGGCCGAAGCGCCGTCACCATCTGTAACGGTGAGTGTAATCATTGAGCTGCCGAATTGGTTGCCCAGGGGAGTGACGGTAGCTGTGCGGCTGCCGGTGGTCCCGCCCAGGACAATATTGGAGGTCAGGATTAAAGCGGGATTGGAGGAGGTGACGGAGACGACCAGGTTGGCGGCGACTGTCTCGGCGTCCCCGACAATAAAGGAGATGTTATCGGTCGCATCCTCGTTAATAGTTCGGTTAGTGATGGTTTGAATGGTTGGAGGAGCATTGACCCTGGTGGTCACGATAGCGGAGTTATTGGCAGGCACAGGATCGGCTGTCGAACTGGCCACGACGGCACGATTGGTAATGGCGCCCGCGGTGGGACAACTGACCCGAATGCTAGCGGCAACACTGGCGCCACTGGCGAGAGAGCCAATTGTGAAGGCGATCACATTTCCGCTGCGCGTGTTCGTGCCTTGAGTGGAGTTTGCGGAAAGAAAAGTCACGCTCGCGGGCAAGGTATTGGTGAGCGTTACCGCGCTGGCGGTCGCAGGACCTGAATTGGTGACGATGATAGTGTACGTGAGATTGCTGGTCAGGGCGACGGGATCTGGGGAGTCGAACAGAACCACCCCGAGGTCGGCTGACGGGATGACCGTGGTAATGCTGATGGCTGTATTGTCGGCTGGGCTCAGTTCCTGGCCATTTCCGAAAACGGTGGCCTTGTTCGTTATCTGGCCAGTCGAGGTGGCAGTCACGACCAGAGTGATGATGACTTTGCTCTGAATCGGCACGTTGCCCAGGTCGCAGGTGACGACCCCGCCGGAGTAGCTGCAGTTGCCTTTAGTGCTGGAGGCTGAAACAAACGCCAGGCTAGGAGGAAGAGCGTCGGTGACCTTCACGCCACTGGCGCTCACCAGACTGCTGGGGTTATTGGCATTGGTCACAAGCAAGGTATAGGTAAGGTTCGCTCCGACAGGGATTGGATCGGGTGAGTGGGTCATGGTCAGGGTTAGATTGGCGGGAGGGGCAACCAGGCCCCACCAAGTGCCCCAATGACTATTAGTGCCAAGGGGAGAGGCGGCATATTCCTGTATGGTCCAAAGATCGGAATCATTGCTGGGGTCCACCATGGTGGCACTCCAATCGCCCCATAAATTGAGGCTGGAATCCTGATCGGGCGAATAATAGGCGGCCTCCCCCAGCTTCAGCACGGTGTCGTCTCGCAAGCTGCTGAGGGGATCTTCACCCACCCGAAAGGAATAGTTGGCGCTGGGGTATTGGTTGGCAGAAAACCTGGAGTAGCCCACTAACACGTCATCGTTGGTGTTCACGGCAATGCTTGGGTAGGCGTAGTGGACATTCCCGCTGGGGTCCTCGATGCGCCCCTGCTGGAAGACGGTTCCCATGGGGGTAATCTGCCACCATTGCACGGCGCTGTGGGTTGGTGTATTGGTGCCAGAGGGCAAGAAAACGGTTTGCGCCGCCCAGAGGGTCGAGTCGCGATACACTACATTCACAAGGCGCGCGTCCCCCGCATAAATCCGGTTCGTTGACCCGAATTGAGGCAAGAAATCAAGGTCGTCGGGAGAGGTCGCATCCCAGGGATTATTGACAGAAAACGTGAATGGGCCATCCGTAGAGGTATTGTCCGTGGTGTTAAAAACCTCCGCTCCCACGGGTCCGGTGATGCTGAAAATGCGTAGCGAGCCGTAGATAGTGCCCGTATTGGGATCGATGTAATTACCGTCCCAGTTTTTTACCAGGTAATTCACAGTCAGGGTTGAGCTATAGGTGACGGCAGGCACTTGGGACAGGCCGTAATCGGTGGAAAGTCCGCTGCCGCTGTCGGGAAAGGTCCAGAAACGATGGGCCCCTGCCCCCCCCGCATACAGATCGGCCTTGTTAAACGCGAAAATACTCGAACCATAAAAAAGGAAATTGGTATCAAAAAGATTTACCTGCACCACAATGCGGTTCGTGTTGAAGCCGACACTCGGAGTATCTCCTAAGAGTGGCCCAACTCCATTCATGGAATCATTTAACTGATAAAAGTATTGGTTCCAATTGCCAGTCGGATCACTGGTCTGGGACACAGCCACCAGCAGGCCTAATGGAGTCTCCCGGTCGCCTACCGAAGTAAAAATCCAGCGCTGGCGGTAAGGATCAAAAACCACATGCGGATCGGACACATTCGAGCAATTGAGGCTACTCCACCAACCGTCCAAAGTGACGGTGCTAATGGAGAGGCCGGTCCGATCTTGAATGCTGACCTGGCTGTTGAGCGTCACCATCAGGTGATTCAAGCCTACCGCTCCTTGAGTGGCGGGAAGCGTTTTTCTGCCATCATCCGGCAGGGCTAAAAAGCCAGCGGAGGTTGGAGGCGAGGCTATGAGGGGACTCTGGATAGTGGCGCCTGCCGCAGCCAGAGGCGCCCTTTGGACAAGCTTTGAGACGGGCGGATTGGTTGGCAGAGCGCCGCTGGGAATCGACAAGTGCACGTTCTTGGGAAGACGGAAAACAGGCTTGGCTTTTTGCGGCGGGGGAGGCGCAGCGAGAGCCTCCTGGCGCGCGATGTCCGCGAGGTTCGCCACACTATGATAAGTCGCTACTCCGGGCGTGCCGGGTATGCCTTGCTGGGCCGAGCTTCGAGCGGTAATGAGAGTCGCGAGACACCAGAACACTAAAAGGGCACATCGCCCGCTATTTCCTGCCCCCCCTGTTGCGGCGCCGGAGGGTGCGCGGAGTGCAGAGAGGAGAATTGGATCGAGGAAGGGTCTGTTCATGTTTTTTCTCGGTTGCAAAGTTTGTCCTGCACCCTTCCAGGCCGCTCAGGAGCCATAAAACTTAGCGGGAAAATCAAAGTGTAATTTCAAGTAATACACCACGAATGGGATTCTAAGTCAATATTTTCTAGTCTTTTTCGAGCTTTTTTCATTACCAAATTGACAAGGGCACTGTCCAAAATTGAGACAGAGCCCATTTTATTCGTTCAATCAGTGCGCACACGATAAAATCTGCTGACGCCAAGCTGCGCCGCATCCGTTACGGCGACCGGGCCACCAGTGCCGGGCACGGTCAGCAAAGGAATCCAAGCTGGGTCGGCCAGGGAACTCTTATACTCCACGACGTAGCTCTTGCCGCTCACCGTGGGCAGGGTGATAAGGTTCGTGATGCCAGCGCGGGAAATTTGAAGCGCGGGAGCCGCCGCGGCGGGATTGACTGTAACTTGGAATGTCCAAGAAAGGCTATCCTGTCCCCCGCGGAGGGTTCCTCCGTCGTCCTGAATATTCACCGTCACAAAGGCTGAACCACCGCTTTTGGAATCTGGAGTAAAGTTCAGGATCCCTGTGCTGTTGGGGCTGGTGTAATGGATGGTGGGGGCAGGAATCAGGCCGGGGTTACTCGAAACCGCAGTGACGGACAAATGTTGAATCTCGTCGGGGGGCCCGGCTGTGATGCCACTGAGGAAAACCGTCTGGAGCCCGGCATTTTGAGGGATCGTAAAATCCACAATCGGGTTCAACGTGGGCGGATCATTGACTGGCAGGACCGCAAGAGTGAACCGTTGGCTGACGATGCTATTGCTGCTTCCTCCATCATTGGCAGTAACAATGATGTTCGCGGAACCGTTGGCATTTTGCATCGTACGGAAGCTCAGGATGGCGGCCGGGTCCGGATTGAAATAACTGAGCGCTAAATTCGTGATCAGGGCGGTGCCATCATTGGTCGCAGTCAGCAGCAAAGTTTGATTCTCGCTGGGCGGGCCGGCAGAAATCCCGCTCAGAACAACATACTGCCATCCAGCGTCCTCGTTGATAGTTAGATCGTTAATTGGATGCAACGTCGGCGGATGGTTGATGGGATTCACTGTCAGATTAAACCGGGTAGTGGCGGCGGCGCCGTTGGTATCGATCACAGTCAAAGTGATGATGCCGTTGCCAAATTGGTTGGGCGAGGGCGTGATGGTGACGGAGCGAGTGCCGCCGCTGCCCCCGAAAAGAATGTTGGTCTCCGCGACCAGCGTCGGGTTGGAGGAACTGCCATTTAGGACTAAATTGCGCACGGGCGTCTCTGCGTCGTTGATACCGACGGTGAGTGGCCCCACCGAAGCGCCTTCGTCGATCGTCTGATCGGCCAGACCCGAAATCGAGGGTGGAGTGTTAGCAGGAATGACGGTTAAGAGAAACGCGCTGCTGACGCTGGCCATCCCATCGCTGACGTTAATTGTAATCGTCGAGGCGCCAGTTTGATTCGTGGAGGGCACAAGATTGATGGTGCGATTTGCGCCGCTGCCGCCGAAAACAATGTTGGCATTCGGCATCAGCACTGGATTGGAAGAACTACCGGTGACCACCAAGGTCCCGGCCGAGTTATCGACATCACCCACCAGAAAAGGAATCGGGCCAGTAGCCATATTCTCGGAAGTCACCTGGCTAGCCAAGGCCGAGACGACGGGGGCGTCGTTCACCGGGATGACGGTGACGGTAAAGGTTCGGCTGACGAGATTGTTGCTGCCCTGGCCGTCATTAACCGTGACCGTGATGAGGGCGCTTCCGTTCGCGTTGGATAATGAGGTGAAGCTAATGGCGCCAGAGTTACCGGGACTGAGATAATTCACGATTGGGTTGGGAATGAGGCCGGGGTTGCTGGACAGCGCTGTGACAATAAGATTTTGCGTTTCGTTAGCGGGGCCCGGGCTAAGGCCGGTGATCGGGACGGTTTGCGGCCCCGCATCCTCGTTGACGGTGAGATTAGCAATGGCATCCAATGTGGGGGCATGGTTGACTGAATTGACCGCAAGCATAAAGGCGGTGCTGGCGGTATTGCCATTGGTGTTAGCTACTGTGACTGTGATGAGAGTAAACCCAAATTGATCGGGGGTGGGAATAAGGGTGAGCGTGCGATTAGTTCCACTGCCCCCAAAGACGATACCCCCGTTTGGCACCACCGCCGGATTGGAAGAATTGCCGGTGAGGTTCAGGCTAGACGCGGGCGTGACTGCATCCGTAACAGTGAACGGAATGGCGAGCGCAGGAGTGTCTTCATCGGTCATTTGGTCAGCAATGGAGGAAATTCGCGGCGACGGATTGACTGTCACAGTAAAAGACCGGGAAAAGAGATTGCTCTGATTCTGACCATCGTTAACGGTCACAGTGACAGTCGCCGCGCCGCTCGTGGCGGGCGAGGGACTGAAATGGAGCGTGGCGGTGCCATTTGGGCTGGTGTAAATGACGCTGGGATTTGGCAACAACCCGGGGTTGCTCGAAATCGCCGAGACGGCCAAAAACTGGTTTTCGTTCGCGCCGGCGGTGATGCCGGTCAGATTGACTGTTTGTGGGCCGGCTCCTTCATTGAGCGCAAGGTTGCCAATGGCATCCAAAGTTGGCGGCATATTAGCAGGATTGCCATTTACTCTAAGGAGGAAAGAACTGCTGGCACTGCCGGCGTTCGCGTCCGTCACCGTCACGGTGATGTTCGCGTTGCCCGTCTGGCCGCTTGATGGGATGATAGTGACTGTGCGATTGGAACCGCTGCCACCAAAAACAATATTCGTGACGGGCGCCAGGCTGGAGTTTGAGGAGGCGCCCGAAAGGATGAGATTGGTGGCAGCGGTTTCCACATCTCCGATGATGAACGGAATGGGAGAAGCGGGCGCGCCTAAGGAGATGGTTTGATCTGGAATGCTGGAAACGGCAGGAAGATCGTTCACCGAATTCACTGTCAGCAAAAAGCTGGCCCTATTATTAGTCGTGCCGTCACTCACCGTGAGAGTGATAATAGCCGTGCCAAATTGGTTGGTGGCAGGGGAGAGGATCAGCAATCGGCTGCTCCCCCCGCCGCCGAGGAAAAGGTTGGCATTGGGCACCAGGCTTGGATTGGAGGAACTAGCGGTCACGCTCAGATCGTCGGCGCGCGTGTCCGCATCGGTCACGGTTAAGGCAATGGGGGAAGAAGTCCTGTCTTCGTTAATCGTTTGGTCAGCAATGGGCGAAAGAGTGGGAGCCTGGTTCACGGGCATGACGGCCAGAACGAAGGAGCGGTTGGTGCCGCCGAACGCGGAATCCAACACTAACACGTTGATTGTACACGAGCCGGTCTGGTTCAGAGCGGGGGTCACGAATAAAGTGCGATTACTGCCGCTGCCGCCGAAGATAAGATTCGTGTCTGGCACCAAGCCCGGATTCGAGGACTGGGCGCGAAGGGTCAGGTTGCTGGCAGATGTCTCGGCATCCCCAACGGTGAACGCAATAGGGCCCAGGGTCGTATTTTCAAGTGTTGTCGCATCCGGAAGAACCGAAAGATTTGGGGGATTATTTCCGCTCGAACGAACGAAAACCGTAAAGCTCCTCGTGATAAAGTTGTTTGAACTTCCCCCATCGTTCACCGTGACCGTGACCATATTTGAACCGGCAGTGTTGCCGGGCTTGAACCTAAGCACCGCCGTCGTTAGCCCATTGGTGTAGCTGACGGTAGGCGTGAACAGACTACCTGCCGAGGCGGTGACCGTCAGCGTCTGGTTCTCGTTGGTTGCACCGGAGGTGATTCCGGTGAGGACGATATTTTGCTGGGCTGCACCTGCTACGGTCCTGTAATCCCAGATGGGGTCCAGCGTCGGCGCATAATTGACGGGATTGACGGTGAGTATAAAAGAGGAAGCCGCGCTCGCAATCCCGTTGTCCGCCGTCACGGTCATCAAGGCGGCACCGAACTGGTTGCTATTGGGTAGGAGGGTCATGGTGCGATTGGAGCCGCTACCGGTGAAAAATACGTTGGTGAAGGCGATTAAGGCAGTATTGGTGGGCGAAACTCCGGTGAGCTTTAGGCTCAGCGGCGTCACTTCGGGCACAGAAACTGTAAAAGGGATAGTCAAGGAAGTGTCTTCCTTTATGAATTGGTCCGGAATGGACGAGATGGCTGCTGGCGGCGGGTTAGCTCCCAAGCCAGTCAGTTCGAGATCAAACCCCAGGTCCACATTGGTTGCAGAAATCTGATGAACTTCCACAGCCAGAATATTGGTCCCGGTGACCAACAAGGACGGCCTGGCATTGGTCGCGAAATAGGTGGTTTCATTTGTTCCAGAAACAATGGATGCAGCCAAGGTGGTGTAAGAAATGGGGCCCGCCGGCATGTTGTCGCGATAGACTTCGACGTTATTCAAATACACCACCGCTCCATCGTCGCGCCTCAAACGGAATAACAGATTAGTGTAGGCCGCCACATTAGGGACCACGAATTTGCGCCGAAAGTAATAGGTAATGAACTTGTTGGCGGGGTCCGGCCCCAAGCTCAACACAGTGACAGGATTGTGGCCGGGCCGCCCGGGAGCGGTGTAGCCCAATTCTCCCGGCCCGGAAGCCCAGGCAGTGTCGTCGAAGTTAAGGCCCTGCCAACTCGTTCCAAGATCGAGGCCCTGATCGAAGTACCTCCAAATCGAGCTTACCGCGATGAGTATAGCCGGAGCGGCGGCAGTCGTCACCGTCAAACCCGCGGCTGCGCTGCTCAATGAACCGACGCTGTTGCTCACTACAACCGTGTATGTTCCGGTATCGGTCAACTGCACGTTAGGAAAAACAAGCGTGGCATTGGTCGCCCCGGACAGATTTGTTCCGTTGTGCTGCCACTGGTAAATCAACGGGGCCGTTCCAGTCGCTGCCACGCTCATGGTGACGCTCGCGCCGTTGGAGACAGTCTGGAACTGCGGTTGGCTCGTGATTACGGGGGCCACCGGGTTAATCGTGAGCACAAAGCTGTTGCTAGCTGTGGCCATGCCATCGCTCACAATGACTGTTATGGTAGCGGCGCCGACCTGGTTTGCTGCCGGGATGACCGTGAGCGTCCGATTTGCTCCCGAGCCGGCGAATATCAGATTGGCGGCAGGAACCAGAGCAGGGTTTGATGAATTGCCCGTCACGGTCAAATTCGCGAGAGGGGTTTCGACATCGTTTACTGCAAAGGGCAGGGAAAACACCGCTCCTTGATTGGTGGTCTGATCGGAAAAGCTGGAGAGGGTTGGAGGATGATTGGCCGGGATGACGGTCAGCATAAAGGGGGAATTCGCGCTGGCTTGTCCGTCGCTCACGGTAACGGTGATGATCGCCACGCCGAATTGATTCGGGGCCGGCAGAACCGCCAGGGTGCGGCTGGATCCGCTTCCGCCAAAAACCAGGTTCCCATTGGGAACTAAAGCCGGGTTGGACGAAGTGCCGGAAACTATAAGGCTGGCAAGAGGCGTGTCCACGTCGTTGATAGTAAACACAAGGGGACCCGCTGAGGTCTCCTCGAGAATGGTCCGATTCGCAATCGCGCTGATGGTTGGCGGATCGTTGACTGGATTCACGGTGACGGTGAAGTTTTTGCTGGCAATATTGTTGCTCGCCCCCCCGTCGTTGATCGTCACCGAAATCGTGGCCGTGCCATTGGCATTGGTGAGCGAGGCGAAAGTCAAGGTGCCGGTGGGATTGGCGCTGGCATAGTTGACTGCCGGATTAGGAATGAGGGAAGGATTGCTGGAGATGGCGCTCACCACCAGGGTTTGGTTCTCGTTCGCCGCTCCGGAAGTGATTCCCGTCAACATAAGCATTTGCAGGCCGGCGTCTTCATTGATATTCAGGTCAAGAATGGGATCCAAAGTGGGTGGATCATTTACAGCATTGACTGTCACCGCAAAACTGCGGGTCACCATATGGTTCACCGGCTGGCCATCATCAATCGTGACCGTAAGTACGGCCGTGCCATTGGCATCGGGCAGCGGAGCAAAACTGAGCGTACCCGACGGATTGGGTGTGCTGTAATTCACAGTGGGATTCGAGATGAGTCCCGGATTGCTCGAAATGGCGGTGACGCGCAAAATCTGGTTCTCATTCGTCGCGCCCGCGCCAATGCCCATCAGTGTGACCGTTTGTGTTCCGGAATCCTCGTTGATATTCAGATCAGAAAGAGGGGAGAGGGTCGGCGGCGTATTGAGAAAGTTCACTGTCAACAGGAAGCTCGCGGTGGCGCTGCTTCCCCCGGCGTCGGTCACGGTAAGCTTGATGAGTGTCGTGCCGATTTGGTTTATCGAGGGCAGGATAGTGACCGTGTGGTTCGAGCCACTGCCGCCAAAGATGATATTGGAGTTGGGGACCAGCCGTGGATTCGACGAACTGCCGGCCACGGTCAGGGTCGAGGCAGGAGTTTCCGCGTCGCCGACTGTGAACGAGAGGGGACCGCTCGCCGTGTTTTGGTCAATCACCTGGTCGGCGAGGAGAGAAATGGCAGGAGAATGATTTACCTGGAAGACGATGACGGAGAAGCTGCGCGTGACGATGTTGTTGGTGGGCTGCCCGTCATTCACAGTCACCGAAATCCCTGCCGTTCCATTGCTGTTGACCTGGGGCGCGAAGCGCAATATGGCAAATCCATTCGGACTCGTGTAACTGACAGTGGGATCTCCGACAAGACCCGGATTGGCCGAAACCGCGCTCAAGCTCATGCTGTCATTTTCATTGGGCGCCCCGGAACTAATGCCGGTGAGCACAATCATTTGAGGCCCGGCATCGCCAGAGATAGTCAAATCCCCAATCGCATCCAGCGTCGGAGGATCATTTGCCGGGTTAACCGTGACGGTGAAGATTCGGGTAGTGGAGCTGTTTTGGCTTTCGCCATCGTCCACCATCATGGAGATAAGGGCCGTTCCGTAGGCATTGCTCACGGTGGTGAAAGTAAGAATGGCATTGGTGGCAGGGCTGGCATAGCTGACCTTGACGTTGCTTAGTAAAGCCGGGTTGCCATTCAAGGCGGTCAGAGTGAGCGTTTGATTTTCATTCGGCGCACCGGAGGTTATGCCGCTCAGGTTTACGCTTTGTGTCCCCGCGTCTTCATTAATCGTCAGGTCATGAAGGGGATCCAAGGTGGGCGTATCGTTCACTGAATTCACAAACAGCAGAAAACTGCTTGTCGCCTGGCCGCCATCACCATCCGCCACCCTGACGGTAATGGTTGTGGGCCCAAACTGATCATGCAGCGGAAGAACCGTCAATGTGCGACTGGCTCCAGTGCCCCCAAAGCTGATTCCGGCACTGGAAACGAGACCGGTATTGGAAGACCCACCGCTGAGGATGAGGTTTTCAGGGGCTGTTTCCAAGTCCCCGATCAGGAAGGGGATCGGCCCGCTGGCAGTGTCCTCATTAATGGTATGATCGATCAGGCTAGAAATCGTCGGCGGATCATTCACCGATCTTACGGTGAGCCTGAACGTAGCACTTGCGAAAATTCCATCGCCGTCTGTGACTGTGAGGGTGATGGCAGTGATTCCAAACTGGTTTGTGGCTGGCTGGACGCTCAAAGTTCGATTGCCGCCGCTGCCGCCAAAAACAAGATTGGCGTTGGGAACCAAGGCAGGGTTGGAAGAAGCGCCTGTGACAGCCAGGTTTCCCGCCGGGGTTTCTACATCGCCGACGGTGAAGGAAATCGCATCGAGGGTATCTTCATCTATGAATTGATCGGAAATCATTGAAATCGTGGGACGGGAGAAAACTGTCAAGCTGGCCAGGCCGCTCAGCACGGAGCCGGCAGGGTTGTTCACTCGCACCGAGTAATTGCCAGAATCCAAAAGCGTCAGGTTATTCAAGGTCAAATCTTGATTGGTCGCATTCAGGAGATCCGCGCCATTGTGCTGCCATTGGTAAACCAATGGGTCGCTGCCGGTAGCGGCCACGTGAAAAGTAACGCTCTCCTGGTTAGTTCTCGTCTGGCCTTGTGGCTGGAGAATGATCATGGGCGCACTTCCAACAATGGTCACGACGGTCGCGACATTGTTCGACAGATTCACATCCATTTCCTGGCCCGTGATAATCGCCGAATTTGTAAACGTTCCTGCCGCGTTCGCCGAAGCGACGATGGTCACTGTCGCATTGGATCCAACTGCCAGGCTGCCCAAGGCGCATATAATCAAGCCATTGGCATTGGACCAGGCCCCTTGACTGGACAGAACCGAGACCACACCCATGTTGGCTGGCAGGAGATCCGTCACGGCGACCCCATCGGCTCCGGCCGGTCCCAAATTAGCTACTGACAGGGAGTAGGTGACGTTGCTTCCAGGCATCGCCGGATTGGGGGATTCAAATTGAGCAATCACCAAATCGGCAATGGGGTTTAGCGTGGAAATAGTTAGACCCCAACCGCCAGCAATCAAGCCCGAGTTATGGGCTGCCTCGGTCAGGACGTACAAACTCCAGACGCCGTTCGGGTCGGTGCCTTTAAAGGCCGATAGAGCCGTTGAGTACGGCCCAGCAGGAGCCGGAGCGGGGAATGCCGGGCTCTGCGGATCGAAATTGGCCGGACGGAAGGTTCCGGAGGAGAGTTGGCCAGTGGCGGGCAGTGAAGACGCCGCATTGTCATCCAGGGTCAAAGTGACGTTGGATATGGCGAAACCTCCACCGACATCGGAAATGAGCATCGATTTCTGCCCGCTCGGTCCAACCAGTAGAATATCCAAGTCATCTGGAAAAGCATGAGTGAGGTTGCTCAGAATGACCGTGACTTGGAAAACAGCGGCGGTGACTCCGGAAATCCGAATTGTCGAAGGATAGGGATTGGCCATTCCCAGGCTGGCAATGGCGATGCCGCCGGCATCAGAATAGGGAGCCGAGGTAACTACCACGCTGCTGAGTTGCTGGACAGTGTTGTTGGCGAAATTCAGATCGATTTCGGAACTGATCACTGAGGCGGTGTTCGTGATCGTCCCAGTTTGATCAGCCGTTCCGATAAGGTTGATGCTCGCGACAGCGCCGGCGGACAGGTCCCCCAGATCACACCGGAAAGCCCCCGCGGAAGTGGCGCAGGTCCCCTGGCTGGAGGTTACCGAAACAAAATTGAAGCCGTTGGGCAGCGTATCGCTCAGAGTCACCGCCGTGGCGGGTACCAGCCCTGCATTTGTGACACTCAGGGTGTAGGCCAGGTTGTGGTGCAGCTCCACCGGCTCATGTGAACTGGAACCGCCCAGAGATAAATCGGTGACCGGCCTAACCGTCGCAACGGTGGCGGCCATATTATTGGACAAATTGAAATCAGTGTCACCGCTCGCCACGATGGCGACATTGGTGAAGGCGCCCACCACGGTCGGCGTGGCGGTCACTGTTACCGTCACGATCCCGCCCACCGTGAGATTGGCCAAGGCGCAAGTGACGAGGCCATTGTTATTTATGCACGCGCCTTGACTGGGGGTGGCGGAGACGAAGTTCAGGCCCGGCGGTAACTGATCGGTCAGGTTCACCCCTGTGGCGGTGGCAGGCCCTTGATTTGTCACGCTGACCGTGAAAGTCAGGTTGCTGCCAACGGCCACCGGATTGGGTGTTGCGAACGCTCCCACGCTTAAATCGGTGATGGGGTTCAGAGTTGCCAAGTTCAGGCTCCAGCCGTTCGCGATAAAGCCGGAGTCTTGTAATTGATCATCCACGACATAAAGGGACCAGAGTCCGTTGGGATCAGTGCCGGCAAAGACGGATAATTGGGCGCCGTAGGGGGGAGGCGGAGCCGGAGCCGGAAAGACATCAGGATCATCGCCTGAAGGATAATTAGTTGGTTTAAATGTTTGAGAGACGATCCGTCCTTCCTCTGGGAGTGAGAGAGGCGAATCATCGTCAAATATCAAAGTGACGTTCTGAATTGGAACGGTGCCCGCATCCGACATCAGGATGACACTCTGACCTCGAGGTCCAACCAGCAAGATATCAAAATCCGCTGGAAACGTGTGCGCCAGGTTGCTGAGCGTCACGGTCACTTTGTAAACGGCAGCCGTGACACCAGAGACGATGATAGCAGCTGGATATTGAGTGGCAGGGCTGAAATCGGGGACGTTGATCATTCCGGAGTTCACAAAAGGATTCAGATTGGCGATAGCCGTGCTGTCAGTTAAAGCGATGTTATCAGCCGGATTGAGATCCACTTCGTTGGCGGTGACGCTGGCCGTATTGGTGAGAACGCCGGTTCGATTTGGAGTTGCGACAAGGGTAATGACGGCTTGGGCACCGCTGGGAAGGATACCCAGTTGACAGTTCAGGGTGTCGCCATCGTTAGTGCAGGCACCTTGGCTGGCTGTCACCCTGAGGAGACTGTTTCCAGGGGGAAGCTTATCCAAGACGCTGACACCCGACGCGGCGGAGGGGCCCAGATTGTTGATCGTGATGGTATAGGTCAAATTGCTCCCTGCTACCACCGGGTCAGGCGAATTGGCTACAACGATTCCGAGATCAATGGCCGGGGTAATCGTCACCACATAATCCTCCACTTCGCCATCCGCCGCAGGCCCATCGAAAGAGAGGCCTCCGGTCGTGCTGAAACGGAACCGAGCAAACGTGTTGGACGCCAGGGTTTGCGCTGGGAGGGAAAAGGACAGATGGTTGGTTCCGGCCATGACTGCCTGGCTGATGAATATTTGCTCACCGGGATCGCTCCAACTCCCATTCCGATTCCAGTCCATCCACGCGTCCACAAAACCGTTCGTCGAGGCAATGATGTCCAGAGTGGCGGTTTGACCGATCAGCAACGGGCTGGTGAAAAGGACGCCATCGTCATCTCCATCTCCAGTGGCGGTGGGGTTTGGCTGGCCGTCCGGCTCGAAATCAATGGCGGCCCCGAGATGAACTCCCGGCACGATTTGATGGCGCGCCCCATTGAAGATCATAAGCGTGGGGTAACCCATGCTATCCGGGGCATCACCGAAATCCATTTCCAGGATGGTCAACGACACGACGCCGCTGGTGACTGCGCCTGCGCTGTTCGTAATTACCACGTAGAAACTTCCCGATTGGCTCTTCTGAGCGTTGGGGAATAGAAGCGTGGAGTTGGTGGCGCCGGGGATCTGGTTCCCTGCATTGCTGTACCACTGATAATTCAAGGGGTCGGTCCCACTTGCAATCACCGCCAGAAAAGTAGGACCGCCCGCATTATCGGTCCGACTCTGCGGTGGCTGCGTGATGGCAGGGGGAACCAACACCCCCACCAGCGCCGGGTCACTGAGAACGGAGCCGGCGCCGTTGCTCACTTGAACAACATAAGCCCCTGACTGGCTCGGTTGGAGGTTGTTGAGAATTAAAGTCGTTCTCGTCTCACCCACCAAATCCGTGCCATTCAATCGCCATTGATAGAGCAAGGGAGCCGTCCCAGAAGCGCTCACACTCAGGCTGACTTGGCCGCCGGCCAGGACGGTCTGGCCTCGTGGCTGGCCCGTGATTTGCGGAGGCACGAATACTACCAGCGCCGCGGGATCACTGACGACGGCGCCTACGCCATTGCGCACGCGCACAGTGTAGTTGCCCGCCTGTTCTGGCTGCGCATGTGGGATAAGGAGCGAAGAATTCGTTTGGCCGCTGACATCGATACCGTTGAAGCGCCATTGAAAATCCAAGGCTGAGCCACTCGCCGCCACACTGAAGCTGGCGCTGTTTCCGCTCGTCACTGTCAGGCTTTGCGGCGACTCCGTGATGGCAGGATAGACCAGGGAACCGACCAGAGAGGACACGGCGTTGTTGATGGAGACAGGATCATATTCAGCAGCGGCCACACTGGCGATGTTTGTCAGTATTCCGGGGGCGGTCGGAGAGCAAGTGATGGTGACGGTGGCAGTTGCTCCCGGGGCCAGGTTGCCGATCAAGCACGTCACCGTGCCGCCAGAGTTGGAGCAACTGCCCCGACTGCTCGCGACCGACATAAACAAAGCGCTCGACGGCAGCACATCGTTCAATGTCACGCCGGTCGCAACCGAAGGTCCGGCGTTAGTCAGGAGAATAGTGTAGGTAAGATTGCTCCCGACGGCTACGGGAACGGGTTGCGCGGTGACGCTGACCGCCAAATCAATTGCGGCATTCACCGCCACTGCATAATCCTCCACTTCGCCATCCCGAGCCTCGCCGAGAAACGAAAGATCCGCCTGGCTGCTGAAACGAAATCGAGCGAAGCTGTTGGTCCCTGTTATGAGCGAGGGCACACGCAAGGCCACCAGGTTTGTTCCTGCCACTAACGCTTGATTGGTAAAGACTTGATCACCCGTGTCAGCCCAATTGCCATTGCCGTTAAAATCAATCCAGGCATTGAGCAAGCCGTTGCTCGAGGCAATAACGCGCAGGCTGGCGGACTGTCCGGCGAAAAGCGGGGTCAAAAAAGTGACGCCGTCCTCATCCGCGCTGCCACTGAGATCGTCGCCTGTGGCGCTGGAATTGGCCTGGCCGTCGGGCTCATAGTCGATGCCGGCTCCGAGGAAAAATCCAGGCACGACCCGATGTCGCGCTCCGTTGCTGGCCAACCGTGTCGGGTAGGGTGGATCAGGCGCATCTCCAAAATCCATTTCGATCACGGTCAGCGTCCCCATCGCGCTAGTGACGGCCGCGATGTTGTTCCGCACCACCACGGCGTAGTTACCAGTCTGGATCTTCTGAACATTAGCCAGGGTCAATGTGGCGTTGGTCTCCCCGACCAATAAGCCGCCATTGAACTGCCATTGATAGCTGAGCGGATCTGTTCCTGTGGCGCCGACGCTGAGGGTGACGGTGCCGCCTGCGAGATTCGTCCGGCTTTGGGGTTGCCTTGTAATCGAGGGCGGCGTCAGCACCGTCACAGTTGCCGGGGCACTAACAACGGCTCCCACGCCATTGCGCACTCGCACTGCGTAAGCGCCTCCATCCGAGAGTTGCGCATTGTTAATCGAGAGGCTGGCGTTGGTTCGGCCGTTTAGGTCGGCCCCATTCAGTTGCCACTGGTAAAGTAGCGGCGCGGTTCCTGTCGCGACCACGCTGAGGATGAGATTGTTTCCCTGCGTCACCGTCAAGCTCACGGGTGGCATGGTAATGGCCGGGGAGGCTTGGGCAGTGACGGTGATGCTGGCGTTGTTGTTGGCAAGAACGAAATCACTCTCGTTTCCAGCCACCGTGGTCGCGCTGGTGAGGACGCCTGACGAGGTGGGCGCCACCGTGATGCTAATAGTGGCTGAGCTATGCACGCCCAAATTGCCGAGAGCGCACAGGAGCGTGCCACCTGAAACAGCGCAATTCCCCTGACTCGAAGAAGAGGAGATAAAACTGATGTTCCCAGGAAGGAGATTTGTCACGACAACCCCCGTCGCCAGCGAGGGACCGACATTGCTGACGTTAATCGAATAGACTAGGTTGCTACTCACCGCCACAGGATCTGCTGATGCCGCAATGGAAACCGCCAGGTCAGCCGCCGGTAAGACCGATACCGCATAATCTTCGACCTCCCCGTCAGGGGCCGGGCCATCGAAAAGCAGGCCGCCAGCAGTGCTAAACCGGAACCGCGCGAAGGTGCTCCCGGCAGTCGCGCCGGCAGGGACGAGAAAATTGACGAGGTTGGTCCCGGCCACCACCTTCTGGTCGGAAAAGATCTCATCGCCTGCATCCGCCCAAGTGCCGGTGCCGGCAAAATCAATCCAGGCATCCAGGAACCCGTTGGTCGAGGCAATGACCTGGACAGCGGCAGTTCTTCCTGCAAACAAGCTCGTGGTGAACGTGACGCCGTCGTCGTCATTGTCCGCCGTTGCCGTTGCATTTGGTTGTCCGTCCACTTCCGCATCGATAGTCGCGCCAAGGTAAACGCCTGGAACAATCAAATGACGGGCGCCATTGTTTGCGATGAGTGTCGGATAAGGAGCTGGGGCATCGCCAAAGTCGAATGAGTTCACGGTCAATACAGCCACCACACTTGTTACCGCTCCCCCATTATTCGTCACGACCACATCGTAAGCCCCAGCATGGGCGGGTTGAGCTGCGTTAATATTAAGAGTGGGGTCTGCGGCCCCCGGAAGCGGGTTCCCATTGAACCGCCAGCGATAGGCGGCGGTCGCTTCACTTTGCACAATCACGGAGAAACTGGCAGGGTCCCCATAAGCTACGGTCAGGCTTTGGGGCTGCGTGACAATGACGGGCGGCGGCAAAATGCTGAGACTGGCGGGCGGGGTGCTGGTAACAGCGTTGAAAATATTGGCCACTGTCACAATGAACGCGGAGCCGGCGTCAGCAGGGCCTGCGGGAGGGGTTGTGTAGCTATTGTTGGTGGCCTGATCAATGGCCAATCCATTTTTGTACCATTGGAAGAAGTAAGGGGGCGCGCCGGTGACTCCAACGCTAAAACTGGCAATTTGGCCAGCGGGGACAATCTGGTTGGTGGGTTGGAGCACAATCCCCACCAGATCATTCAATCCTGACGGTGGGATTACCCCTGGTTTGTAGCCAAAGAAATCCACGTCCACCGCGCCCCGTTGGGGAGTGCTGGGGAGACCCAGCGCCAGATAATTAGTCGCTGGCCCATCGCTACCGGTGCCCGCGGTCAGGTTAAAAGTGTTTGGCGTCCTGCTGCCATCCAAGTAGATCGACACGCTATGGGTGCCGGGGGCGGAGCCGTTGTCCTGGATAGTGATCCAGAACTCATGAAAAACGGCAGGATCAAGCGGGAGTAAATTGATCATGCCACCTTCGCCGGGATCGATATTTGGACTGCGGCTATTGCCATTCAAAGTGTTCATGTGCAAACCGGCCTGTCCGAAGTTAAAAGTGGTGTTGGTGCTGAGATCTTCAATCGCTTGATTCAAGCTCAAAGAAATGAGCATTCCACTGGAGCCAGCCTGGCGAATGCCGAACATGCCCTTGCCATCGCTGACGTTGACAAAGCCGCTGGGCGCACTTGCTAATTCGGTGAGAGGGTCGGCCGGGGCTGGCGGCGTGAGACGGGCTCGGAAACTCAGCGTAACACCGTCATTCAACAAGGTGGTGGCATTGCTGACCGTGGTATCCTGTGCGAGGTTATGGGTCATGTAAAAACGGCGATTGTCCAAGCTGCCCGAGCCGGCGGCGACATCATCTTCAATCGTGAGAATACCGTTCGTTACCCCAATTCCACCGAGAGGGCCGTTGTTTGTGCCACGCCCGTCGCCAAACCAGGAATCGGTGCCGTTTTGTCGATTCCAAGTGCCATCCAAGGAATTGGTCACTCCAGCCGAAGCCGCGTTGCCGCTATAAATGTAGGCCCACCCTCGGTCCGGCGCCGCATAAACAGGGTCGTTCGTAGTGTGCACAGTCAGAATCGCTGGAGCGCTCGTGACTGAGCCCGCCCCGTTCGCTATATAAACAGCGTAAGACCCTGCGTCGTTGGTTCGAATGGCCGTCAGAATGAGGGCCGCATTGGTCTGGCCGCCAAGGTCAGCCCCGTTGAAGCGCCATTGGAAACTAAACGGCGCCGTGCCCGTGGCGGTGACATTAAACGTGTAATTGTTTCCGATAATGACGGTTTGGCTCACAGGCTGGCCCGTAATCGTTGGAGGTGAAGAGGCATCTCTGGGAGCGCTTGGCGTGGATTGCGCGCGGAAAAAGAAATCGGGCGTCGCGGAGGCTCGCTCGGGCAAAAAGGCTTCAGCGAGACCCAACAGAATCAAAGCAAAGAAAGGATTCCAGTTCGTCCAAAACATGGTCGAAAAAGCCCAATCGCGTCGGGATAAAACGCCAAACGCCACGAACTGACTTAGCCCTCTAGCCAGATAGATATTCGCAGGCACAACAAATACTTCAGGTGCAGCGGTACAGCATGTGTAAACTTGAGTATATACATGACCGAATAAAAAACGCAACGAATAACTCTGTTTGTTTTGATATATCGTCAAAAGAGCCCCTTCATTGAGGCAATTTTTAGGGATCGGGAGTAGGGAACTACTAATCCGAGGCCATCGCCGGTGGGGTGACCGTTTTTCGGGGGCAACTCCAGGACAACCTCACGGGTGGACGCCAAACTCGGAATTAAGCCGTGCTTTTCGAAATCTCGGCGGGACTGACCGCTCTATGTTGAGCCGCGCTGAGGTAAGCGGCATCGACGAGGGCCATGGTTTTGAGATTGTCGCGTCCACTAATGACCGGTTCCGTTCCGCTCTCCAAGGCAATGAGGAGTTGGGCCATAGTCCCCGCAAAGGCATCCGGGAACCAGCTCTCCTTCCAGACGGGGCTTGTGAATCCAGGGTCCCCTTTCGCCCCATATTTAATGGTTGATGGCGTAGTGTAAGGATTCTGGCACCATCCGATGGTGCCGATGGCCAGCCCATTGATGCCCTCGATGCGCCATTTAATGTAGATGTCCTCAGGGCAACCTTCGCGCGCCGGGCCAGTCCAAGTGTCATCAATCGAAACGCAGCGCAGACCATTTGCGTATTCCAGAATGTAGGCGCAAATCCCATCGGTATGGGAGAATGGGGTCCGCGGATCGGTGCGCACACTGCAGTAAACTCGCTCCGGCTCGCCGAACCAGAACCGAAACGTATCCAGGTGATGAATGGACATGATTCGTAAAGTCACCCAGCCTAACCCGGCTTGCCAAGGCATCCAATGCGGAATGCCGCGCATTTCGATGCTCGCCAGCACCGGCTCGCCGAGGGTCCCGTTCTGCAGCAAAGTTTGCGCGGCACGAACCGAGTGGTCATAGCGCATGTTTTGATTCACGGCCAGCGTGATACCGGCTTCCTGGCAGACCCGCACCGCCTCGACCGCTTCGAGGTAATTCATCCCAAGGGGCTTTTGCGCGAGAATGCCTCGGACCGTCCTCCGCCGGCAGGCCTCTTTGAGCAAGCCGAGTTGGGCGTTCGGCGGCACAGCGATGTCGAGCACCTCGATGGCCGGGTCGTCAAGCAATTCCTCATAGGAATGGCAGACTTTCGCCAAGCCATGGCGCTGGGCCACTTTGAGGGCGTTGACGCGGGTGCGCGAAGCGATCGCGACCGGATTGAACCCCGCCTTGCGGTAACTCACGAGGTGACAATCATTGACGATGAAGCCGCTGCCGAGGATCCCGATCCGAAAATCCTTTCGCACGGGCAAGGGCGGGTAAATCTTCAAATCCATGGCTCAAAAGCTGCAATGATTGTCATTCTTGTTTTGCCATCTTCTCCGTTTGGTCAGATTGAATATTTGGTGATGATCCAGTCTGGAATTGCCTGCGCCCGTCCGGTTTGCAAACCGATCATGGTGTAATCGAAATAACCTTCGGAGGAAACCTTTCCTTTGGCCTTCTTGATGATTTCAAAATTTACCTTGACCCCCGTGCGGAAAATCTCCTCGACCCAGGTGCGGACCACAAGTTCATCGCCCAACCGCAGCGGGCGATAGTATTCTACGTGGGCCGCTTTAATGAACCAGCCGAAACCCGCCTTCAAAAATTCTTCCATGGACATTTTATAACACCGGCTCATTTGATCGTAACGCGCCGCCAGTACGTAATCAAAGTAGCGGCTGCCATGGACGTGCTGATTCATGTCGATGTCGTCAGGACGCACCTGGAGTTCGGTTTCAAATTTGGTTTTGCTTAAGGCCATACGGCTTTTCAAAATGCGCCCGCTTCGCTTGACGAGGATTTACGTGCATTGGAATTGATTGACCAGATGAATTTTAAGCGAGGAGGCCACAAAACGAGCGAAAAGCACTTGCGACAGTTTAAGCCTAAGCGCCTCTCTGACGATATTCCTCCTGGCAGTAATAATAGAAAAAAGACTTATGAATTCTAAGTACTGGATCTTAATCGCAATCGTCGCCGCTTTGCTGGCCTGGGCCGGCCTGGAAACCCAACGGCTCTTCGTGGCCAGACAGCAGTTGGCCGCGAGCCTCGAGCTGCAAAAAGCCACTAGCCAGCGCGCCGCCCTTGCCCATTTCAATAATGCCCGGTCCTTCGCGGAAAAGAAGTAGCTCTCAACCCGGCACATCAGGGCAATAGAAAACATCGTCTCCCGCGCTTTTGAGGCGCACCTTGACGATCGAAAACAAAAACTCTGCAGGGTTTCCCTTGGGGATGAGAGCGGGTGGCGACAGGGACATTGAAAGCAATTTGGTGGTGGTCCGTTCTGCCTCCCGCCATCGCAGAGACCGCGCCACCGACGTATTCATGCTTGATTTCGCTGGCTTCTTCTGCTGCGACATAGCCATTGCGCGGGAACTACAACCTCATGCAATTGTCATCCAAGCGTTCCGTTCGCGCAGAACAGAAAAGACCTGACAGGTCTGCGACTCCACCCAAAAGCCAACCACCGCAGCAAACAAGCGCGAGGCTCAGCAATGCGATGGACAAGGCCCGGAATTTTCGATTTCTAATCATAATTTCGACTGCGCTCTTAACGGTGACTAGTATGCGTTGGATGGCTCCGCCGCAGTTCCACTTGCTGGGCACCTTCTGTAATTTGAATGTATCGATCGATGGGCAAATCAACCAACTCCTGCACCAGCCCACTCGGCCAAGTGACGGTGAGACGGTCCACTTTCGAGGCCTTGCCCAGGCCGAAGTGGACGTTCGCCGGAAATTGCGATTTGAATGTATTTTGGGGATAGAGTTCGCGCACCAATTTTTGTGAGCCTGCCTGCGCCACCAGACGCGCGCCGAGTCCCTGCCGGTTACTTTTAGCTCCGCGCAGTGAAACCTGCAACCAATGTGCCTTGGGAAAACGATTCTCGAAAAGCAGCAATGAGCCTCCCCCGGCCTGCCGCACGATCAGATCTTCCTGGCCATCTCCATTTGTGTCCACGGCGACAACGGCGCGACCATCGCCATCGCTGTCCGCGCCTGTCAGGCCGGAAATCTCAAAAAACTCGGCACCCTGCGCATTGAGAAAGATCCGGTTGCGCTCGTAACCGCTGAGACTCTTGCCACGGGCGGCTATCAGCCAGGGATTTTCCACCCACCAATCTTTGAGGCGCTCGTCAGGTTTCACTGGAGCTGGACAAATAGCCATTCGATCAAAAGGCTGTGACACGACAGCCTGCCAAAGGCATGGTCAGCCATCGGGTTCCTCTTTGTTGACGCTCATGAACCCGCAGGTGCCGTAAAGATCGAGCCAGCCATCGTTATCCAGATCGACGAAAGCGGCTCCATACGCCCAGCCCACCGCTCGCACGCGCAAGGCCGATCCGAGCCGGGCAAACTTCAGGCCGCCCAAATTGTGATACATCTCGCTGCCGGTGACAAAGCGTTTCATCTTGGAGAGCACATCGGGCGAGTAGCTGCCGGCGGGAAGGTTTTCCATGACTCGACGGCCTGACTTGCTGGACATGTTGGCTGTATAGATGTCGATGTTGCCATCATTGTCGTAATCGCCCACGACCATGCCCATGGATCCGAAATCGCCCGCATCATCGAGCAGTGGCTGCTCTTTGAAGGTGCCGTTGCCCTGGTTGATCAACAAGATGCCACCGCCGAACTCGTTGATCGTATAAATGTCCGGCCAGCCGTCATTGTTAGCATCCAGCCAGGCGGCGGTGAAGCAAGAGCGGCGACCAGCCTGGGCGTTGGCTTTTTGCGAGACTTCCTCGAATTGCCAGTTGCCAAGGTTGCGCCAAAGTTGGTTGCCAGGGCCGCCTGGACCATCGATCCATGAATTCTTGCTGTAGCGGCCCCCTTTTTCGCCGTTACTCCGGGCGACATAAATATCGAGACGCCCGTCTTTATCATAGTCGCCCACGGATAGACCGAGCGCGCTGCCAAAAAGCAATCGCGTTGCGTTGGTCACTTCCTCAAACCGGAAATTGCCCGCATTGCGAAAGATGCGCGAATCCAAAAGCAAATCGACCAGGCCATCGCCATCGAAATCTCCGAACAAAGCATTGGCGACCGATCCCAAGCGACGGGGCAGCCCCGCCTTGTCAGTCACATCCACGAAGTGACCGCCTCCTTCATTGCGGAAAAGAAACACTCCCTTCTTGTCGGTAACCAGAACATCTTCCCAGCCGTCATCGTCCACATCGGCCACATAAAGTCCGCCCGTCACGATCGTGCGCATGGCCAATGGTTCGGCCCAATTGTCTTGAAAAAGCGACCGGTCGATCCCCCGCTCTTTGCCAACTTCTGCCAGCAATTCGACTTTGGCCACAGCCTCCTGCGCCTCGGTAACCCGCAGGGACTGAACCCAGCCCGCTTCACCGGCGATCACGTCCGCCTCGGGGACATGAATGAGTTCCAGGTCCAGGCTCACCATGATCTCGCCCCGCGCGCCGTCAAGCCGACGACCCGCCAAACGCAAGGCGCAACCGCCGCGCCAGGGGCCCTCGATTTGATCACGCTGGACCGGGGAAAAACTCTTTAAGGCCATTTCCACGAAAACTCCTGGTTCAAACCGGCTGCGCAAATCAAGGAGGTATTTGACAAATTGTTCCCCGTTCGCAAGCACAACTTTGCTCTTGGGCTCCCCAGCGGCAACGATCCGCCGAATCTTCAAGGCCTCGGTCTCCGGGCCGGAGCTTTGCGCCCAGTCGAGGATCTGGCCGCTGAAAGAAGCGGCGAAGAAACGCGAGATTTTCGCCGGTGCGGCGTTGCTAATGGCGGAGGAAAGCGCAGGAAATGCGCGAATGGACAGCCGCAGCCCGCGCTGTTCGATATTGGCCAGGTAAATCCGGTCACTTTCGGCGAGCGGCAGCTTAGTGGTGCCGATTGTGGAAACGTGGTCCGAGCCAGCCGTTGCTGCTGATTGCACTTGAAAGGAGCTAAAGCAGGCCGCCAGGAGCAGGCCCGAAAGCGCCAGCCGCTTCTTCATCGAGCCACAGCAAGCCGTGTGTCGTTCTGGTGTTAGGCAATTCCTCATGACCATGGAAACTTCATCAAACACTGCCGTCCGTGCTCCGGGTAAGGAAATTGCCCACTATTAAGCAAATAATGCGCCATGCTATGTCCTAGGACTCTGCTTTGGATTGCTGAAATGTCAAGTACGTCCTAAGTTCGATATTGCATAAAACCGAATCCTTGCCAGGATTTGAAATCGCAGACCAACCACCAGCACCCTATGTTAAATATCACTCGCCGTCAGTTCCTTGAAGACTCCCTTCTAGCCGCCGCGGCGGCTGCCACGGCCTCGGTTCCCATGCCAGTCCTGGCTGCGGAAAAGCGGCTCGTAAGCCCGAATGAAAAGATCGTTGTGGCCATCATCGGCTGCGGGATTCGCGGCAAACAGCATGCCCAGGAACTAGCCCGCCTGTCCGAGTGCGAGATCACCTGCGTCTGTGATCCGGATCGCGAGCGGACGGCCGAAGTCGCTGCTGTGCTTGTCGAACAGAAACGTCCTCGGCCCAAAGCAGTGCAGGATTTGCGCAAGATTCTGGAGGACAAGACCATCGACGCCGTTTTCATCACGACGCCGAATCATTGGCACGCGCTGGCCGCTGTTTGGGCGATGCAGGCGGGCAAAGATGTCTATGTCGAGAAACCCGTCAGCCATAACATTACCGAAGGCCGGCGCATTGTGCAGGTCGCCCGCAAATTGGGCCGAATCTGCCAGGGTGGAACGCAGAACCGTTCCAACGCCGCCCTGGCTGAGGCCGTCAAATACATGCGCGAAGGCAAACTTGGGGACGTCAAACTGGCGCGCAGCATCGTCTATGGACGCCGTGACTCCATCGGCGGACCCGGCAAGTATGAAATTCCGGCGACGGTCGATTACAATCTTTGGGCCGGCCCCGCCCCCATGAGTCCGCTGACGCGCCCCAACTTCCATTATGATTGGCACTGGTTCTGGGACACTGGCAGCGGCGAGTTGGGGAACAACAACGTCCACTCGCTCGACATCTGCCGGTGGGGCCTGGGAGTGACGGGCCTGGGCCGATCAGTTATCAGTTACGGAACGCGTGCAGGTTACACAGACGCCGGAGAGACACCTAACACCCAGGTGGTCATTTACGATTTTGGAGATAAGACCATCGTGGCGGAAACGCGCGGGCTCAAAACAGAACCGTTCAACCCCCAGTTTAAGAGTGGCTGGATTTTCATCGGCACAGAGGGAATCATTGCAGACACTTCGCTGTTCGACTTGGACGGCAAACTGGTTCGCACCTTTGCGGGAAAAACTGAAAGCCACTTTGCCAATTTTTTCAAAGCGGTGCGCAGCCGCAAAGTTTCGGAATTGAATGCCGACATCCCCGAAGGGCATCAGTCAACCGCGCTTTGTCATTTGGGCAACATTTCCTGGCGGCTGGGTCATGCCTCCTCGTCTGGCGAAATTCAGAAGCAATTGGCTCAGTTGAAATCACCCCAAACGGCCCTCGAGACATTTGAACGGACCCGCCAGCATCTCATGGACAACAATGTGGATTTAGAGAAGTCGCAATTGACCCTCGGCTCACTGCTTCAGATGGAATCGGACACAGAGCAGTTTCTCAATAATCCGAAGGCCGACGCGCTGCTTGGCCGTGAATACCGTCAACCGTTCGTGATGCCAACAGCACGGGAAATTTGAACGTGCGCATTACAACTGCGAACGAAAAAAGCCCACCAGGTGATCGAAGCCTTTGACTAGCCAGTTGCGCTTTTTGAAAGCTTCCAGTGTCACTTGACGCGAGTTCCCTTTGTCTTCTTCAAACAAACGGGTGAGCCTGGCGGCAAAGTCGCCATCCAACACATTCATATTGGCCTCGCCATTGATTCGGAAGGAACGCTCATCGAAATTGACTGACCCAGCGGTCACCCAGAGATCGTCCACAATCATGATTTTGCAGTGAAGGCGAGTGGGTTGGTACTCGAATATCTCGATTCCTGCCGCGAGGAGTGGTCCGTAGCGGGAGCGCGAGGCCATGCGGACCGCGTAGTTATCAAGCTTGGCCGGAACAACAACCTGAATTTTTACACCCCGCTGCCGGGCATCAAGCAGCGCTTTGACGAGAAGGTTGTTCGGAACGAATTGGGCATGTTCCAGCCGGATGTTAGTGCGGGCCGCGGCGATGGCGAGCAAATAGCTGACCAAAGCGTTTTCCGCTCCGTCTCGCGCGCCACTTTTAAAAAACTGCGCAGAAGTCGGACCGGCGGTTTGAAGCTGAGGAAAGTAATTCTCTCCATGCAAAATCTGGGAGCGGGCCTGGAGCCAGTTGTCCAGGAAAGCCGTTTGCATCTGCGCGACGACAGGTCCTTGGATTCGAAAATGCGTGTCCCGCCAGTGGCCCGGTTCGGCGTTGCCCTGCCATTCATCCGCCAGGCAAACTCCGCCGGCAAACCCAATTTTCCCGTCCACAACCATGATTTTTCGATGAGTGCGATGGTTGATACGGAGCAACTTGAGCGGCAGCGGAAAGTTAAACTTCACGAATTCTGCGCCCGCTTTGCGCAACTGCAGTATGTCTCGGCGGCTAAATTTGGAAGAACCCATGGTGTCCACGAGGATATGAACTTTGACCCCAGCCTGGGCGCGTTCAGAGAGCGCCGCCGCAAATTCCCTGGTAACCTCGCCGGATTTCCAAATGAATGTTTCGAGCGTGATCGATTTTTGGGCGCCGCGAATGGCGGCTAGCATGGCCGGGAAGACCTGGTCCCCATTGACCAATTCGTCGATCTGATTTCCTTCGACCAGGGGAGGCCCCAGGACATGGCTGATGGAATTGGAAAACTCCGGTTCGCTCACGGAGTACTGGGTCTGGACAGAATGGCGGATACGCTTTTCCGAAGTCAGCGAAGAACAACCGAGGTTCCCCAGCAGACCAACCAACAGGCCCAGCAAGATGACAACGTTTTTGCTTTCCATGCGCACTGAGAGAAATGTGATCCAGAATCGTGTGCACCGCCATTTTTGTTTTCTGGCTGCTCAAATTTAGCCATTTTTGGCGGGATAATGCGCTTGGGCGGACAGCGAGCCGAAAAAACAAAAAAACCTTGAAGGCTCGGTTTGCCTCGGATTACCTCGGGAGGCGGCCTTTGTGGATTTGGCGGCTCTTTCGGAAATCTCGACGATCTCGTCACGGATGAGTGGCGGCACCGGCTCGCTGTGGTTCTTGAGACTGGCCAGATAACCGGTCATGGAGTCCCTGATGTTCGCCAAGGCTTCCGCTCGTGTCTTGTCCGGCGAGCTACAGCCCGGGATCGCCCGCCACTCCAACACAAACAATCCATCCTCATCCAGCTCGATCAATTTGCCGCCAGAGCGGGGAGCCGGGTGAGGGCACCCGGCCTAATGGCTCAAGTTAGGCCAAGCCAAAGCTTGACGCGCTCCTCAACCTCCGTGAGTTGGAACGGTGCTAGCACTGCACGCCTGCGGATGAGTTTGACGGCGGGAACAGTGTAGATACTTTGCGCCTGGCCAGGCTGTTGTCTTCGCACACTTGTTGCTAGTTCATGGCCCTAAACGACCCAGGCGCGCTAGGCGTGGAAAGCTGAACTCTTCGTTCTCAAATCCGCTCCTGCCAGAACACGGCTAAAGAAGATCATGGGTGTGTAAGGTGCTCAAATTTAGCCATTTTTGGCGGGATAATGCGCTCGAGCCGATGGCGAGCTGAAAAAACATAAAATGCTTGAAGGCTCGGATAGCCTCGGATTACCTCGGTTTACCTCGGGAAGCGGCCTTGGGAGGCGTTCACAGGAGCTTACCTGAACTTCATTCTCCACCAATGATGCAAATTGCAACACATTTTCAGGGAGGCGGAGCAAACGAAGACCGTGGCAACCGAACCGCCATCTGCTCTGGCTGGGTCAAAGTCAGCGAAGAACTGACAAGAAGACTGAGGACTGAGGACTGAGGACAGAGGACTGAGGACTGAGGACTGAGGACTGAGGACTGAGGACTGAGGACTGAGGACTGAGGACTGAGGACTGAGGACAGGAGATGTCGGATGCGGGATGGAAGAGACGGATGACCGACTTGGCGCGCGCGACGACCCTTCGTTCCTGCCCTTTGAGCCACTCCTGATAACCTCCTTGAAGCTGACTCTATGGTTTGACGACCAGCCCGGATACTGCAGCGCCATGAATCAGCCTTCGCGCCGCTGGCGAGTCAACTCAGCCGCTACGTCGTCGGCGAAACTATCTTCGATGGCTTGGGCCTCCTGCCAATGCCAAGGTTTTTGGGCGGATGCCGCCGGTACGAAATCGGTTTGCACCAACAGATGAGCCTTTTGATGCTCACCCAGGTTGAGCGGATTCAGGGGCCTGAGCACTCCGTTTTCGAAGACGGCTTCGATGGCCTATGTTTACTGCTTATTGGCCCACAATTCAAGCCGGATTTCCCAGGAGCTGCAGAACCCCGGTGTGGGCTGCCATTCTGCTCGGCGTCGTTTTCCGCCGATGGGAAGGACCATCCGCAGGTGGCAGTGACAAGTCGCCGCAGTCCACGGACATAGGTTGGATTTCGTCCCGACAGGTCCGGCTGGCCGGAGCATCGGCGAAAAAAGAAAAATCCGGGAAGGCTCGGATAATCACGGATAGGTGCGGTTGTCGTTCTGGCCGTTGCTGATGACGAACAAGTCCTCGCCGTCAACGACGCGCTCGAAAAATTCGCGATGGTGGACAAAGCAAAAGCCGAGCTGGTGAAACTCCGTTATTTCGTCGGGCTGACCATCGAAGAAGCCTCCGAAGTCCTCGGCATTTCGCCCGCCACCGCTAAACGTCACTGGACCTACGCGCGGACATGGTTGTATGCGGAGATTACGGGGCAGCAGGGAGGTTGAACCTAAATCCGGCAGTTGAGACCCAAGAACCACGGATAAACACCGATGAACACGGATAGAAACGGACCCTGACTAAGTCAACAATCAGGTGAAGGCCGGCTTTCACACTGACCCTTTTGCATCCGTGTTTGTCTGTTCATCCGTGGTTCAATTGCCCTTTTCAGGTTGAAGGTTCCGAGTCTCGAGTTCCGAGTTCGGGGCCGCGCAACATCTTGAGCACCCCAACGAGGTTGCGGCGCGTCGTTGTGAATTGCCTCACGCAAAGGCCGCGATGGACGCAAAGGGAAGAGAACAAGTTCCCTTTTACCCAAAGCCCCTCCCGTTCTTTGCGTCCTTAGCGCCCTTTGCGTGAGATTCTCCTCGGCCTCGAATCGTCGCTGAGCATTCATGCCTCACGCAAAGGCCGCGATGGACGCA
>JBBRPK010000060.1:0-31042 GCA_038228235.1 Verrucomicrobiota bacterium
GAGGATCAAAGCCGCGCCCGCGCCGGTTACGCAGCGGAGAACCTTGCCACTTTGCGCCGCCTTGCGCTAAATCTGCTCCGACGCGAGAAAACTAAAAAGCGAGGCATCAAAGGCAAGCAACTCAACGCAGGCTGGGATAATACCTATCTACTGAAATTGCTGGAGATTTAAACGCGTCTGCCCTGTAGGGGCGATTCTCTAACTTGCAACTTGCTACCTTCTAAGCCAAATTCTTCCCCATGCACTGGCAAAAAATCACCCTCATGGGCGTTGGCTTGCTCGGCGGTTCGCTCGGTCAGGCGGTCCGCGAGCGCCGAATGACGGATCTGGTTGTGGGTTATGTCCGCCGCGAAGCGAGCGTTGCCGAGTGCGAACGCCTCGGAGCCGTCGATCATGCCACGGGCGATGTGGCCAGCAGCGTGCGGGATGCGGATTTAATCATCCTCTGCACCCCCATCTCCCAAATGCGGCCATTGGCCGAGCAAATGTTGCCCTCCCTCCGGACAGGCGCGCTAATTACGGACGTGGGCAGCGTCAAGGGGAGTGTCGTTCAGGAACTCGAGTCGCTCTTTGCCGACGCCGGAGCGCACTTCATCGGCAGCCACCCCATGGCCGGAGCTGAAAAAATGGGCGTGCGCGCTGCTTCGCCTGATTTGTTCGAGAACGCCGTCTGCATCATTACGCCCACCCCCAAATCCCCCCCGGAACTGGTCCGGCGACTGGAGGAGTTCTGGAGCGGAGTAGGAGCGGTCCCAATTCGACTGACACCCGATATCCACGATAATCTGGTAAGCCGATCCAGCCATTTGCCCCATGTGGTGGCGGCGGAGCTTGCCAACTACGTGCTCAGCCCCGTGCATCCGAAGGAGCAGGCGATGCTGTGCGCGAACGGGTTTCGCGACACCACCCGCATCGCTTCAGGCTCGCCGGAAATGTGGCGGGATATTTGTTTGGCCAACCGCAAGAATCTGGCGCGGGTGTTGGGAGTGTTCATCGAGGACCTGCAAGAATTCCAACTGGCCCTGGAGAACGAAGACCGCAAAGCGGTTGCGGAATTTTTTGATCAAGCCAAGCAGCGGCGCGACCAATGGTGCGCGACCGGGGGTTCCTCCCCGGAGTAAGGGCGCATTTCCTTTAGATCGGGGCCGGGAGGCCGGGTGTCGCAATACTGGAAGAAAGTTCGGGAATCAAGAATCGCGCGATATGAAAAAGACACTCTTGCCACTGCTCATGGCATTGAGCATGGAGGCTTCGGAGTTTCCGCTTCCTTACAATTCCGAGACGGACACATCGCAGCCAATGTCTCCAACGGACGCGGCAGCGAACATGCGACTCCCGCCTGGGTTCAAGGCGACCGTCTTCGCCTCCGAGCCCGACGTGCAGAACCCCATCGCCATGGCGTGGGATGGGCGGGGGCGATTGTGGGTGGCCGAGAACTACACTTACGCCGAGCCAGGCAAAAGGTTCGATCTCAACCTGCGCGATCGGATCCTCATTTTCGAAGACAAGGATGGGGATGGTCACTTCGACACGCGCAAAGTCTTCACCGACGAGGTTCAGATGCTCACGAGCATCGAGGTCGGGCGCGGCGGAGTGTGGGCGATGTGTCCACCGCAACTGCTTTTCATCCCGGACCGCAACGGCGACGACGCGCCCGATGGGGCACCGGAGGTTGTGCTGGACGGCTTCACCGTTCCAGCGGAAAACTACCATAACTTCGCCAATGGGCTGCGTTTTGGCCCAGACGGCTGGCTTTACGGACGCTGCGGCGCATCCAGCCCGGGTCAGATCGGCGCGCCGGGGACGCCCGCTGCGCAACGTATTCCGATGCGCGGCACGATCTGGCGCTACCATCCACAACGCAAAATCGTCGAGGTCCTGAGCGGTGGTTGCACCAATCCCTGGGGGCACGATTGGAATGAGGATGGCGAGTTGTTCTTCATTAACACCGTGAACGGCCACCTATGGCACGAGTTCGCCGGGGCGCACTTCGTGCGGCCGCACACGATTGATCCGAACCCTCGCGCGTATGCGCTCATCGATCAGCACGCCGACCACTGGCACTTTGACACGTCTGAGGGGTGGTCAAAATCGTCCGCCGAAAAAGCGGGCGCGTTGGGCGGCGGACATGCGCATGTGGGGATGATGATTTATCTGGGCGACAACTGGCCCGCCGAATATCGCGGCCATCTCTTCACTCTGAACTTGCACGGTCGCCGCGCCAACCAGGAAATCCTCGAACGCAACGGCTCCGGTTACGTGGGCCGCCACGGGCCAGACTTTTTCCTGGCGGCCGATCCGTGGTTTCGCGGCATGGAACTCAGTTACGGTCCGGACGGAGGCGTGTTTGTGCTGGATTGGAGCGACACAGGCGAATGTCACGAGAGCACTGGCGTCCACCGCACGAGCGGGCGCATCTACAAAATCACCTATGGCCAGCCGAAGCAAAGCCACGCCGGCGATCTCGCCAAGCTAAGCAACAGCGACCTGGTGAAATTGCACACCCACCCGAACGAATGGTTCAGCCGACAGGCTCGCCTTGAGCTCGCTGCGCGAGCGGAAAGGGGTAGCGACATTGAAAGCGCGAAGGAACCGTTGCGCGAGCTGTTTGAAAACCAGGCCAGCAGGGCGGTGAAGCTTCGCGCCTTTTGGTCACTATTCACCATCGGAGCAACCGATGAGGTCTTTCTGCGCGCACAACTGCGCCATGCCAACGAGCACGTTCGAGCCTGGGCGATTCGTTTTCTAACCGATAGCTGGCCATTGGACACAACCATGAGCCAGAGGCCCGCTGCGAAGCCGGAAATGCGAACTCTCGAATCCAACGTGGAACAAAGCCTCGCAACTTCGGCCGCGACGCGAGCGGAAGTTGTCCACCTCGCAAGATCGGACACGTCCGGTCTTGTTCGCCTCACCCTGGCCTCGACGTTGCAGCGCCTGCCGGTGGCGCAGCGTCCGGAGCTCGCCGGAGCTTTGCTCTCTCGCAAAGAGGACGCCAGCGACCATAACCTTCCCCTGCTTATCTGGTATGGATTGATTCCCGTCGCGGACGCTGATCCGGCTGCGCTCGCGCGGCTCGCCGGCGGCTGCGACCTGCCGCTCACGCGCAGATTCATAGCGCGCCGGCTCGTCGAGGACATCGAGAAGGAGCCCGCGCCGTTGAACGCATTACTCAATCTCACCGCCTCGAAACCCGAATCTTTCCAGGCCGGCATCCTTGAGGGGATGGCGGAGGGCCTCACGGGCTGGCGCAAGGCTGGAAAACCTGCCGCTTGGCAATCGCTCGCGACTAATCTGGCGAATTCGCCTGACGCTGCGTTGCGTGACCGCGCGCGCGACCTGAGCGTTCTTTTTGGGGACGGTCGCGCGCTGGAAGCTGTGAAAAAAGTCGCGCTCGACCAGAGCGCGGATCTCAACGCGCGCAAAGCCGCGTTGCAAACGTTCATCGACAATCGCCCGCCCGATTTGAGGCAGGTCTGCGAAAGGTTGATCGGCGAGCGTTTCCTGAATTCAGTGGCCGTGCGCGGCCTGGCCAGCTTCGACGATCCGGCGGCCGGAGTGAAGTTGGTGAAAGCCTACCGGCAGTTTCATCCTTCCGAACGCGGGCAGTTGCTCTCGGCTCTGGTCTCCCGTTCGACATTCGCGCAAGCCCTGCTTGACGCCGTGGCGGAGGGCAAAATTCCGCGTTCGGACCTTTCCCCCTTTCAGGCTCGTCAGATTCGCAGCCTCGATGACCCGGGGTTGAGCAAGAAGCTCGCTGAAGTCTGGGGCGAGCTCAGGGATTCTCCGACCGACAAACAAGAACTAATTGCCAGGTGGAAAACGCAACTTACTTCCGGCGCTCTGGCGAAGGCGGACAAAAGCCGGGGCCGCCACGTATTCAACACGGCATGCGGGGCGTGCCACACTCTTCATGGTGAAGGAGGAAAGGTCGGCCCCGATCTGACGGGCGGGGGCCGCGGCAGTCTGGATTACCTGCTGGAGAATATTGTCGATCCGAGCGCGGTTGTGACAGCGGACTTTCGCTTGTCCATCCTGGATCTCAAAGACGGGCGCGTGCTCAATGGCCTCATTGCTGCGAAAAGGGAGCGCACGCTCACCCTCCAGACAATGACCGAAACACTGACGGTTGAGCGGAGCGAGGTCGCTGGCATCCGCGAATCAACGTTGTCCTTGATGCCGGAAGGATTGCTGGAAGCGTTGCCGTCCGACCAGGCGCGAGACCTCATCGCGTACCTCATGCACCAGACCCAGGTGCCATTAGTTGCCGCAGCCGAATCAAAGGCCGAGTCAGGTGCGGCTCGAACGCCGCTCGTCCGCGCGGTGGATTTAAATGTCAACGAATCGCAGGAGATCCAACTCGCCGATGAAACACGAGCGCGCGTGAAATTGCTCTCGCTGGACGAAACGCGAGACGCACTTCGCGGTGCGGTGCGGGAAGCGCGAGTTACCATCGAACTCAACGGCCAATCACTGGTGCTGACCTCCGCGACGTATCATTTGCCGGTGAAATTTGGCGGCGCGCAAATCGATTGTCCAATCACCAAAGGGCATGTGACCAACAGCAGTGAGGGGAACGCCTGGGGCCTGGTGAAGGACGCGCGGTTTCGACTCTGGCCAGCAAGCTCCCCATGGATCGAACCGGGCACATTTGTTTATCCACTCAAACAACGCTGGTTCCCCAGTCACACCCAAATGGCAAACGAGCCGTCATTCGTCGATGGAGGCGAGGCGCCGAGCAAGAAAAATATTTATTACCATTACGGACTCGACTCTGGCGGAGCCGAGGGAATGGTCGATGTGGTCGCAGCCGCGGCCGGGCGCGTGATTTCCACTGGGAAAGAGATTCTCCCTGGCTACGAGGACAGTCCGGCAAAACCACGTTACGACGTCGTGTATTTGCTCGATGACCGTGGCTGGTACTATCGCTACAGCCATCTGCAGACGATCGATCCCGCCATGCGGCTGGGCGCACAGATCAGTTTGGGACAAAAAGTCGGCGTGCTGGGCAAAGAAGGCGGCAGCGGAGGCTGGTCTCATTTGCACTTTGACATCACGAGCCGGCAGCCGTCCGGGCTGTGGGGCATCCAAGAGGGCTACGCTTTTTTCTGGGAAGCGTATCAGGGACAATATACTCCAAAACTAATGGCGCTAGCCCGGCCCCATCATTTGGTCTTCACCGGCGACAAAGTGGTTCTTGATGGCTCCAAATCATGGAGCGCGGACGGCAAGGTCGCGGGCTACGACTGGACGTTTACGGACGGAACCACGGTCAGTGGTCCGACGGTCGAACGCACCTATTCCGAGTCTGGCGAGTACAGCGAAATTCTCAAAATCACCGGCGCGGGCGGCGAGGTCGATTACGACTTTGCGGTCGTGCTCGTCATTGACAAGTCCGCCCCGGAGCGGCTGCCGCCCACGATTCATCCCGCTTTCGCTCCCACGATGAATCTCCACCCAGGTGACTCAGTGACCTTCAAAGTGCGGAGTTTCCGGACAACCTTCGGAAACGAGATATGGGACTTCGGCGACGGCAGCGAGAAGGTCACGGTGAAATCGGACGGCAATGTTGATGAGCATGCCAAGGACGGTTACGCGGTGACGCAGCATCGCTTCGCCAAACCGGGCCATTACCTTGTGCGCGTCGAGCGGACCAACGAACGCGGCCAAAGAGCCGTCGCTCATCTGCACGTGCCAATCGAGAGCGACGTCAACAACCCCGCGAGATAAACAGCATTCGAGGCGGAGAGGAATACTTTAATCAGCCAGGTTTGACCAACCAGTAAACCAGACCACCAATCACCGCCGCACACGGCAACGTCACCACCCATGAGAGCAAGACACCCAGGACGGATTTCCATTTCACTTGGCTGGTCGTGATGCCAATGCCCAGGAGCGCGCCCACGCTGACATGGGTCGTGCTTACGGGCAGCCCATGAATGCTCGCTGTGGTCACCAATAGAGCGGTGGCGAGGTTTGCCGAAAATCCCTGGCCCGGATTCATATTGGTGATCTTGTGGCTCATAGTGTCCGCCACTTTTTTAGCATTCAACAAACCGCCGGCTGCCATCGCCGCCGCCACGGCAAACAGCCCCCAACGAATTTCCAGCGTTGACGCGACGATGAGGAGAGCAGCGATCTTTGGCGTGTCATTTAGTCCGCGGGCAAAGCTCACAGCGCCCGCGCTCAGGAAATGGAACGCGTCCACCAGGCGGGCTGCGTTTACCCCCAGCACGCGGCCCGTGTAACGTTGAGTGCAGACGGCCTCGCTCCCGATGGTCAAAGTGAATTGGGGCATTACCTGAGCGCTGAAAACACCGCCCGGCTGGGGCATCGGCACGATTTGTTGCTCAACGCCGGCGCAAAGGCACAGTTCTTTCGTCACGCCCGCGCGCAATCTCGCGAAACGGAAGACCATATAGATCAGGGCGCCTATCGCCACCGCCAGGAGCGGGCTAAGCACGAGTGGCAACACAAAGTTCTTTCCGAGCGCGCCGAAATTCACTTGCGGGCCGACGGCCACCAGCCCCGCGCCCACGAGGGCGCCGATCAAACCATGCGTGGTAGAGATGGGAAAGCCGGTGAGCGTAGCGAGAATTACGGTGAGGCCAGCCCCGCACGCCACCGCCAGCAGGAACGAGGGTGAGGCGACAAGCGCATCCGGCACTAGTCCTTTGCCGGAGAATTGCTTGAGCAAAGCTTGCGCGAGGAAGAGGGCTGCAACGCTGCCCGCAAAGGTGGTGGCAGTGGCCCAGGAGATACAGGCACGGTAGGAAGCGACTCGGCTGCCGAACAGGCTGGCGACACTTTTGAAGTTGTCGTTAGCTCCGTTTGAATAGGCCAGGAAGCAGGTCGCGAAAACAAGCAGGAGAAGCATCGTTGTTTCGTGTTAAGAAAAAAAGTGGTTGGGTGTTGAATGCATATCTGCTCAAGCGTGCATACGTAAGGCGTGGATGGCAAACAGAAAAATTCGTTAGAGCAAAGTGAGCAAACCATAAAATCTTTCAGGCGCCCCGATATTGAGACTCGATAAAGATGCTATCCGGCCCTACGGCGCGCGCATTCTGGGAGGAAGTTCCGCTTTCCTCCGCTCCATCACGGCCCAGATTTGTGGCACGTCTAGCACAAAGCCGCGCAAGAGCGGTTCGCCTGAAACCGACGCCGGGTCATCTAGAATTTCCACCGCTGGGCCAGGCCGATACACATGGACCCTCCTGCTCACTGGATCGAGGAGCGAGCCCAGTTGGGCGCCGTTCTCGCGATATTCCTTCATCTTCTTGTGCAACATCGGCATTGCATCCGAAGGGGAGCGCAGTTCGAGCACGAAATCCGGGCAAAGCGGAAGAAACTTTTGCCATTCTTCCTCCGTCAACGCGTCGAGGCGTTCCTTTCGAACCCAGGCGAGGTCCGGCGAGCGAGTCGCGCCGTTAGGGAGAGTAAACCCCGTTGAAGAACCGAAAACTCGTCCCGTGCCGTTGAGGCGGGCCCAGTTCCCGAACACAATAGTCAACTCACTGCTTCCAAATCCGCTGCTGCCTGCTTCCGGTGCTCCCCTTCGGTGGTGCGTTCGATGTGCAAATCGCGATTGAGCTGACAAAACTGCTGCTCATCCAAGTCTATGGCTGGCCGCGTGTGAACGACCAACCGCTCCTGCTCAGTCAATGAGGCGTGCTGTGCCATACAACGAAGCCTGCCAAAAACGAGTCCACTTCAGCAAGGCTTCTTTAGCCACCGCCTACAACGCTATGGAGTTGCGTCGATCTGGCCAAAAATATTTCTCAGCATTGCTTCGATGCCGTTACTCCCGGTAACATGCCTCATGACCGACTCGTTTAAATTCCCGATCTGTGCGCCGGATCGTTCGATTGTATAACGTGATCAATCCTTGGATAGAAGGCCACCTCCATAAATCTTCATGAACGCAGAAGAGCAGCGGTTGGCGGAAGACAGCGCGCGGACCCGGAATTGGAAGCGCTGGGGCCCTTATCTGGCCGACCGTCAATGGGCCACAGTGCGAGAGGATTACTCGCCCGATGGAGAGTGCTGGGGCTATTTTCCCCACGAACAGGCGCGCAGCCGCGCCTATCGCTGGGGTGAGGACGGCCTGCTGGGCATCAGCGATCGCGAATGCCGCCTCTGCTTTGCGCTGGCGCTTTGGAATGGGCGGGACCCAATTTTTAAGGAACGGCTTTTTGGGCTGACGGGACCGGAGGGCAATCACGGCGAGGATGTCAAAGAATGCTATTTCTATCTTGATTCCACCCCGACGCATTCTTACCTGAAGGCACTCTACAAATATCCGCAGACCGAATTCCCTTACGCGCAACTTGTGGAGGAGAACCGCCGCCGCAGCCGCGCGGAACCCGAATTTGAATTAACAGATACGGGTGTTTTCAAAGCGAATCGTTACTTCGATGTCTTTGCTGAATACGCGAAGGCCTCCCCTGACGACATTTTGATACGCCTGACGGTGGCCAATCGCGGCCCGGAAGCGGCGACCTTGCACCTGTTGCCGACCCTCTGGTTTCGTAATACCTGGACCTGGAAATGCACGGATGAAGATTGCGTTGCCAAGCCGAGCATCACGCTGGCGACCGTCGCGACCGCCGCATCAATATTGGCCGCGTCCCACCAATCGGTCGGTCGTTTCAATTTCTTCGCCGGAAAAGGACCCGGCGGCCAGGCGCCCTCTTTTCTATTTACGGACAATGAGAGTAATCTTAAAAAACTATTCGATGCTCCGAACGCAAGTCCGTACACCAAGGATGGTTTTGGCGAATTCGTGATTCACGGGCGCGCCGAGGCTGTCAACCCGGCACAGATTGGGACCAAAGCAGCCGCCTGGTATCAGTTGAATGTGCCGGCGGATGGCCAGATTTCCATTCAACTTCGTTTGACGGCGGAGGGCGAAGCAAAAGAGGAGACCTTCGGAGAAGGGTTCGATCAGGTGTTCGCCGAACGCATCCGGGAAGCGGATGAGTTTTACGCCGCCCGGCTGCCTCAGAATGTTTCAGCCACAGAAAGGGCCATCGTCCGGCAGGCTGACGCCGGGTTGCTCTGGTCCAAGCAGTTCTACCATTATGTAGTAAAAGAGTGGCTGGACGGCGATCCTGCCGGACCGCCCCCACCGGAGGACCGAAAGGAAGGGCGCAACCATGAATGGCGCCATCTTTATAACCGGGACGTGATTTCGATGCCGGACAAATGGGAGTACCCATGGTATGCGGCCTGGGACCTGGCTTTTCACATGGTAGCCATGGCCCGAGTCGATCCTGAGTTTGTGAAGGATCAACTCGTGCTGTTTCTGCGCGAATGGTACATGCATCCCAATGGCCAACTGCCAGCCTATGAGTTTGAATTCTCCGATGTGAACCCACCGGTCCACGCCTGGGCGGCGTGGCGCGTTTATAAAATCACGGCGGGGAAGGGGGAGCGCGACCATCATTACCTGGATCGAGTTTTCCAAAAACTGGTGATCAATTTCACGTGGTGGGTCAATCGAAAAGATATTCGCGGCAAGAACCTCTTCTCTGGCGGCTTTCTCGGACTGGACAATATCGGCGTTTTCGACCGTTCCAAGCCCCTCCCCACAGGCGGCTTTTTGGAACAAGCCGATGGCACGGCGTGGATGGCCTTTTATTGCAACACCATGCTGGCTATCGCCCTCAAATTGGCCGACCAGGACCCAGTTTACGAAGACATGGCCTCCAAATTCTTCGAGCATTTTGTGGCCATTGCCGATTCGATCAATTTTCTGGGAGGAAGCGGCCTCTGGGACGAGGAAGATGGTTTTTATTACGACCAACTGCACGTGGATGGCGCGACTGTCCCGCTCAAGGTGCGTTCCCTGGTGGGAATCATTCCGTTGATCGCCGTGGAAGTTTTGGAAGAGGAAGTCATCTCCAGGTTGCCTGGATTCAGCAAGCGAATGCAGTGGTTTCTGGACAACCGCCCGGATCTGGCCCGCAATATTTCCTATTTGGAGCTTAAGGGGCAAAACGCCCACACTCACCGCCTCCTGGCCCTTCCCACTCGCGACCGCCTGGTCCGGGTGCTGCGCTATGTCCTGGACGAAAACGAATTTCTGTCCCCCTACGGCCTCCGTTCCGTGTCGCGGGCGCATGAGAAACATCCTTTCGTGCTAACAGTCGATGGGCGCGAGCACCGGGTGAGCTATGAGCCGGGCGAATCGGCCAGCGCCGTTTTCGGCGGGAACTCGAACTGGCGGGGGCCGGTTTGGTTTCCGCTCAACTACCTGCTCATCGAGGCCCTGGAGCGCTATCACCATTTTTATGGGGACAGTTTGCAAGTCGAGTGTCCGACTGGGTCCGGACGAATGATGGATTTGCAGCAGGTTGCGCAGGAACTGAGCACGCGGCTCTGCCGCCTTTTTTTGCCGGATGGAAAAGGCCGCCGGCCATGTCATGGGGAAGACGAACGCTTCGCAAGTGATCCGCATTGGCGTGACTTGCTGCTCTTTCACGAATATTTTCACGGTGAGACGGGACGGGGGCTCGGAGCGAGCCATCAAACGGGTTGGACGGCATTGGTAGCCCGCTGCCTTGAGGATTTGGCGCGCGGAAATCCATCGGATGGAGCGCCGGCCACCGATTCGGCGCGGAAGCGAAAGTGAATTGAACTCTTGGGTGGGAAAGCTTAGGGTTGGGCTGATCAGCGCGCGAAAGCACATGAAAAAGAACCAAAAGCTTCTGGGATTGACTTTGCCGCTGGTGCTGTTGGCTGGAATCGGCTTCGCCCAGCACACCGCTCGCGAGCTGCCATCCCACAGCACAGGCACACCGAACTGGACCAACGATGTTGCCTTCCAAAAGGACGTTTTTACGTTTGTGCGGATTAAATACAGTGTTGACGGAAGGCATGGCTTTGGCCACACGTCGGAACGATGGCAAATCGACGCCCCCGATAGTGATCTAAATTTCTCTTATCGCTTGCAGCAAATGACTTCGCTGAAAGTGAACCCGGATGGGTTGTTCCTGGAAATCACTGACAAAGAATTATTCGATTACCCGTTTATTTATATTGTCGAGCCCGGCCGATTGACGTTCACGGAAGAAGAGCTCCCCATTTTGCGCAAATATTTGCTCAATGGCGGTTTCCTCATGTTTGATGATTTTTGGGGCGAGCGGGAGTGGCGCAATTTCTATGAGGAAATAAAACGGGTCTTCCCGACTCGGGAGCCGCAGGAATTGCCGCTGGATCACCCGATCTTTCATTGCATTTATGATCTCAAGGCCAAGCCGCAAGTGCCGGGCATCGAGCATGTTCGCGGCCGGGAAGGGTTCGAAGTGACCTGGGAGCGGCCCGACGCGAAAGAGGCGCATTATCGGGCGATTTTCGACGACAAGGGTCGAATCATGGTTCTCATCTGTCACAACACCGATCTGGGGGATGGCTGGGAGCGGGAAGGTGAAAACGAATATTACTTCCGCGAGTACTCCGAGAAAAAAGCTTTTCCCCTAGGCATCAACATCATCTTCTACGCCATGACGCATTAGGGTGTTTTCATGAATTTGCATTCTCTGGCAAAATTCCCCGCTTTGCGTCCGCGGCGATTGCGGCAATCCCCGGCCTTGCGCCGATTGGTCGCGGAAACGCGGTTGCATGTCGAGCAACTGGTCCTGCCTTTGTTTGCCCGGCCAGGGCGAAAGCTGCGGCGTCAGGTGGAAGCGATGCCGGGGGTGTTTCAACTCTCGCCGGATGAATTGCTCAAGGAGGCTGCCCAGGCGCACAAGGCGGGCGTTCCGGCCGTGTTGCTGTTCGGAATTCCTGACACCAAAGACGCAAAAGCGAGTGGCGCTTATGCGGCCAACGGCATCGTGCAACAAGCGGTCCGACTATTGAAAAAGGAGCTTCCCGATCTGCTCGTCATTACCGATGTCTGTCTCTGCGAATACATGACGCACGGGCATTGCGGTATCGTGCAGCAGGACAAACGGGGAGCGCGGATCCTGAATGATCCCACTTTGAGACTTCTCGCTCGAACCGCCGCCAGCCATGCGGAGGCTGGTGCGGATATTGTAGCTCCGAGCGACATGATGGATGGTCGGGTCCGGGCCATTCGCGAGCAACTGGACCGGGACGGCTTTGCGGAGATCCCGATCATGGCTTATGCGGCCAAGTTCGCTTCTGCGTTTTATGGCCCATTTCGCGAAGCCGCGGAATCGACGCCACAATTCGGGGACAGGCGCACTTACCAGATGGATCCCTCTAATGCAGCCGAAGCCCTGCGCGAAGTGGCGCTGGACATCCAGGAGGGCGCGGACATCGTTATGGTCAAGCCAGCGCTGGCCTGTCTGGACATCATTTACCGGGTGAAAGCCGAGTTCGGCTATCCCACCGCGGCGTATGCCGTGAGCGCCGAGTATTCCATGGTGAAAGCGGCCGCGGCCCGGAACTGGATTGAAGAGAAAGCAGTAGTGCTGGAAAGCCTGTTAGCGATGCGCCGGGCAGGGGCGGATATATTAGTCACTTACGCGGCAAGGGAGGTGGCGTGGTGGTTACGGAGGGAATAGCCAACTACGCATCGGAATCAATTTATCAACCAAACTCAGCCGCGCGATTTTAATGGCTCGATACCACCCACACTAGAGCGCCAATCAAGGCCAGGCCGATGAGAATGACCAGGACGATGAACGCTAACGTGGCCTTGTTGCTCTTTTTCTCGAAACCTGTTTTGCCAGCGAAGTTGGGGGAAGGGCGCATGCCTTCCAATTGTTCCATCTTCACTCCCTGCGGGATGACCCGCGTTTTATCAAGTGACTTTTTTGTGGGAGGGGCGGCGGCGGAGTCCTCGGTTTCCAGGCGCATTTCAATCATGCCCAGGCGTAGAATCTGGCCGGGCTTCAAAATGGCCTCGGTCACTTTCTCACCATTAATGAATGTGCCGTTGGTGGAGTTCAGGTCCTTCACCAGCACGTCGTTGCCACGCAGCAAAATTTCGGCATGATGGCTGGAGACGGAGGTCTCGGGGATTTGGAAGGTGTTTTCCTCGACGCGCCCGACAGTGGTCTTTTCCACTTTCAACTCGAAGGTGCGTCCGGTCAACCCTTCGCTTAGAAGGACAAGTCTCGCCATAGGCTTTTGATAAGAATTGAATTACCCGCAGCGGGGCGTCAAGTCAAGAGTCCTCTTCCCGAGAGGATCTTTACGCCTTCTCAATCAAGGAGCGAAATTCGGCAAATAAAGGTTTGGAATCGTGCGGTCCGGGGGAGGCCTCCGGGTGATATTGCACGCAATAAATGGGTTTGGTCTTGTGACGCAATCCTTCCACCGTCTGATCGTTTAAGTTAATGCGATTCACGCTCACTTCGGCCGGCAGGGAAGCCGCGTCCAGGGCGAACCCGTGGTTTTGGGACGTGATTTCCACCCGGCCAGTCTCCAAATCTTTTACCGGCTGATTGGCGCCCCGATGACCAAACTTGAGTTTGAAGGTTTTGCCGCCGAAAGCCTGGCCGAGAATTTGGTGGCCAAGGCAGATGCCGAAAATAGGCACGCCGCTCGTGACCAAATCGCCCACAGCTTGCACCGCGTAGCCCAGGGCCGCGGGGTCACCCGGGCCATTAGAAAGGAAGATGCCGGCGGGCTTAAAGCTCAAGGCTTCGGCCGCCGGAGTGGTAGCGGGCACTACTTGCACCTTGAACCCGTGCTGGCGAAGGCGTCGCAGGATATTGTATTTCATGCCGAAATCATAGGCGACGAGAGGAATGTCAGCCGGCGGCAGGGAGTCGCGCAGCTTTTGGGCCTCCGCTGTGCCAGGGCCCTGCACAAGATTGAAGCTGGCGCTTTGCTGGTCTTCCGGGTCCCAGAGAAAGGGTTTCTGGTGGGTGACTTCCCGGACATAGTCCACTCCCAGCAAACCGGGCCAGTTCTGCGCCTGCGCTACCGCTTCTGACTCGGAGACCTCCCGGGTGGAAATAAATCCCTTGAGCGCCCCGCTCGTACGGAGTTTTTTTGTCAAGGCGCGAGTATCGATGCCCTGAATCCCCGGAATGCCATTCCGTTCGAGATATTCGCCCAGCGAGGAATCCGCCCGCCAATTGCTGACTACTGGGGAAAGCTCCCGCACGACAAACCCGGAAACATGCGGCTGCCAGGATTCGACATCCTGCTGGTTCACCCCGTAATTGCCGATGAGCGGATAGGTCATGGTGACGATCTGCCCTTTATAGGATGGGTCGGTGAGAATTTCCTGGTAGCCACTCATGGAGGTATTAAAGCAAACCTCGCCACAGGCTGAGGCGAGAGCGCCAAAGCCTTGGCCGCGTAAGACAGAACCATCTTCGAGAGCAAGGATCGCTTTCATGAATGCACGAATGCTGAAGTATGCTAGGTCCGATGAAGGCCGAAGCAAGGTTTAAAGCAGCCCCGAAAAGAAATAAATCCAGGAAATTCGCCTCGCCGTGGACCGTAATGGTTCTATTTCACCCCCACGCCGAGGTGGTGCTTTTCCAGGATGGAACCTTCCTGGAAGTAAAGATCGGAAAGCGCCTTGTGATAATTAGCCAAGGCCCGAATTTCATCCTTACGACTGCTGGTCAAATCACGCTGAGCCTGCAACACCAAGTAAGGTGTGCTTTTGCCGCTTTCCAGCTTTTTCTGTTCGGCATCCAGGGCCGCCTGCGCAAAAATGCGGGCGCGGCGTGTGGTTTCGATCTCATCGAAGGAAGTCTGCACCAACCGCACCCCATTCTCAATCTGCACGAGGATGTCTTGTTCGAGGCTTTTCAAAAGCAGTAGATAGTATTTTTTTTGCTCCTTGCTTCCTGCATAAATGCCGCGGGCCACTCGATTACCCAACGGAATCGTCACAGAAACCCCAAAAGAATAATTAGGGTCGCTGCCCGAGGCAATCCGCCCGAAGGCCCCGCTAAATTCGCGACCGGAACCGGCAAAGCCGTAGCTCCCAATCAGATCCAACTCTGGAAAGAGCTGGTTATAGGTATAGCGTAAAACAATATTTTGCTGCTCTATGTCGAGACGCGCTTGCAGCAGATCGGGGCGTTGCGCCATGCCCTCGGCCCAGCTCTGTTTCAAGTTCAAAACGGGTATCGGCGCTGCAAGAACGTCGCTGGGCAACAGTTCGATGTCGTGCAAAGCGGAGTAGTTGGCGCTGAGCAAACGCTTCAACACATTCTCCTGGTCCAATTTGGCCCTCTGCGCATCCAACAAAAGAGCTTTGGCGGTGGCCGCCTGGGATTCTGCCGATTTTTCATCCAACGGGGCCATAGTCCCCACCTGGACCTTTTTTCTATTTTCCTCTGCCAGTTTCATGGCCAATTCCAGGGCTTTCTCCAGCACTTCCACGTTGGTGCGCGCGTATATCAGTTCGTAGTAGTTTTTGGCGGTCTCGTTGACGGCTTTCATAATGGCCAGGCGAAAATTCTGGTCCGACCATTGGAGTCTGTTCTTGTACATGAAAACATTTCTGCGGGTGGCATCTATCCAGGCGTTCTTGAGCAAGGGCTGCGAGAGGTTCAACGTGACACCCCCTCGGGTGGTTTCGGTCCTGGTGTCGAAAACGCCATTGGTGAGGACGATGGGTCTGTGGAAGACCGTGTCCGAGGCGTTGCCGCTGAGGCTATAGGTTAAACCGCTGGGCAGAAGGCCGCCCACTCCCACTCCCGGGCCACCCAGGCCGGCAGCTATGTTATCCGAATCGCTTCGCGTGCTTGGAATAACTCGGCCTAAATTATCGAATCCTGAAGGAGTCGAATTAAAGCTGTGGGAGGCCGAAGCCGAGAGAAACGGGTCCCAACCGGCGTAACCGATGGCGAGATTGTATCCGGCGATTTGTTTATTGATGCGCTCGATCTCCACCCCCAGGTTGCCTTTCAGAGCCATATCAATGCTCTCTTCCAACGAAATCGAGCGCGCCAGATGGTTGGTGCGGTCGATAGTTTGGCCACGAAGCCCCAGGACCAAAGAAAAGAAGACCAGCCAGCTAATTGTCAGGAGTCGCATTGCGGGCCGAGAGTGCTTGATTCTGAAAGGTTCGTCAAACATAGGTCGCAAAGGATCGGGTGCTCATGCTAAGGACGAGCAAATGGACTTAGCAGGCTTCGATGAAATTCAAAAAAATCCAGGCGCGCTGACCGCCGCTCGGCGAAGTCGGTCCGCAATCCCATGCCAGCTTTCCTGGTCCGGCAAAGCTTCGACAACAATAATCTCTGCTCCCTCTTCATCGCTGCGGTGCAACTCTGAATAAATAGCGCGCGCAAAGGCTTCTGGAGTCCTTGGCAGCACACTTACCCGCCCAAATCCTTCCCCGACCGGAATACGGGTGTGGACAATAATATGAGCGGCGATGATTGGGTAATTGAGATTGGCAATTTGCAGTTTTAAATCCGCTTCATCCCGCCACTCGCGCACGACCAGCTTAGCTTTTGGAGCGTAGTGCCTTGCCAGTTGTCCGGGGCTTCGCACCGGCTCCTCCGCGGAAGGCGGCCGGTGGCCGGTTTCCTTTGACCATCCTCCACGCTCCATTTCAAGTACGGGCCGCAATGATGCCTCGTCAATCATTCCGGGTCGCAGCACTCGCGGAGAAGGGCTCGACAAATCCACCACAGTCGATTCGATGCCCACCTGGGATGGCCCACCATTGATGATGAGAGGGATTTTGCCACCCAAACTTTTCCAGACATGCATGGCATTGGTCGGAGAAACCGCGCCGGCCGGATTGGCGCTCGGCGCCGCCAGAGGAAACCCGCAGCAGCGAATCACTTCCTGAATGAAGGGATGACTTGGCCAGCGCACCCCGACGGTGGGACCGCCCGCGGTGACAATGTTTGGAATCTCGGGTGATCGCGGCATTACGAGGGTCAGTGGTCCGGGCCAAAAAATGGAAGCCAGCTTGTCTGCCACTGCCGGCCAGGCAGAAACGCAACGCCTGGCCATCTCTACCCCCGCCGCATGGACGATCACAGGATTTTGCGCCGGCCGATCCTTTATGGCAAACACTCGCGCCACTGCCTTGGCATCCAGCGCATTAGCAGCGAGTCCGTACACCGTCTCGGTTGGCAGTGCAACCGGTTCCCCGGCTGCCAGCAATTCGACAGCTCGGGCCACCGCCTCCCTGAACAATGCCTCGGTATGGGTCGGCAAAATGGCTGTGTTCATCTGCGCACCTGAGATTCCCGGTGCTGTTTGCCGGCTCCATTGGTGAGCAGGTGCTGGGATAGACTACACTGTACGGCTGCTGATGAATGGGACAGAGGCGAGGTTCTCCCTCTTCTCCCTCGGAGAGAGGAGAGGGCAGGGGAGAGGAGGGCCGTCTTGCTTTTTTCCATGAACTTCGTAGCAGCCGGCGTGAGTCGTCTCACTATTTTCCGGGGAAAGATCAGAGCCGATTGACATCGGCTGCTACGGTTCAGGGGTTCAACGCGCACGATTTCGTTTCGGGAAAAATTCCCAGACTAAGGACCGTTAGTCCACCGTTCGAACCGTGTAACCGCCGGACTTTTCATCGGCCTCTAATCGGAGCAGGCCCCGCTTCTGCGCTTCGGCGAGCAGTTCGTTGAACGAGCGAAACCCATAGGCGCGCTCGTTGAAACCCGGATTTCGGCGCTTAATTGCTTGTTTGATCATTGAACCCCAGATGCGCTCGTCTTCCTCGCGTTCCTCCCTCACAGCTTCTAACGTTTTCACCACTAAATCGAAAGCCGTGGCAGGATCGGGCCCTTTCCCGTCACCGTTCGCAAGTTTAGCCGCGGAAGGCTGGGTGGCTATCCGGGGCCGCCCCTTGGACGGGTCTCCGCGCACCAAATCGTCATAGTAAAGAAACTCATCGCAATTGTTCAGGAATAGATCGGATGTGGAATTCTTCACGCCCACGCCGATGACGGTCTTGGCGTTCTCCCGCAGCTTGCTTACCAAAGGTGAAAAATCGGAATCTCCGCTGATGATGACGAAGCTATCGACGTGACTTTTGGTGTAGCAAAGATCGAGCGCATCGACCACCATGCGAATATCCGCAGAATTTTTACCCGATTGGCTCAGGTGAGGAATTTCGATCAACTCAAAGGCGGCTTCGTGAAGGTGGCGCTTGAAATCCTTGTAACGATCGAAGTCGCAATAGGCTTTCTTGACTACGATATGGCCTTTCAGCAGCAGACGTTCCAAAACCTTTTGGATATCGAAGCTTGGATAATGGGCATCGCGAGCCCCAAGCACAATGTTCTCCAAATCAAGGAAAACAGCCATAGTCGAGTTCGAATCGTTGGCGCTCATTTATACCAACGTCAGTTTACCACGGCCTGTGCCCAGGTCGAGAGAGAAATAAACGGCGCCGGAGAAAGTCGGGAGGCCTGGGAGCGCGGAATTTATTCCCCTCCGCCCCTCAATTATGAGGGGATGCGGAATAAATTGCGCGCTCCTGGCCAAGCGTGCTAATGCATTTTCCCATCAGAAACCCAAATCCTCGCCTAAGGAATCAAAAATGCGATTTTGCTCAATAAAATTGAGGAATTCATTTCTAGTGCCAAAATAGAAAAGGTATAGAATGCCAAACTTGCGATCACCGGATGGGGCTTGAGCGTTTTGACTCGAATGATTTTTCGGGCGAGGAACAGGGAGAAATGAAGCCGGTTGGCTGGTTAAAAGCCTTCCCTTTAGTTTGTCGGGATGCTTTTCTCTGCTCACCAATCGCCGGCCCGGCATGTTTTTCACGCTAGGGCAAAAGATCGTTGAACTGGTGAAGACATGCGTCATTTTCAATCCCGCCGCCCGCGGTGAGAAGGCGGATCGTTTCCGCAAACATCTTGGCACTCTCTCCGCGCAATGCGCTTTCAAGCCGACCGATGCCCCCGGCGCCGGCCGCGCTCTGGCCGCGCAAGCGGTGCGAGAGGGTTTTGAATTGATCGTGGCCGCGGGGGGCGACGGGACCGTTAACGAAGTGCTCAATGGCATTGGCGACGAACCCGATGGTTTTTCTCGCGCCTGCTTCGCCGTCTTGCCCTTAGGGACGGTCAACGTTTTCGCCAAGGAATTGGGCATGCCGGCCGATCTCATGGCTGCGTGGAAAGTTCTGCAAGCGGGCCGCGAAACGCTCATCGACCTGCCGGAGGCTGAATATACGCTCGCTGGCAAAAGCCACCGCCGTGCCTTTGCTCAAATGGCCGGCGCTGGCCTGGATTCGCGCGCAATTGAGTTGGTCGATTTGGGATTGAAGAAAAGGATTGGCGGCCTGGCCTACTTGGTATCCGGGTGCAAAGCTTTGCGCGGAGCACGGCCGCACATCGTGGCCAGCAACGGAGAGCAGACTCTAGGCGGCGAGTTGGTTTTGATCGGGAACGGTCGTTTCTATGGCGGCGCGTATCGTTTCTTTCCCGCCGCCGACTTGCGGGACGGGTTGCTGGAGGTGTCGGTGTTTCCGCGCGCCGACTGGAGCGGTCTGCTTCGATGCGGCTGGGGTTTGCTCACCCACCGTTTGTACACGACCGGTGGGGTTAAGCATTTGCGGACCGCCTCGCTCCATCTCTCCAGCTCGTGTCCAGTGCCCTTCCATGTGGAAGGCGAAAACGCCGGTTTTCTCCCAGCCCGCTTTACCGTCCGCCCAAAACGCCTGCGGGTGATGACCCCATGATCCCTGCTCATTCGGAAACAGACCAATTCCCTCGGATCCGCAAAGACGGAAAAGCAGGCCGGGCTTAGCGATTCACCGGCAAGCTATGATGGCGATCGGTCTGACTCCGCACTGCCGGCGCAAATGAGAATTGGCCGGAAAATTTCCGGGGCTGGCTTGACCTCTCCAGTCCCGACCTCTAGCTTGGTTGCGCGACCTTATGAGTGAGACCCTGGCAGAATATCCGAAACATTATTGTGGTGTCTTTGGCGTTTTTGGGCATCCCAATGCCGCCGAGCTGACTTATTACGGTCTTTATGCTCTCCAGCACCGAGGTCAGGAAAGCGCCGGGATTGTGACTTCTGATGGGCGGCAATTTCGCACGCACAAAGGCATGGGCCTGGTCTCGCAAATTTTTGACGGGGAGGTCCTCCATAACTTGGTGGGTTCGATGGCCGTCGGACACACTCGTTATTCTACCACCGGTTCCTCGCACCTGCGCAACGCCCAACCGTTGACGGCGGATTGCGTCCGAGGCCAAATTGCGGTCGCCCATAACGGCAACCTGACTAATGCCACCCAGTTGCGGGACGATCTCGAAGCCAAAGGGTCGATGTTCCAGACAACCGTCGATAGCGAGATCATTCTCAATCTAATGGCACAGCCGACTTTAAATGGCGACGACAACTACCTGGTTCAGGCCGTGCACCGCCTCGAGGGAGCTTACTCTGTAGTGATGATGACGGAGCAGGAACTGGTCGGCCTGCGCGACCCATTCGGCTTTCGCCCGCTTTGTATTGGCAGGGTGGGGGACGCCTGGGTGCTGGCCAGTGAAACCTGCGCGCTCGATCTCATTAGCGCGAAATTTGTGCGCGACGTGGAGCCTGGAGAAATCGTCGTTTTCGACAAGGACACGAACAAATTGGGCGGCCCGCGCAGCATCCAGGCCTTTCCCCAGCAGGAGCGCCGGGCCTTTTGTATTTTTGAATACGTTTATTTTGCCCGCCCCGACAGCACCATTGGCAACCGCAGTGTTTATAAAGTCCGCGTCGAATTGGGTCGTCAATTGGCTCGAGAGAATCCAATCGAGGCTGACATTGTCGTGCCGGTGCCTGACAGCGGCAATTGCGCCGCCCTGGGTTATTCGCTGGAGTCGGACATCCCTTATGAGATGGCTTTCATCCGCAACCATTATGTGGGCCGCAGCTTTTTGCAGCCCTCCCAACTCATTCGCGATTTCAACGTGCGAGTGAAGCTCAATCTTATCCCCGAATTGGTCCGGGGCAAACGGGTCATCATCGTGGATGATTCCATCGTCCGGGGCACCACCTGCAAAGCGCGCGTTAACAATCTCAAAGAGGCCGGAGCTAAAGAAGTTCACGTCCTGGTCAGTTGTCCGCCCCACCGCAACCCGTGCGTCTATGGGATTGATTTTCCAGACCGCAATAAACTGATGGCGGCGAATTATTCGATGGATGAAATCCGGAAGTATCTCAGTGCCGATTCCCTGGCCTACCTCTCGCTGGAAGGAATGGTGAAGGCCACCGGGCTGCCTGGCGATTCCTTTTGCCTGGCCTGCTACGATGGCAATTACCCGGTGCCTTACGATCCCCTGATGGATAAGCATATCATGGAGCGACGTCGAAACCGCATTGAAGGATTGGGGGAAGCGCTGGCCAAGGATGAGATGCAGATCAAGCTCCTCTGAGCCGGCTCGGGAAAGCATGATCAGGCATCTTTTCCGTTTCGAGGTCCTTAAAGCCAGTTGCCGCCGATGTCGTTTTACCTTTCTCCTGGTACCCCTGCTCAGCCTCCAAGCGGTGGCGAGCCTTGCGCAGGATCGTCTTAAGACCATGCCGGGATATGAACGGTACCACCAGGTCAGCCGGGAAATTACCAACGCCTTCAAGTCCGGCGCGCTCTCCGTGACGTGGAAGGATGAAGGAAAAGCTTTCGAGTACCAACAAGACGGCAAACGCCACCGTTACGACATCGCGACCGGCAAAGTTACGGATTTAGGCTCAGCGCCCGCCCTGCCACCGCGCCCTGAAAATGAAAGACGACGCGGCGAGGGACGAAGCGGAACGACCATCGGGCTAAATAAGCCGGCGCGAGGGCGGCAGTTTACTTCAGCCCTTTCGCCGAATGGCCAACTCAAAGCCTTTTATCGCGGCCGCAATCTCTGGCTCAGTGATACCAACGGCGCTGACGAAATCGCCCTCACGACCGACGGCAGCGACAAAACTCGCATCAAATCCGGCACTGCCAGTTGGGTTTATGGCGAAGAACTGTTTCAAGACACAGCCATGTGGTGGTCGTCTAACAGCCAAAAGCTCGCCTATTATCGCTTCGATGAAAGCAGCGTGCCGGATTATTACCTGCAAATAAATCAAACCAAAGTTCAGAGCACCGCCGACATCGAACCCTACGCCAAGGCCGGCGCGACGAATCCTCTCGTGGACTTGTTTATCTATGACGTTGAATCAAGGAATGTGGTGCGAGTGGATGTGCGCGACGGAAAACCATTCGATAATTCGGTTATGGGTCATTACGTCTATCACATCTCCTGGGCGGCCGGCGGGAAGAATTTACTCTTCTACCGCACGAATCGCCGGCAGAACACCATGGAGTTTTGTGCCGCCGATGCTGAGAGCGGTCAATGTCGCGTCATAGTCAGGGAAGAGTGGCCCGCCAGTTGGGTCGAAAATTTGCCTGCAATGCGGTTCCTCAAGGACGGACGGAGATTCGTTTGGACCTCGGAGCGAACCGGCTGGAAAAATCTTTATCTTTACGATCTGGGCGGGAAATTGCTGGCGACACTCACGACCCATTCTTTTGAAGTGGCCAAAATCGCGCAAGTGGACGAAGCGGCCAGCCAGGTTTATTACCTCGCAGCCGACGGCGACAACCCGATGAAACTCCAATTGCACCGCGTCGGTTTGGATGGCGCAGGCGAACGGCGATTAACGGACGCCGCCTATCATCACAGCGTCGAGGTCGCGCCGGACGGACGGCATTTCATTGATGTCGCCCAAACTCACGACGTAGCGCCAGCCACTCGCCTAATGGACGCCGAAGGAAAATTGGTGGCAGAACTGGGCAGAAGCGATTTGACCAAGTTCAAGAAAATGGGGCTGCGCCCTGCCGAACTCCTCCAATTTAAGGCCGCCGACGGCCGGACGGACCTCTACGGAATGCTCAACTTTCCCTCGAATTTCAAGCCTTTCAAAAAATACCCTTTGTTGGTCAGCGTCTATGCGGGGCCAGAAACGAGTGGCGCGCGCGAAACTTTTGCCCTGCCCACTGCCCTGACGGAATTTGGCTTCCTCATGGCAACATTCGATTCGCGCAGCGCCAGCGGACGCGGCAAGCGTTTCCTGGATGACATTTATCTCAGGCTCGGCCGGATAGAAATTGACGATCAGGCCGCGGGCGTGAAATCACTTTGGACTCGGCGTTACCTGGACCGAAAGCGCGTCGGAGTTTTCGGGACGTCCTACGGGGGCACCGCCTCGGCAGCCTCCCTCCTCCGTTACCCCGAGGTGTTCAAGGCCGCGGCCTCGTCTTCAGCCGTCACAGATTTCCGCAATTACGACACTATCTATGCCGAGCGGTATATGTGGCTGCCGCAGGAGAACAAGGACGGCTACGACGCTGCCAGCTTGATGACCTATGCGGGCCAACTGAGAGGCCGCCTGCTGCTCTATTACGGGACGGCGGACGACAACGTGCATCCTAACAATACGATGCAACTGATCCAGGCCATGCAAAAAGCAGGAAAAAGCTTTGAAGTGCAGGTCGGGCCGGACCTCGGGCATACCTCAGTCAACCGTGAGCGCATGATGGAGTTCTTCATCGAAAACCTGATTTTGAAATAAGCGTTGCCCGGCGCGGAAGAGGCGATTAGAACGTGCGCCATGACAAAAAATTTTTGGGTGGTGAAACAAGAGCCGGAGGCCTATTCTTGGTCCACCTTCCTCAAAGACAGGAAAACAGCTTGGACGGGTGTGCGCAGTTTTCCAGCGCGCAACCATCTTCGCAGCATGAAAAAGGGGGATGTGGTTTTGTGGTACCATAGTGTTAGCGAAAAGCAGGTCGTAGGGTTGGCCCGGGTGCAGAAGGAAGCTTATCCCGACCCAACGGCTATGGAGGGCGACTGGTCGGCGGTGGATTTAACGCCGCTCAGGTCTCTGCGAAAACCGGTAACCCTGGAAACGATTAAAAGAGACAAAGTCCCTGCGCAGATGCCCTTCGTCAAGCAGTCCCGCCTCTCGGTTTCGCCCCTGACCGAAGCCCAATTTAAACGTCTGCTCCAGTGGGGGGGACACGGTGGTATAGCTACCTCGTCGTTCTCCGCCGGCTTTGTAGCAGCCGGCGTGAGCCCGCTCATTAATTCTCCCCGATAGATCAGAGCCGACTCACATCGGCTGCTCCAAGGTCTGTTTGACACGGGCTATGCTTCTGCTACACACAACAATCGTGCACAAGCCAGCCCCTGTTGGACAGGACATCCATAGCGAGGAGTTCTTGCGGCGCCTGATGCGCCGACAGCTCCGGCTTTCGATCATTTGCGCCGCCACGTTTCTCATCGCGCTGCTCGGTTTGCCCTTGGTGAACTATTTTTTCCCCGAGTTAATGGCCCGGCGCATTTTTGGATTCACCCTGACTTGGTTTATTCTTGGCGTGCTGTTTTTCCCACTGGTTTGGGCTATCGCCTGGGTTTTTATCAAAAAATCGATGGCGCTGGAAGCGGCGGAGGTGAGGGAGGTTTGTGCCGCTGAAGTCGAGCGAATGAAATTAAAAAAATAAAACGTTTCCACGATCACATGTTTCAGCCTCATGCACCTTGACCCTTGGATTCTCACCTTCAGCCTGGCCACTGTAGCCGCCACGGTTTGGATGGGCTTCTGGTCCGCGCGAAAATCCAGGACGGCGCATGATTTCTTCGTGGCCGGCCGCTCGGTGTCGGTTGGCTGGAATGCTTCAGCCATCTCCGGTGAGTATCTCTCGGCGGCTTCCTTCATGGGGGTGGCCGGCATGGTGATGAAAAATGGCTACGACGCGCTCTGGTACCCGGTTTGTTATGCGTGCGGCTATCTGTTTCTGTTGTTGTTCATCGCGGGGCCATTGCGGCGATTTGGCGCTTACACTATCCCGGATTTTGCCGAAGGCCGCTACGATTCGCCAGTCTTTCGCAAAATTGCGGTCGTATTCGTCCTATTCATCGGATTTTTCTACACGATGCCTCAAATGAAAGGGGCAGGGACGACCCTGGCCTATATTTTCCCGGGGCTGCCGTATTGGGCTGGGGTGTTACTAGTCGGAGCTGTCATCACCGTGAATGTTGCGCTGGGGGGCATGAAAGGCATCACCCTGGTGCAGGCCGTGCAATATTGGGTGAAAATGTTTGCCATCTCCGTGCCAATTTTCGTGCTGATGGCGGTGTGTGGGCATTATGGGAGGCAGATCGAAGAGAACGGCGGGGGGGCAGCGCCGCAAATCCCGCCTTCGTTAAATAAGACCAACGTCGTTCTGCTGACCAAAGACGATTTGGAGGGACTTCGGAAAGCCTCTGCCAATACCGTGTCGAGAATTACGAAAAAGCCAATGCCCGAAAAAGCCCCTGCGGATTCCACTTGGCTAAACCCTTTCGGTCCACTCACCACCAAAGCTGCCAAAGCTGCCAAACTCTCTCCCGAAGAATCCAAACCCTACTCCTTGCTTTACACCTACTCCCTCATCATCGCGCTCGTCTGCGGCACCGCTGGATTGCCGCATATTCTCGTCCGCTTTTACACCAACCCGGATGGCGCCGCGGCCAAGCGCACGACCATGTGGGTAATGATTCTGATTGGGGTCTTTTATCTCTTTCCACCCATTTTTGGCGTGATCGGGCGCAACCTGCTGCCGGAACTTTACGCGGCGACAGGAGCGAAAGGCACGGACAAAGTAGTGCTGGAACTACCGCGCATGTTAAACGAGCGATTCCCCGGTTGGGGATCAGTGTTGAGTGGCATCACCTGCGCGGGCGCATTCGCCGCTTTCATGAGCACCTTCAGCGGATTGTTGGTCTCCATGACCGGAGCGCTGGCGCATGATGTTTATGGAAGGATTCTTCGACCGCGTTCCACCCCAGAGCAACGGCTGAAGGCATTCAAGGTTTGTGCCGTCATCGTCGGCGCGTTCGCCATCGTTTTAGGCATGCAAGTGGAACAATTCGACATCAACTTCATGGTCGGCCAGGCCTTTGCCATCGCGGCGGCCAGTTATTTTCCGCTGCTCTTCCTAAGCGCCTGGTGGCGCAACATGAGCATGAAAGGCGCAGCGGCAGGAATGCTGGGGGGCGGAGTGCTGGCCTTGGCAGGCATTTCCCTGACCAGCTTCAGCGATTTAAAATGGCTACCACTCGAGGCCTTTTGGACCGGTCATCCGCTCCTGCGAATCCTCTGCGAGCAACCCGCCATCTGGGCCGTGCCGCTGGCCATCATGCTTATGATCGTCGTTTCCAAACTCACGCGGCGCGAAGTCCCCGTCGATGTGCGGATGAAAATGCTCGTGCTGCATGCGCCGGAAAAACTTGGCCTCAAGCAGGAATACATTCAGGAACACGTGCAAGCGCACTGAAACATGTTTTGGAATCTATGCAGTGGCGCAAAAAAGACTATTCTTTAACCGACGAGCCCACAAAACTCGACTTCGAAGCGGTTTGCAGTCTGTTGCATTCCACGTATTGGGCCGCCACCCGCAGCCGCCAAGTCATTGCCAAGAGCCTCGAAAACTCCTTGAATTTTGGCCTGTTTTACAACGGCTCTCAGGTCGGTTTCGCCCGAATGGTCACGGATTACGCCACTGTTGGCTACCTCTGTGATGTCGTTATTGCAGGAGAACAACGCGGCAAAGGAGTCGGCAAATGGATGCTAATGCAGATACTGAATCATCCGGCGTTGCGCCGTTGCCGCATCGATCTTTTCACTCGGAGTGCGCAGGATTTCTACCGCCCATTCGGTTTCGGCCCCCACGCGGACCATTCTCTGGTCCGCTACCCGCCTGGCTATCGCCGTCGGCGCGCTTCGGCCCCCGCAACGGCTTAGGGGTGGATGGCGAGCCTACGGAAACAGTCCCTCCCAGCGCCTCACCGATGGCCTCGTACAATGCGGTTATTATCTGCCGCACCTCCGAAACCGTCGTGCAGAACGGTGGCATGAGAACGATCACATTGCCAATCGGCCTCGTCAAAACTCCCCGCCGGGCCATCGCGTCGCAAACTCGAATCCCCGCCTGCTCCGCCAACTCGAACGGTGCGCGGGTATGCCAATCTTTGACCAATTCCACACCTGCAATGAGCCCAACCTGCCGGATGTCGCCGACATGCGGCAAAGACCAGAGCATGGGCAATTCTTCCCGCAGAGTTTGTTCCAGCTTTTGACGCGCGAGGACGGATGGCTGGCTTTCCAAAATCTCCAGACTCGCCAGGGCAGCGGCGCTGCCGAGTTGATTGCCAGTGAAACTATGGCCATGGAAGAAAGTTTTGAACTCTGAGTAATCCCCCAGGAAGGCCTCGAATACCGCTTGCGTCGTCAAAGTGGCTGCCATCGGCAAGTAGCCGCCGGTCATGCCTTTGGCCAGAGCAAGGAAATCCGGCTGCACTCCCTCTTGCTGACACGCGAAAAGGCTCGCCCGAGAATGGTTTTCGCGCGTTTTCGTTTTCTCCCTTTCCGGGAGCCCCGTTCTCCCAAACCCGGTCATCACTTCATCCGCGATCAATTGTGTTCCGTTACTGCGCGCAATCTGCGCCACTTTGCGCAACCACCCTTGAGGTTGCGGAATCATTCCTGCCGCGCCCTGCATGAGCGGTTCGACTATCATGGCTGCGTAAGGATTTCCTTGCTTCGCCTGGGTAGCGAGTTTTTGCTCCACGAGGCCCACGCATTCCCATTGGCAGTTTCGATAGTGGCGGGCATCGGCGCGGTCCGGCTGCGCCCGATTGAATGGGCAACGATAGCAGTAGGGGGACATTACCTTGTCAGTCTTGAACAAAAGCCGGCTATAGGCTTGGTGGAACAAATCGATGTGACCCAAACTGACCGCTCCCACGGTATCACCGTGGTAAGCGCCTTCGAGAGAGAGAAAGCGCGGGTTTTTGCTCCGACCGGTCCGGCTCGCATAACCATAGGCCAGCTTCAGAGCCACCTCCATGGCGGTGGACCCATCATCAGACAAAAACACTTTGGTCAGGCTTGAGGTCCCGGAGCGCCGGTTTCCGACTCGGCGCGATCCTCCCATTGCCAAACGCGCCGGGTCGGAGATCGGCGCTCCGCACAATCGCACCAGCTTCGCCGCCAGCAAAGAGGCTGGTTCGTTGGCCAACCCCAAAGCGGAGGAGTGGGCGATCTTTTTCAATTGCCGTTGAATCGCGGCGTTAATCTTCGGGTGATTGTGACCGTGCAGATTGGTCCAGATCGAAGAGTTCGCATCCAGATACTTGCGCTCATTCATATCCCAGATCAGCGCGCCCTGACCTCGCGTGATCACGATGGGCTCGCGCGCCAGCCAGTCGCGCATCTGCGTGAAAGGATGCCAGAGGTGGCGGTGATCCAGTTGGGCGAGGCTATCTATCATGTAAGGCGAACAAAAGTTTCTCCACCTCAGCGGAAGAGTGTGCGGCGGTCAATGTTAGCCGTAAGCGGGCCTGCCCGCGGGCCACGCTTGGATACCGGATGGCCGGAATGAAGATTCCCAACGCGCGCAACTCGGCCGCCCTTTCCATCGCTTGAGTTTCCTCACCAACGATGAGCGGAATGATGGGGCTGCGAATGACGGGAATTTCCCAAGTGCTGCCGGTCAGACCGTTCTTCAGTTGATCCACTCGCGCCCAGAGTTCAGTGCGTCTCAGCTCCCCCTCATTCGATTGGACAAATCGAACAGCCGCGCTGGCGGCCGCGGCCGTCGCTGGAGGCGGGGCGGTGGAGAAAATGAAACTGCGCGCGCGGTTAATCAGGAGATCGATTAAGGCTCGAGAACCGCAGATGTAGCCGCCGGCTGAGCCCAACGCTTTCCCCAGTGTCCCCATGTGAATCTCCACCCGGTCCGCCAATTCGTAGGCCTCTGCCAGCCCGCGCCGGTGTTGCCCATAAAGGCCGCTGGCATGGGCCTCTTCCAGCATCAGCCACGCGCCGTGCTTTTCCTTAAGCTCGATGATTTCGCGCAAGAGCGACAGGTCCCCGTCCATGGAGAAAACGCTTTCGGTGACAATGAGGGTGCGCGGAGCGCGAGGAGATGCCCCTCTCCGGCGCTCAGACCATCTGAGGATTTTTGCAAGCGCGTTTAGATCGTTGTGTGGGAAGACGCGCAGTTTAGCGCCGCATAACCGGGCGGCATCCACGACGCAAGCGTGGACCAGCTTGTCGATCACGACAACATCCTCCTTCTCGACGAGGGCGGCGAGCGTTCCCAAAGCCGTCGCATAACCGGAGGAAAACGAGAGAGCTGCCTCAGTCCCTTTAAATTCGGCGAGAACCTCTTCCAACTCATGATGTGGCGCGAGAGAGCCGCAAACGAGGCGGGACGCCCCCGCGCCCGCGCCATATTCGTCAATCGCTCTCTTAGCCGCCTCCTTTATCGCCGGCTCGTTCGCCAAACCGAGATAATCGTTGGAGGAAAAGTTTAAGAACGGCTGGCCCGTGATGTTAATGCGGGGTGTCTGAGGGGAATCGATGCGCCGCAACTCACGATACAAACTCTGCTCGCGGATGGCGGCGAGTCGCTGGTTCAACTCATCATCAAACGTCTTCACCTGGCAGATAAAACAATGATTCGGCATGGATGAAAAGCCCAGAGCGTTGGTTAGAAAATGCTCGACGGCGCTCGGTCCGGCCTTATGCTTGGCCCATGAATACGCCCCAGATGCTGTTCGGCTTTTCTCCCATTAGCTCACCCCACCAGCTTGGCAAGACTTTCCGGCTCAAACTGCGGGAGCGCTTTTCACGAGCCTGCCTGGTCTTTTCCCTGCTGCTGGGCCTTTCCGTAAATAGCTTGAGGGCACGGGAAATTCCTCTCGTGTCCGCTGCTAAAGCCGGGCTTGCGGAGGACAAGTTGGCGGGGATTGATAAATTCATGGAACGCGCTGTGGCTGACCAGAAAATCGCCGGCGGAATTGTGATGGTTTCACATAAAGGGAAAATTGGCTTCTTTCACACCTACGGCCAGATGGACCGTGAGGCCAGAAAGCCGACGGAGCCAAATACCATTTTTCGGATTTATTCCATGAGCAAGGCCATCACGACGGCGGCGGCCCTGACATTGTACGACGCGCACAAAATCGGGTTGGACGACCCAGTGTCAAAATACATCCCGAGCTTCGCAAATCTTAAAGTCGCCAGCCCGGAGGGCCTGCGGCCCCCTTCGCGTGTGATGACCATTCGTGACCTGATGCGCCATACGGCCGGGCTTTCCTACGGCTCCAGTCCGGAAACCCTGAAGGAAGCGTATGATCGCCTTAAACCATTGGAATCGGCCAACCTCGAAGAAATGGCCGATAAACTTTCTCAAATCCCACTGGCTTATGATCCTGGCGCCGCCTGGATTTACTCAGTCTCCATCGACGTTTTGGGCCGCGTGATTGAAGTGGCCAGCGGCCAAAGCTTTGATGTTTTTCTCCGGAAAACAATCTTCAAGCCGTTGGACATGCCTGACACAGCGTTCGACGTTCCACCCGCAAAACTTCACCGCTTTGCCGCCAACTACAGCCGTGCTCCCGGCGGGCTAAAAGTGAAGGACGCTCCGGCGGACTCGAAGTATGCGAAGAAGGCCACCTTCTTTTCCGGTGGCGGCGGATTGGTGAGCACGGCGCGAGATTATATGCGTTTCCTCACCATGATCGACAACGGAGGAAAGCTCGATGGACACCGGATTCTGCGGCCGGAGACAGTCAAACTCATGACGAGCAACCAGCTTCCGGAGAAGGTGTTCCCTATCCATTTCGGCAAGGAGGCTCGCTTTGGCACCGGCTTCGGGCTCGGGTTCTCCGTGCGCACTGAGATCACGACGTGGGATCCTGCAGGGCATGTCGGGGAATACGGTTGGGGAGGGGCGGCCTCGACCCACTACTGGGTTAGTCCTTCCGACAAGTTAATTGTTCTCACTTTCGAGCAGATCATGCCCTACGAGTGGGATACAGAGTTTGGGGTGAAAAAAATAATTTACGACGCAGTAGAGAGGTGACCGAAGGGAGGCTGAGGGGTGTCTCGCGCTGTTTTCGGTGGGACTGTGCAGAGGACCATTCACGAGGGAAGGGCGCCCTTTCGAGGCATGATGCTGCAATGACAGCCCCGTGACATAGCTAGATTTCGCACCTCCGCCTCGGCATTGGCGAGGCCCGGAGCCAAGGATTTCTGGGGGCCGAGGAAGACGCCGTGATGATATTGCCCCGATAACCGCCGTTGTTTCTCCTCCTTCCGCTTCCGC
>JBBRPK010000061.1:0-30316 GCA_038228235.1 Verrucomicrobiota bacterium
AACTTTTTGTTCATTGGACATCCGGAGGCAGGGTGGCGCAGCGCGGTAATTTACTCCGTGCTGGGGAGCTGCCGCCGGTTGGGTATCGACCCCCACGAATATCTTCGAGACGTCCTCCGTCGCTTGCCGGACATGAAGATCCGCCAAATCGAGCAGATTACCCCCGCCGCTTGGGCCAAGGCCAAAAAGTCCGAGGCCCGCAAAAAGAGTCTTTGAATTTTCCCCGCCGGAGTTTTTCCCGCCGATGCGCAATAGGCACTTCACCTGACGCTTACATTACAACGGCCACCCTTACTCACCTAATCAGGAAGGCGAGGGTCGATACCCGACCCTCGCCTATACAACAGAAGCGACGAAAGAATTAGGCCTGATTATTTGAAGAAAGTCAAAACCGGGTATTTTTGTTACAAATACTTCAAACATCCTGCTGTCAGTCTCAGCCCGCCGGTGCGGGGTTGGAGAAAATCGCTGTGAGGAACCGAAACAAAGCTGGAATAAAGTCCGTCCACCCTCTTTCTTATTGTTGTGAACGAATCGGATTACGAGCAGGCAGTTGTGGCCTATTACGACGCACTCTACGCGTTTGGCTACAGCCTCGCTGGAAATGAGGACGATGCCTGCGAACTGACCCAGGAAACATGTTGCCGGCTACTTTGAAATTTGCAGTGTCGAAAGGGAGTTGCCGACAATCAGCCCGGAGCAGGTGGATGTGCTGCGCGACGACGCCATCCGCGATGCGCTACTCGAACTGGAAGCGCATTACCGCGTGCCGCTGATGCTTTATTACATGAAGGACCAGTCCTATGAGGTGCTTTGAGATGGAGAACCGTCAAGTCGCGCACATCTTGTTAATTGACCGCGCCGCGTTTAAGGACGCGCCACCAGAGTCACCGGTGTTCAACCAAATCCGCGAAGTCGCGACCGTCAGTTGGAGTCGCGGGGGAAACACCTACGTTGTTGCCAGCAAAGGCGGCAACCAGCTTGACCTAATGAAATTGCTTTAACCCATTCAAATCCCCCACTATGAACAGCTTGAACAACCACCGTCCTGAATCAGCGGTCAAGAGCCGCTACGCCGCCGCCGCCAGAGTGCCTGAAGCCGCGCTCTGCTGTCCGGTCGAATACAACCGAGACCTGCTCAAAATCATTCCCCAGGAGGTCATTGAGAAGGACTACGGCTGCGGCGATCCCAGTCGGTGCGTAAGGTCCGGGGAGACGGTCCTCGATCTGGGCAGCGGCACCGGGAAAATCTGCTTCATCGCCGCGCAGGTCGTTGGGCCGACGGGACGCGTCATTGGAGTGGACATGACCGATGACATGCTGGAGGTCGCCCGCCGCAATGCGCCCCTCGTGGCCGAGCGCCTCGGCTACGCGAACGTCGAGTTCCGCAAGGGCCGCATTCAGGACTTGGGCCTCGATCTCGAAATCCTCGATGCCGAGTTGAAGAAGAATCCCATCGCGAACGCCAGCACGTTCCTGCGGGCGCAGGAACTTGCCGCGGATCTGAGGGTCAAACATCCGCTGGTGGAAACCGAGTCCGTGCATGTGGTCGTATCGAATTGCGTGCTCAACCTGGTCGAACAGCAGGACAAGCCGCGCCTCTTCGGAGAAATCTTCCGCGTGCTGAGGCAGGGGGGGCGCGCGGTCATCTCCGACATCGTCAGCGATGAGGACGTGCCGGAGGTCATGCAGCGAGACGCGACGTTGTGGAGCGGCTGCCTCAGCGGCGCGCTGCGGGAGGATTTGTTCATCAAGGCCTTCGAGGATGCGGGCTTCTACGGCATTTGCCTGCTCAAGCGCGACGAGCAGCCCTGGCAAACGGTCCAGGGCATCGAGTTCCGTTCGGTGACCGTCGAAGCCTTCAAGGGTAAACAGGGCGGGGGCCTGGAGTTGAAGCAGGCAGTCATTTACCGCGGTCCTTTCCGCGAAGTTCTGGACGACGATGGTCATCGGTTTCGGAGGGGTGAGCGAGTCGCGGCGTGCGACAAGACCTTTCAACTCTACCGGAAGGCGCCGTATGCCGAACATTTCGAGTTTATCGAGCCACGCGTAGCGGTGACGCCAGAGGAAGCCAAACCTTACCAATGTGGCCGGACCCAGCTTCGTCATCCCCGCGAAACCAAGGGCATGGACTACGCCGACACAACGGAGGCAGCCAAATGCTGCGACGGTGGAAGTTGCTGCTGACCATCGCCGCCATGACAACCGTGCTCCTCATCGCCGTCGCCTTTCTCGCCTACTCAGACGGGGCCAGCTAGCGATCATGATTCAGCTCTTCCAAAAGATGACCGGCTTGGTGAGCCTTCCGTCCCACCAAAGGCGCTTCATCCCGGTGGTTTGCTTCACCGTGATGCGCTCAGCGGTATTTGCGGCGGAAAGCCCAGCTGTAGATGATTCCCGCGCCAAGTTCAGTGCAATTCTGGCGCAGGTCGCCGCGCACGACTTCCATCCCATTCGCGACGGATTCACTTACGACCGCGAGTTGAAAAAGCATGGTGTCGCCAGTCTCGATTCAGAGCGCCGTCTTAAGGCGCGAAGAGGAACTGAGTCATGATTTCGAAGACGCAATCTCGGCTCATCCTGATGCTGAAATACCCGCAAGCTGGCGAGGTGAAAACGCGCCTCATTCCAGCATTGGGGGGAAGACGAGCTTGTGAACTTTATCGCGCGTTGGTTCGGCACACACTCAACGAAGTGGAACGATTCACTGCGCAGGAACAAGTCTCGGTGGAGGCTCGCGTTGCAGATGTGCCCGTCGATGGAGCAGTGAGCCAATGGCTTGAAGGAGTTCATTTCCGGCTGCAAGGGGACGGTAGCCTTGGCCAGCGAATGGAGCGCGCTGTGCAGGATGCGTTCGCGGATGGGGCGCCATCAGTCGTTGTCATCGGGGCTGATTGCCCGCAACTGACGCGAGAGCGCCTGCGGGCGGCATTTCGCGCATTGGAGAGCAAAGACGTGGTTCTCGGGCCTGCGACGGACGGAGGCTATTACCTGATCGGGATGCGGAGATTCTTGCCGGAACTGTTTCGTGGAATTCACTGGAGTAGCGCGCTGGTGCTGGAGCAGACGTTGACTGCACTCCGTCAGGCACGAATTGAAGGCCAGCTTCTGGATACGCTCCACGATCTCGACCGCCCGGAGGACCTGCCTTGTTGGGCGCAGACACATTCGGCGAAAGCAACAGGCAAGGGCAAGATTTCCGTCATCATTCCCGCTTTGAATGAGGCTTCGCATTTGAAGCAAACCCTCGAAGCGGCGCAGCGCGGCCACCCGCACGAGTTGATCGTCGTGGATGGAGGCAGCACTGACGAAACAATGGAGGTTGCTCGTTCGTTGGACTCCATCGTTGTCAGCGGCCCCGGCTGCCGGGCGCAGCAAATGAACCTTGGGGCTGCGATTGCGACGGGCGAGCATCTGCTTTTTCTGCACGCGGACACATTGCTGCCTTCTGACTATTCGCCGCAAGTTTCGTCGTTGCTCAACGAACCTGGTGTGGTAGGCGGCGCATTCACATTTGCGGTCGCCTGCGACTTTGCCGGGCGGCGGCTGATCGAGCGAGCCACGAATTGGCGGGCGCGTCGCCGCCAGTTCCCGTATGGCGACCAAGGGTTGTTTTTGCGCCTTGAGATGTTCAATCAACTCGGCGGATTCCGTGAGATGGCCATCATGGAAGACTACGAGTTTGTGCGCCGGCTGCGCCGGCTCGGAAGAATTGGCATCGCGCCAACTCCGGCGATTACGTCCGGTCGGCGTTGGCAGCGGCTGGGCCTGCTGCGAACCACGCTTATTAACAGAATGACTATTCTGGCGTACCATTTAGGGGTTCCTCCGTCGCGACTGGCCACATGGTATCGCGGCAGAACCTCGCGGCAGAAAATCTACGATGTTACCACCGGCGCCGAACCCCGACCGACCGCCTCGAAGTGCAGTCAACTGAGGCTTTCACCGTATCAAACCGAAACGAAATTTCCGGAATAAGCGGGCGACCCCATGATTCACACTCTTGGAATGAACGTGTTCGATGAAAAGCTTGCGGCAAACTGCCTGACGCTCAAGCGTGGTGCCTTGCACACCCTGCAAATCAACGTTGGCCGCAAGTGCAACCAGACCTGCGCACATTGCCATGTGGACGCCGCCCCGTGGCGCACGGAGATGATGGCCGAGTCGGTAGCGCGTCGAGTTGGCGACTGGATTCGTGTGCATCGTCCGCCCGTGGTGGACATCACAGGAGGGGCGCCGGAGTTGAGCGAACACTTCCGTTACTTTGTCGAGACGGCCCGCGACTGTGGTTGTCACGTCATCGACCGAAACAATCTGACCATCATCGAGACGACTGCTTTCGCCTGGCTTCCCGAATACCTCGCGCAGCATCAAGTCGAGGTCATCGCCTCCCTGCCTTGCTATACGGCGGACAACGTAAACGCCCAGCGGGGCGAGGGGGTGTTCGAGAAAAGCATTTCCGCGCTCAGGAAACTGAATGCCGTCGGCTATGGCACGCGGCTGCCGTTGAACCTCGTTTACAATCCGCTCGGCCCTAAGCTGCCCGGCCCGCAGGCGGCGCTGGAAACGGACTACAAGGAAGCGCTGGCTCGCGAGTTCGGGATCGTGTTCAACAGTTTGTTTACGATCACCAATCAACCCATTGCGCGCTTTGCTGAAGAGCTGCGCCGGCAGGGGCAGTGGGACGAATACCTTGAACTGCTTGCCAACAACTTCAACCCGTCAACCGTCCACAGTCTGATGTGCCGCAGCACGATCAGTGTCGGCTGGAGGGGCGAAGTGTATGATTGTGACTTCAACCAGATGCTGAACATGCAGGTGAGCAATGGCAAACCACTGTTCCTCTGGGACGTGAAGGCCGAGCTGGTCGAAGGCTGGGAAATCCAGACCGGCGTTCACTGCCTGGCTTGCACCGCCGGATGCGGGAGCAGTTGCACGGGGGCGGTGATATGAAACCTCGTTTCCGTCGGGAATGTCTAAAAGACGCCACGCAATCGAAACGCGGTCTCGCGTTCGGCCATGCCATCCACTAGAATTCTTTCATGATCGCACGACTCCTCTCCATTCTTCTGCTCACCACGGCGCTGGCGCAGGCCCAGACTAACTCCGCTCCTCTTAAAGTCGGCGATGCGCTCCCCGACGTGAAGCTGCGCACTGAAGAAGACAAAGAGGTCAGCCTGCGCAAACTGGTTTCCGACAAGCCGGCCGTGATTATTTTCTACCGCGGCGGCTGGTGTCCCTTCTGCAATCGCCATTTGCAGTCATTGGCCGGCATCGAAGACGACCTGGAGAAGGCCGGAGTGCAGTTGCTGGCCATCAGCATGGACCAGCCAAGCAAACTCAGGGAAACACCCCACCGCGAGAAACTCCACTACCAACTGTTTTCCGACAGCGACGCGGTGGCAGCGCGAGCATTCGGAATCGCGTTCAAAGTGGACGACGCGACGGTGAAAAAATACAAGACTTACGGAATCAATCTTGATGCCGCTTCAGGCCGAGACCACCACATTTTGCCGCACCCCGCTGTTTTTATCGCGAACACGAACGGCGTGATTCGCTTTGCCCACGTCAACCCGGATTACAAAGTTCGGCTCGACCCCGCGAAAATTCTCGAAGCGGCGCGGGCGGCCAAAGAATGAACCCCAATTATGAGCAAGCAAAGGCTGAAACCCGGACAGAACTCGTGCAAAGGGTTGGGCGGTTGCGACGTGCCGCTCAAGGAAAAAACTTGGAAGACGGCGCGCAAAGCCTTTGAAGCTCAGATGAAAAAGGCAGGTAAAACATTCGGCGATTCTCCCAAAGCGAAAGCCTGAGATCGCAGAAAAGCCGCCGATCTGAAACTCTGGTTTCGCAACTGGACTGGCGAAGGGTTCTTTCAGTCGGTCGAAACACACCGTTGAAGATGATCGCGAACGTAGCCCCAGGCCCGCTCCCCCTATGACGCAGAACGGTCTAATTCGCCACTCGCCAAAATGGATCAAATGGATGCTGAGCCTCTTCGCGCTCGCCGCGGTGATTGTTGCAGCAAAGTATTTTAATATCCAAGGTCTGCTCCAGAGCGTGCTACCCTGGATTAACGGGCTGGGACCGTGGGGTCCAATCATTTTCATTCTCACGTACGTTTTGGCCACCGTGCTGTTTGTGCCTGGTTCCATCCTAACACTTGGTGCGGGAATTCTTTTCGGCGTCGTGTGGGGTTCTATTTATGTCTCAGCCGGCTCCGTGGTGGGGGCGACCTGCGCGTTTCTGATCGGCCGTTATCTGGCGCGAGACTGGGTCGCCAAAAAGATTGGGGGCAACGCCAAATTTAGAGCTATCGACGACGCCGTGGCGTCGGAGGGTTGGAAGATTGTCGGCCTGACGCGGCTGTCCCCCATTTTTCCCTTCAATCTCTTAAATTACGCCTTCAGCCTGACGAAGGTAACGCTGCGGGATTACGTTCTGGGCTCGTGGATCGGAATGATGCCGGGAACGATCACGTACGTCTATATTGGCTCGCTCGCCGGCAGTCTGGCCAAGCTTGGCCAAGGCGGACACAGCCGGACACCAACAGAGTGGGCGCTCTACGGAGTCGGTCTGTTGGCCACAGTCATCGTTACGCTGTTCGTGACGCGGCTGGCGAAAAAAACCTTGGCGAAAGAAATCGGAAGTTAAAGGTGGGCAAACGTGTACCTCTTGCGCAACACCCTGAAAGCCGCACTGACAGTTTTGCTGCTCGGCTATTCTGCAGAACTCGCGGGCGCCGAAATGTTCTCCCTGCCACTCGCTAAAACGAACGGCTGGCAATTCCTGGCCTATCGCAAAATTCCCGCAAACACCTTCCGCGCAACGCAAGGCGGCCTTGAAATTGGCGTCACCAATTCCGCCGCCCCCGCCGTTTTCCCTCTGACCAACGCTGCGCTGGTAACAGAATTGCGCGTGACCGGCAAGATTTCGGGTTCGCTGGATGTGCCGCCCGAAAAGCAGGGCGCCAAAAGATTCGACGACTATGCGGTTCGAGTTGGCCTGGTCGAGTCGGGACGGCACACGTTGAGTTGGCGCGAAAAAAGGTTCGCCGCAGATTGGGTGAAGAAACTTTTCGCTCTTGCCCCTCCGGGCACCGGCATCAATAAGATTCATTTTTTAAATATCGGCGCCTCCGCCCGGCAAATCGGAAGGTTCCGCACTCATCCCGCCAGTGAATTGCTGCAGGAAACAGTCGTCGCGACGCCAGATGCCAGTGGCCGGTTCTCTTTCACAAATCGCCTCACTCGCCCCATCAACACAATCGCTGTCTGGATTTCGTGCGATGGCGACGATACGAAGTCGTCCTTTGCCGTGACCCTCAGCAAAATTGAACTCTGGATAGAAAAATGAGAAGCCCGACCGAGCCACTTATTTCACCTTGGGACAGCCACAATCAAACGCTGGTCTCTAACGTCCACCCACCGAATTGGGAGAATCCGCAACCAGCCCCCCGTTATAACCTCGTCGTCATTGGCGGAGGTACGGCGGGGCTGGTGACGGCGGCGGGCGCAGCGGGCTTGGGGGCCAAGGTCGCTCTCGTGGAAAAACACCTCCTGGGCGGTGATTGCCTCAATGCCGGCTGTGTGCCTTCCAAGGCTTTGCTCCGCGCGGCCCGGGCCTACGCTGATGTTCGCGACGCTGGGGATTATGGCGTTTCTGTCCCTACCGGAGTCAGTGTGGATTTTCCCAAAGTGATGGAGCGAATGCGCAGACTCCGCGCCCAAATCAGCCCGAATGATTCTGCGCAGCGATTCCAGAAGATGGGCGTGGACGTTTTTATCGGAGCCGGCAAATTCACGAGTCCTCATACCGTTGAGGTTGATGGAAAAATTCTCCGCTTCGCCAAGGCGGTTATCGCGACGGGCGGGCGGGCCGCGGCTCCGCCGGTCCCCGGTTTGTCGGAAATTGGTTATCTCACAAACGAAAACGTCTTCTCCCTCACCGAGTTGCCAAAACGCCTGGGCGTGATCGGCGCTGGACCGATTGGGTGCGAGCTGGCGCAGGCCTTTGCTCGCTTCGGTGCGGAGGTTTTTTTGGTTGAAGCCGAACATGGGATTCTCCCGCGCGAGGACCGTGATGCGGCAGCTATCGTTCAAAGATCACTCGAAGGTGACGGCATAAAGCTTTTGTGCTGCGGCAAGGATTTGAAGCTGGGGAAGGCCGGTGGCGGTATCCGCATGACGACGGAATCGCACGGCAAAGGATATGACCTGCTGGTGGACCAACTCTTGGTCGCGGTGGGCCGCGCCCCGAATGTCGAGGGCCTCGGTCTCGAAACCGCTGGCGTCGAAATCTCCAAAAGAGGCGTCACCGTCAACGACCGCTTGCAAACGACCAATCCGCGCGTTTACGCCTGCGGCGACGTCTGTTCGCCCTATCAGTTCACCCACATGGCGGACGCCACCGCGCGTATTGTCATCCAGAACGCGCTTTTTCTGGGGAGGAAAAGGATCAGTAGACTTACCGTGCCGTGGTGTACTTACACTGACCCGGAAGTCGCGCATGTCGGGCTTTACGAGGAGCAAGCTAAACAAAAAGAGATCGATGTCCGCACCATCGTGCAAACGTTTCACGAAGTGGACCGGGCCATTCTAGAAGGCGATCCCGACGGCATGGTTAAAGTGCATGCCCAGGCGCGGACCGGTAAAATTCTCGGAGCGACGATTGTGGCTCGCCACGCTGGCGACATGATCAGCGAAATCACCTTGGCCATGACTGGCGGCGTGGGGTTGGGCACCCTGGCAAATGTAATTCATCCTTATCCGACCGAGGCCGAAGCAATCAAAAGGGCCGGCGACGCCTGGAACCGGACCCGATTGACTCCGAAGGTGAAAAACCTCTTCACTCGCTGGTTGAACTGGACGCGCTGATCGGAAGCCTGTAAAAGAGGTTCGAGTCAAAAACTGCCACCCCAATGCATGACACGATCCTCAGCCGGGAACCACTGATTCGCCTACTGTTCTTTCTCGCTATTTTTACGTTGATGGCGCTCTGGGAGGGTTTCGCCCCGCACCGGAAACGTTCGGTTGCCCGCTGGCGCCGCTGGCCGAGTAATATTGGCGTGGTGGTTGTGGATACGTTGCTGGCCCGGATCCTCGCGCCGGCTGGAGTTGTCGGCTTTGCCCTTTTTGCTCAGGCCCAAGGCTGGGGCTTTCTTTACCATCTTGGGTGGCCTCCCTGGGTCAAATTCCTGATCGCGCTCCTGGCGCTCGACTTGGCGATTTACTTGCAACACCGGATTTTTCATTACGTGCCACTCTTGTGGCGATTGCATCGAATGCACCACGCTGACCTGGATGTGGATATCACAACCGGCGCCCGATTTCATCCCATCGAAATTCTGCTGTCTTTGGCTATCAAATTCGCAGTCACCGTGACGGTGGGGCCTCCGGCCCTCGCGGTGTTGATTTTTGAAATTGTTTTGAACGCGACCTCGATGTTCAACCATAGCAACGTGCTCCTCCCGCCCCCAATCGACCGAGTGCTGCGTTGGTTGGTCGTCACGCCTGACATGCATCGCGTCCACCACTCCATCACGCGTCGGGAGACGGACAGCAATTTCGGCTTCAACTTCCCTTGGTGGGACAGGATCTTTCGCACTTACATTTCCCAACCCGAAGCCGGGCACAAAGATATGACGCTCGGCATCGAACAGTTCCGAGACGCAAAGGAGCTGCGCCTTGACCGGCTGCTGGTCCAGCCATTTCGGTCTGGGCGACCGAAGGCATCTCCCCAATCGCCTCCCTAAAGTTTCGTGGGAACCAAAGGGGCAGCCCATCGCCAGCAGGAGCCTTGCGATGCCGATTGAGAAAGGGCTATCGCTTGGGCCATCCGGCATGCCGCGTGTCCAAACCCCGACGCAAAAACCGGCTTAGTGGTCTCCTATTCAAATCCGATTCGGGAAAATTCGTGCAATTCGTCCACTCTCCGCAGTACGGCCGCTTCCAAGGAACCTCGGGGGACCATTGTGGTGTTTGAGGACACCATACACCACCCCTTGTGGTCGGCGTCAACGGAGGACGGATCTTTTGCTTTTGTGAATCCCCCCAAGGCCGCGTCCCGAGGTAAACCGAGGCTATCCGAGCCTTCCGGGATTTTTCTTTTTTCGCGGAGAGCCTCACCTCGGCTTCCAAAGAACCTTGGGGGACCGTTTTGGTATTTCAGGACACCATGCACCACCCCTTGTGGTCGGCGTCTCCGGAGGACGAGTGTCTCTCGGGGCTTTCAGAATCCATGGCTTCACATAATTCCATCGAGGGTCATCGGCAAGGTGCAAATGCGTTTGCCGGTAGCTCCTCTCAAACCTCCAGCAGTTCTCATTATGGCAAAGTAGGACGCCATGGTCGGAAGGACGAGTTCCACGAGTCCCTGATCTCTTAAGAAAATGGGGACTCGTGGAACTCGTCCTTCCGAAAATTGTGCCGATCCCCTCCCATAATGAGAATTGCTCTCAAACCTCAGAGACTGCTTGTCCATCGGCGGCAGTCTCAAATATCCTCCCCTCCTATGTCATCTTATTTCATATCCCACGCTAGCGGACGTCTGCAACCTGTCCCATTTCTCCCATTCCTTTCGTTGCTTTTCGTGCTGGCCTTTTCCGTTCCCGGCCAGGAAGCCACCTTGAGTGGGACCACGCCGCTCACGGTCGAAGGCGATCTCTCCGCCCAAATGGTTCAGGGGATCGACCGATTCCTTATGCGCAAGATCGATCAGTCGATCGAGGAGCGGGCAGCCCTTTGGCACCGAGATTTTTCTTCCCCGGAGGCTTACGAGAAATCGGTGCAACCAAACCGCGAGCGCTTCCGAAAACAAATTGGCGCCACTGACCCGCGCCTCCCCGTCACCGCCCTCGAATATGTCAGCACCACCCGGACGCCGGCGCTGGTTGCAGAAACCGAATTGTTCGCCGTCTATGCCGTCCGCTGGCCTGTTTTCGAAAGTGTTTTTGGCGAAGGGCTTTTATTGCGGCCCAAGCCAGCTCAAGCGTCCGGAAAAGCCTCTACCCCGCCCCGGAGCATCGTCGCGATTCCCGATGCTAACCAAACGCCTGAAATGCTGGCGGGGCTGGCCCCGGGCCTTCCGTCAGCGGCACAATGGGCCCGACGCCTGGCCGAAAACGGCTGTCAGGTCTTGATCCCAACGCTGATTGATCGGCAGGATACCTGGTCTGGAAATTCCAAGTTAAATCGCTTCACAAACCAGCCTCATCGCGAGTGGATTTACCGGCAAGCCTTTGAAATGGGCCGGCATATCATTGGTTACGAAGTGCAAAAGGTCATGGCGGCCATCGATTGGTTTGACGCCGAGCGCCAGCAGGCGCCCGGAGCGCGCAACTCCGCACTGCGCATCGGCGTGATGGGTTATGGCGAAGGTGGTTTGATTGCCCTTTACAGCGCGGCGCTCGATTCGCGCGTTGAGGCCGCCCTCGTCAGCGGTTACTTTGGCTCCCGGCAGCGTCTTTGGGAGGAACCCATTTACCGCAATGTCTTCGGGTTGCTCCACGAATTCGGGGACGCCGAGATCGCCAGCCTGATCGCGCCCCGCACTTTGATCGTCGAGCATAGCGATGGTCCAAAAATCGACGGTCCTCCCAGGGCGCGCAATGGCCGGTCCGGTGCTGCTGCCGGCAAATGGGCGACACCTGAGTTCGATGCCGTCGAGAAGGAAGTGGCTCGCGCCAATGCTCTGGTCCGCCCGCTCACTAATCAGGTAGAATTCATTTACGGCAACGAAGGCATGGCTGTGGGGCCCGGTTTTGAACAGGCTCTCACGCACCTTTTGAACCGGCTCGGAACGCCCATAAAGAGCCTCGCGCCAACCGGCAACGCTCCCAAAGATTCGCGGACCAATTTCGATCCATCCGAACGGCAGCAACGACAAGTCGAGCAATTGGTTGAGCACACCCAAAAACTATTGCGCCTTTCCGAGCGCGTGCGAGACGAGTCATTCTTAAGAAAGGTGAAGACCGCTCCCCTCAGCGAATACCAGGCCGCCTGCCAGCAGTACAAAAGCAATTTGTGGGAGGAAGTCATTGGCCGATTCCCCTCCGCCACCCAGGCCGCCAACCCTCGCAGCCGCAAGATTTATGACCGGGAAAAATGGGCCGGTTACGATGTGATGCTCGATGTTTGGCCCGACGTTTTCGCTTGGGGCGTGTTATTGCTGCCCAAGGATATGAAGCCTGGCGAACGCCGGCCGGTCGTCGTATGCCAGCACGGTCTGGAGGGCGTGCCCGCCGACACCATTACCGACGATCCAAAAACGGGGGCTTATGGCGCCTACAAAGCCTTTGCAGCCCATCTGGCCGAGCGCGGCTTCGTGGTTTTTGCGCCGCACAATCCTTATCGAGGCGAGGAGAAGTTTCGGGTTCTCCAGCGCAAGGCCAACTCACTTGGCAAATCACTTTTCTCAGTCATTCTGGCGCAACACGACCGCATCCTCGATTGGCTTTCCGAGCAACCCTTTGTTGATCCGACCCGGATTGGTTTCTACGGGCTTTCCTACGGAGGCAAGACGGCCATGAGAGTGCCGGCGTTATTGGATCGCTATTGTTTGTCGATCTGCTCGGCGGATTTCAACGAATGGATCAAAAAATGCAGCACAGTCGATTCTCCCTATAGTTACCTCTATACCATCGAATACGACATGTATGAGTTCAATCTGGGCCATACTTTCAACTATGCCGAAATGGCCGCCCTGATTGCGCCCCGCCCTTTCATGGTTGAGCGCGGTCACAACGATGGGGTGGCGCCGGATGAATGGGTCGCTTACGAGTACGCGAAAATCCGCCGGCTCTACGCCAAATTGGGCATCCCGGAGCGGACGGACATCGAGTTCTTTAACGGCCCCCACACTATCAACGGGAAAGGCACCTTCAAATTCCTCCACCAGCATTTGAATTGGCCGGAGCCAAACCAATGAAGCGCCGGTTCGGGTTTGGAACAGTGTGCCGCGCTGGTCTGAGATTTGAAGCGGGGAAGAACAGAAATCTCTAATGCTGAGGACCAAAAACACTGATGAGGATAATCTCCTTGATTTTCCAAATCAGCGCCATGGTCATGGCCACGGGCAATAGAACCAGGCTCAGCATCAGCCAGGGGCCTGTCCTCTCCAGCACGAAAAGCAGATTAATGACAAGGGGCGGCAGTTGCTGGACTCGCGCCAGAACGAAATAGGCTGCGAGCATCACCACGGTCAGGAGGATTAAATAGCGATTAATTCTCGTGAATAGTTTGGTTTCCAAGCGCAGGGTTTCGTCCGGCAGCATGGCCGCCAGGCGCCAAAGCACCGGGTTCAAAGCAAACAGAAAAAGCAGCCCTGAGAGCATCATCAATTCAATCATGGAATTGTAAAAAGGTTGCGACGGCATCCGGTTCCACCAGTAGAGAAAGGGGGAAAAGCCCACATTGATCAGGCCGAAGACCCTGGCCCTGTCCAGCGCTGTGCGCCAAACCCGCTCCTGCTTTTGAAAATGCCCCAATAACCACAAACCATAAACCAGCAGGACCGTCGCCGTCAGCGGCGGAATAATCCCAAACTTCTCGAACCATTCCCCCTTCGCCGTTTGCACGCAGACGACCAGGGCGAGGGGCAGCCCCCAGAAAAGCGCCGACAGCCCGCGCACCAAACGCCCCAGTGACCCAAGCAATTCGGGGTTAGGCGCAAGTTCGGGCATGGCTTGGACCCAGGGAGATGGAGGTTGGAGAATAGAACACGGCACTAACAGCTCGCCGCCCTTCTCGATGCTCCAACCTCCATTCTGCGGCGATACAGGCATTCCATCTTGGGCTCAAATATTGAGATACGTGTATGACTTCAAACCCCGCTCATATTCATCGAGCAGACGCATCCCTTCAGAAGGTTTCATCTTGTCGGCTTTGATGGCTTCGTCGATTTGGGCCTTCATTTGCCGCTTCAATTCGTTTTCATCATATTGCACCGAGGCCAGCGCCTGGATGATGGTGGTGCCTTCAATCACTTCTTCCACATAATAGCCGGTGGCCTCGTCAGGGTCGAGAAAAACATGCACCTCATTGACGCGTCCGAAAAGGTTATGAAGGTCGCCCATGATGTCCTGATAGGCGCCCATCAAAAACAAACCCAGGTAATAAGGTTCCAACCCGCCATTGCCGTGGTTGTTGAGTGGATGAAGCGGGAGAGTGTCGCGCACATCGCGTAAATCGATGAACTTGTTTATTTGCCCATCGGAATCACAGGTGATATCAACCAGCGTAGCTTCGCGGGTGGGCCGCTCGGTCAGGCGATGGATGGGCATAATGGGGAAGAGTTGCCCCAAGGCCCAATGATCGAGCAGCGACTGGAAAACCGAAAAGTTGCAAAGGTACTGATCGCTGAGGCTGTCTTCGAGCTTGCGAATTTCCTCCGGCACATAAGCTTGTCCAAGGAAACTTTGCACAACTCCCTGGCTGATCTCCCAATAAAGGTTTTCAATTTTGGCTTTATCGGGCAAATCCATCATGCCGAGCGTGAACATATGGTGGGCATCGTCTTTGCGCTCCAAGGCGTCGTGCCACGCTTCCAGCTTGTTCAACTTGCATAGGTTCTTGCGGATATCCAGCAACTCTTTGACCAACGGATGCTCATTCTCCCCATAAGGAGGACCCAGGCTGGGACGGCTCTTCTCAATGGCGCCGAACACTTCCACAATCAGCACGCTGTGATGGGCCACGATGGCCCGTCCGCTTTCGCTGACAATCTCCGGATGCGGAACTTTCTCCGCGTTGCAGACGTCGGCGATGTAATAAACAATATCGTTGGTGTACTCCTGGAGTGAATAATTGGTCGAGCTGTCAAAGGCCGAACGGCTGCCATCGTAATCGACTCCCAACCCGCCGCCGACATCGATGTATTGGATTTCAAAACCCATTTTGAAGAGCTTCGCATAAATGCGCGAGGCCTCCTGCACCGCCTTTTTTACCGTGAGAATATCCGGCACCTGCGACCCGATGTGAAAATGGAGCAGCTTGAAGCAGTGGGAAAGACTTTCGGAACGGAGCAAATCGGTCGCCGCGAGTAATTCCGATGTGCTGAGGCCGAACTTGGCATTCTCTCCGCCGCTTTCGGCCCACTTGCCCATCCCCTTGCTGAGCAACCGGGCCCTGATGCCGATGATAGGTTCGACGCCAAACTGGCGGGAAATGGTGATGACGTACTTTAATTCCTCCAGTTTCTCGATCACGATGATGACCCGCTTGCCCAACTTGATCCCCAGCAATGCCATGCGAATGAATTCCGCATCCTTATAACCGTTGCACACAATGAGGCACCCCTGTTGATTTTGCAGCGCCAGGCCCGCGAATAATTCCGGCTTGCTGCCAACTTCCAAGCCAAAGCTATAGGGCTTGCCGGCATCGAGAATTTCCTCCACTACCTCCCGCAATTGATTGACCTTAATCGGAAAAACTCCGCGGTAGTTCGCCTGATAATTAAATTCCTTGATCGAATTCCGAAAGGCCAGATTCACCGATTCCACGCGATGGCGCAGGAGGTCCTGAAAGCGGATCAGGAGCGGAAACCTCAGGCCGCGGCCCTTAGCCTCTTCAATGACATCCGTGATATCCACATTCGCGCCGGCCTCCTGCAAGGGCCGCGCCACGACGTGCCCCCCTTCGTTGATATCGAAGTACCTCGCGCCCCAGCTCTGGATATTGTAAAGGTTACGCGCCGCCTGGATGTCCCAGGGCGGAAGGCCGGAATCGTTCATGTGCATTTTTCAGACTCGCACTATAGGGTTGCGCCCACAGAATGCAATAAGCCGGATTCAGAATATTGAAAGAAAAATTTTTAACTCGAAGCGCAAAACCCCGAAGACGGAACTCCCAAGCATGGCAAAAAGCAGTCTCATTGAAATCGTCCGCTACTGTGACCGCAGCTTGCGCACGGATAAAATCAAAGACTATGACGGCGCGGTGAACGGATTGCAGATGGAGAACAATGGCACGGTGCAACGAATTGCCGCCGCGGTCGATGCCAGCGCCGCGACGATTCAGATGGCCGTCCAGGCCCGCGCAGATTTGCTGCTGGTGCACCACGGGTTGTTCTGGAGCATCCGCCAACCCTGGATTGGCGCGAGCTACTCGATCTTTCGCCAGTTGCTTGAGAACAATCTTGCCGTTTATAGCTCTCACCTTCCGCTGGACGCCCATCCCAGGCTGGGGAACAACGCCCAGCTTTGCGCCGCACTCGGTTTCAGACATATGCGGCCCTTCTTTTTCGAGAAGGACCAGTTTTTGGGACTCCGAACCAGAACGCAGATTAAACGCGATGCCTTGTTGGCCCGGTTACAACACGCAACGGGAACTAAGTCTCTTCTTCTGCCTTGCGGACCGCCGGTTTGTCGTCAGATCGGGGTAGTTACAGGCGGGGCCGGGAGCGAGTTGAAAAGAGCGGCCAAAGAGGGCGTGGACACCTTCATTACTGGCGAAGGACCGCACTGGACTTTTGCCTTGGCAGAGGAACTGGGAATAAACGTGCTCTACGGAGGTCATTACGCCACAGAGACTTTCGGCGTCAAAGCTTTGGCTGCGCGCCTTGCTCAACGATTCAAAGTTCCCTGGACTTTCCTCGATCATCCGAGCGGCCTGTAGCGCCGCTTCCGACTCCACCCGATTCGATAATGTGGCGCATTGCCAACTCTGTTACGGAGCGGCTAAACCTCTGCCAAAGGCTCCGTGGCATCGCCGAATATGGGCAGGTGCGAGTTCATTTTGTCCATGAGGGACAGATAGAGCCTGCACATCTGGCGGTTGGGCTTCTCGCGATAATCAAGCACGCGGCCACCCTGAATGCGGCCACCCCCGCCCCCCAGAACCAGAACCGGCAACTGGTTGGCGTCGTGGTTCCCCGTCAACATGCTCGAGCAAAAGAGCAGCATCGTATTGTCGAGGGCCGTGCGTTCGCCTTCCTGGATGCTTCGAAGTTTGCCGGCAATATAAGCGACTTGCTGCATGAAAAATTGGTTCACCTTCAACCAATCGGCGGTATCGGAATGCGACAGCAGATGGTGGATCATGTAATCCACGCCCAGGTTCGGGAAGCGCAGCGAGGAGTGATCATTGTTCAGCTTGAGCGAGCAGATGCGGGTGGTGTCGGTCTGAAAACCAAGCACGAGAATGTCGCTCATGAGCCGCATGTGTTCGGCAATGTCCTGAGGGATGCCATCAGCCGGCCGCGCCATATTCGGCTGGCTGAGGGTGGGACGCCAGCCTTGCAACTCGCCTTTTTGCCCGGCTTGTTCGATGCGTTGTTCCACATCGCGGACGGATTCAAGATATTCATCGAGTTTGTGCTGGTCGGAGGCGCTAATCTGGCGGCGGAAATCCTGGGCGTCGTTGAGCACCGCATCCAGCACGCTCTTGTCGCCGCGATGGACTTCAGTTTTAAAAAGACGATCGAACGCCAGGGCGGGGTACACTTCTAACGGAGTGGGGGTGGTTGGTGAACTCCACGAAATATGCGAGCTGTAGAGCATCGAATAGTTTTTGTGCACTGAAGGATTGGATTTCTCACAACCCAGCACCAGGCTCGGTACTTTGGTCGAGTTCCCATAACGTTGCGCAAGCCATTGGTCGATGCTGGTTCCAGACCGAATTTCACCGCCGGGAGCCAGGGGCGCGCCGGAAAGCAGATTGCCCGTCTGAGAGCTGTGGATGTTGCCCTTAAGCGCTTCCGAGTTGTAAAGCCCGCGAATGAACAGCATCTGTTCGCGAAAGTCCTGCAGCGGGGCCAGGACCTTCCCCAACTCCATGTTTTTGCCTTCTCCTTTGGCCCACCACTCTTTGCTATGAAACCCATTTCCCGAAAAGAGCACGGCAAGCCTCACTGGCGCCTCGCTGGCGCGCTTGTTCACCGAGGGTTCGTCCCCCCACACCGGCAACGATTCAAACCAAGGGAGAGCCATTGTGACACCGAGACCGCGCAAAAAGGTCCGGCGATTCAATTTGTGAGTCGTCATAGCTAAGTTACTGCATCCTTTGACGCCTTGCGTTGGCTCAATCTTCACACATTTACCTGACAAGCCCGCTGGGCCGAAAGCGCAAATTAAGCAATCCAGGTTTGGCGGACTTGTCGCTGGTTTTTCGCATTAATAGATGATGGCAGGAAAGGCCAGGGATTGCAGCAATTCCGGCCATGGCAAACATTTATAAATAACAGGTAAGGCTGCTTTAGTCTCCTTTCTCATAGACTGGAGGCGCCACCTGAAAAACGAACTACTGTATGAAAACTGCGCCAAAATTGATTCTCCTTGCCCTGACAATGGCCGGATTGCCGATCAGGGCCGATGACAAATGGGACATCAGCAAACTCGACGCCACTAAACTTCCGCCGAGCGCGGACAAGACGGGCCTCACCTACGCTAAGGACATTCGCCCCATCTTTGAAGCGTCATGTTTCCGGTGTCACGGTGAGCAAAGACCAAAGGCCGACCTGCGTTTGGACAGCCTTGAGGCTGTGCTAAAAGGCGGTGAAGATGGGAAAGTCGTGCTTCCGGGGGACAGCAAGAAAAGTCCACTGGTTTTCGCTGTGGCGCGGTTGGACGATGAAATAGCCATGCCGCCTAAACGCAGGCCAGGCCGAGGAAATGACGGCCCGGGGGGATTCGGCGGGCCTGGTGGACCCGGCGGTCCGGGTGGCCGGGGCGGTTTCGGGCCGGGAATGATGTGGGCTTCACAAATTTTGTCCCAAGCGGACAAGGATCAGGACCAAAAGCTCACGAAGGAGGAATTCACGGCCCTGGCTGATGCGTGGTTCGACAAGCTAGACCCGGATAAAACTGGCAAATTGAGCCAGGAGCAGTTCACCGCAAAGTTCCGCGAGGTGCTGCCACCGCCGCAGGGATTCGGTCCTCCCGGTGGTGCGAGGCCGGAAGGCGCCCGACCGCCGGGTGGCGGGCGCGGGCCTGGAGGCGGCGGTTTCATGGGGCGTGGATTTTTCTCTGCCGCAGACAGCGACAAGGACGGTTCGCTGACACGAGTTGAACTGAACAACACTTTTGCAAAGTGGTTTGTGGATTGGGACACGGACAAAAGCGGTTCGCTGGATGAAAATAAGATTCGAGAAGGATTAAACGCCGCTTTGCCTCGCCCGAATTTTGGCGGTGGTGGGGGCCCCGGCGGGCCGGGCGGACCCGGCGGTGGCCCTGGTGATGGGAGTGGCCAATTCGGTGGTGGACCTGGGGTGCCTGGTGGCGGCCCTCCTCGGGGAAGGCCTGAGGGTGGACAGCCGCCATTTGGCGGAGCCGGCGCTCCTGGTGGGGGACCCGGAGGACGAGGCGGGCCCGGTGGATTTGGTCCTCCTCCACCGCCCCTAACAGCCGGGCAGGTGGGATTGGTCCGGGCTTGGATTGAACAAGGCGCCAAATAGGGTCCTGGCCAACGACCCCCATCGGCCGGGCACGGCTCCAGGAAGGCGGAGTTCAAGGAGTCCCTGATCGCTTGAGCAAAAAAGGGACTCGTGCAACTCATCCTTCCGCGCCTCACGGATCCAGCCGGACATACCGGGAATTGCTGGAGCGGAGTCACCGCAGGGATGGATTACTCTTCCAGGGGAACCACCAGGTTTTCCATGATGTAATCTTTGCGTTCGGGGGTGTTGCGGCCCATGTAGAAGGAAAAGATGTTTCCGGATTCCGGTTTGGGCGCGTATTCCACCTGGCTTAAACGCATCTCTTTGCCAATGAATTGCTTGAACTCGCTGGGCGAAATTTCACCCAGTCCTTTGAAGCGAGTGATTTCGCAGGTTTTTCCCAAGGTCCTCGCGGATTCGTCCCGCTCGGCTTCGGAATAACAATAGTCCGTCTTCTCCTTATTCCGCACTCGGAACAGCGGGGTTTCCAAAACATACAAATGTCCGTCATGCACGAGATGTTCGAAAAAACGGAAGAAGTAGGTGATGAGCAAATTTCGGATGTGCAAACCATCGACATCGGCATCGGTCGCGAGAATGACCTTTTCGTAGCGCAAGCCTTCCAGATTATCTTCAATATCGAGGCTGCGCATCAGGTTGTACATCTCATCGTTTTTATAAACGATGTCGCGTTTGAGGTCCCAAACATTGAGCGGCTTGCCTTTCAACACGAAGATGGCCTGGGTGTTCACGTCTCGGCAACTGACGATGGAACCGGCGGCTGATTGGCCTTCGGTTAGAAAAACCATCGACCCTTTGCCTTTACCCTTGGCTTTGTCGAAGTGAATCTTGCAATCTTTCAACTGGGGGACCCGCAGGGTAATGGCCTTCGCGCGTTCGCGGGCCAACTTTTTCACTTCCTGCAATTCCTTGCGCAGTTGCTGCGTGTCCTGAACCTTGGCCATGATCTTTTCGGCGACCTCCTTATTACGGTTGAAAAAGTGCAGCAACTCCTCGCGGACGGTATTAACTAATTCGGAGCGGATTTCAGTATTGCCGAGCTTGTTTTTGGTTTGAGACTCGAAGACCGGATCCTTCAGGCGAATTGACACCGCTCCGATCATGCATTCGCGAACGTCGTCTCCTTCGAATTTGCCCCTGGCGTACTCATTCACCGCCTTGAGCAAACCTTCTCGAAAAGCGCTCAAGTGCGTCCCGCCATCCGTCGTGTACTGGCCGTTGACGAAAGAATAAAATGTTTCGCCATAGCGGCTGTTGGTGTGGCTGAAGCAAAACTCAAGGGTCTTGCTCGTATAATGAAGAGGCGGATAAATCGGTTCACTGTTGTCAGTCTTCATGTCCTCCATCACCAGGTCCAAGAGGCCGTTGCGCGATTGGAAAACCTGCCCGTTGTACATCAGCTTCAGGCCGGCATTCAGGTAACTGTAATGGCGAAGACGCCGCTCGACGTGTTCCGGCTTGAAAAGAATTTCTTTGAAAATGGCCGGGTCCGGCTCAAACCGGATAAATGTCCCATCCGGCTCGCTGGCCGCTTTGCCCGCTTTATCATTCTTCAATTTGCCTTGCCTGAAGGAGGCTTCTACGTATTCGCCCGAGCGATGGCTGCGGACCAGGAATTCCTTCGACAAAGCATTAACCGCTTTCGTGCCGACGCCGTTGAGGCCGACACTAAACTGGAAAACTTCATCATTATATTTCGCGCCGGTGTTTATCTTCGACACGCAATCAATCACCTTGCCCAGCGGAATGCCCCGCCCGAAATCGCGCACGCTCACGGAAACACCCTCGATTTTTATCTCCACTTCTTTGCCATGTCCCATGATGTATTCATCGATGGCATTATCGATGACCTCCTTCAGGAGGATATAGCACCCGTCATCGTAATGAGAGCCATCGCCAATCCGCCCGATATACATGCCGGTGCGCAAGCGGATATGTTCCAGGGAGGAGAGTGTCTTGATTTTGCTCTCGTCGTAAACGTGCTTTTTCGTATCTGCCATATTTTGTGTAATCAATATTGAAGGGATCGCTGGGTTTGCCAATAAGTATTCCTCGGGAGGTCGCGGAGGACGGACAGTCTTGTCCAATGCCACTAGGATTTGAACAGCACCATCCCGAAGGGATGATCGAAAATAGCCCAGCGTTTCAACGCTGTGGACGACAGCCAAGAGATACAAGTCCCGAAGGAACGTCCGAGGTCGCTTGCCTCAGCCGTCCCTGCGGGACCGAGCACGGGGCATGGAAAAATCTCGGATGACTGCCTGCGCAAAGTGCCTGCACGGCTCTGCGAGCCGCGGTTAGCCGCTGGACTTGGCTTTCAGCAGCAGGTCGAGATTCTCTCGAGAGAGCGTGTCCTTAGGGTTGATGCCGAGAGCGCTCCGGAAATGTTTCTCGGCCTCGACCAGATTTCCTTCCCCCATGAAAATTAAACCTAGATTGCCGTGCGCTTTAAAATTTTCAGGATTCAGCCGCAGGGCAGTTTCAAATTCGGCCTTGGCTTCGGGAACTTTGCCCCCCACTCGAGCCATCAATCCAAGAAAGTAATGGGGTTCGTCGTAATCCGGCTGGCTTTCCATCGCGGTGTGGAAGTGAACTGATGCCTCTGCGAGCCTGCCTTGGAGGAAACTGATTTTGCCCAATTCATTATGGGCTTTGGCGTCGCGGGGATCTTTAGCCAACAGATAATCGTAATAGGCAGCCGCCTGCCCGATGAGCACAGGCTGATAGCTTTTTCTCAAAATCGCCAGGTCATTGGTGTTATGCGCCAGCACTTGCAACCACATCTCCCCCATCTCATCGACAGACCGCAGTCCGTAACGGACTCGCTGAGGGGGAGAATTGGGGTTGCGCGCATTATTGGTGGAGTTGTCGTAAGCATAGCGCATGGTTAGCACCGATCCTTTGGGCAACGGGACAGATGTTTTGTATTGATAATCGCCTTGCCAGTTGAAATCCCAATTCTTGATCAAAAACAACCACTGCGTTGTCCCATCCGGAAGGGTGGCGAAGCCCTGCAATTCCCGGGCCAGGTAATGGGCATGTGGCAGAACGCTCAACACATCGACATCCACTGGCAATTGAAAATATTGTTCGAAAAAGTAATCGTCCTTTCCCGCCGGAATATCAATGGCCAGCGAGCTTAAGCCGATTTTGAAAGGGAGTTTAGCGGTGGGCTTATCGCAAAAATAAAAACCCACTGAGGATTGGATCAGCTCTGGTTTGCCCGTCGGCTGCAAGTGCATTTGTAAAACCAAATCAGTCCCTTTCTCCAGCGTCCAAGCCAGATCCTCTGATCCCGGCGCAAGCATTTTGCCCGGCTGCCAACTCAGAAATTGGCCCTCCGGGGCCTGGGCCGATGCTGGAGTATGGAGCCCGCTAAAACCGGGGCCGGGGTCTTTTTCGTCCAGGCGGCGGGATTCAGGGGTGCTATCAAAACGGATGAAGGCATGATGCACAATCCTGCGGTTGCCAGGTTGGAGTTCCACCGCCCTTACGTACTTGGTTTCTGTGGTGGCAATCGGAATTACGAAGTTCCGATAAACATCCTTCCCTTCCGCCCCTAACGTATAAAGTTCCGGCATCATCACGATCAGATCGGGGTTGCCAAGCTGCCAGCCATCCCTCCATCTCGGCAGGGCGGGCAAATCCGAGGCGGCGCCTTGCCTTGCCCCCTCCGCCACCCATTGCTGGATAACCCCTAATTCTCCGGGAGTTAGAGTCCTCTCCCCGGCGAATTTCCCATAGCCCGGCTCCGGCAACCAGGGTGGCATGTAACGTTTTGCGGTCACCTCACCGATTTGCTGGGCGCGTTTTTTTACGTCTTCATAAGTTAGCAAGCTGAATGGAGCGGCTTGGCCGGGCCGGTGGCATCCGGAGCACTTGCCAAAGACGATTGGCGCAACGTCCTTGTTGAAAGTCAAAGTTCCAGGCCGGCGAGGAACATACGGGCGGCGCGGATTAGGAGTTGTGAGTTTTCCCGAAAGCAGGAGAGCGCCGGCAACGATGGCCGCGCCCATGGCCAGGAGCATGGCAACCTTGTGCGACTTATTCCAAGGAGCGTTCAAGATGAGGCTAAGTGCGCCATCGCAGGGGGATAGCACGGTTGGCTGTTGCGCATTGTACAAATAAGGACCTCGCGGTCACGTTCCGACGAATCATAAGCCCAGGAAGCACGTGCCGCCAGCTCTGAAAAGCCTGGGCGCAGCAGTTCATTATGGCAAAGCAGGACGCCGTAGTCGGAAGGACGAGTTCCACGAATCCCTCAGCTGGAGAAAATGGGGCTCCCCAATTATGTGGTGCGCCCGCGCGATTGGGATGAATACGGCCAAAAGGTCAAAATTAAATTCACGGGGTCACATCTTGACTTATAACTTTTCAATTTGTCTCAATACTTCCTGGCTTTGGTCGCGCAGCCCGCGGTCCTTTGCCATTTTGCCTTCAAACCTCCCGCACAAAGACAAACTGCGGTCCATGGCAAGGCGCGAATGCTCTGGTCAGTGGGTCGTTTTCGTTCTGCCGTCAGTCAGCGGCATATTCATTACGCCATGATGCCTTTCGCCACTTCCGCGGCGGCCGCTTCGCCGCACAATCGCCGCACCAGCGCCAGGCCAAAGTCCACGGACGTCGCCGCGCCGCGCGACGTGACAAGGTTGCCGTCCTCCACCACCCGCTCTTGCACCAGCGATTCCGGCAATTCCGGGAGCACGCCCGCGTGCGAGGTGAAACGCTTGCCGGCGAGCAGTCCGGCGTCCTTCAGCACCGTGGGCGCGGCGCAAATCGCGGCCACCGGTTTGCCGGCCCGCGAGTAAGCCTGGGCCAGTTGCGCAGCGCGCCCGTCGGCGCGCACCGCCTTGATGCCTGGCCCGCCGGGAATCAGCAGCAGGTCGAACTCCTGCTCCGCCACCTCTGCCAGCGTCGCGTCGGCCTGCACGGTGATGTCGCAGCGTCCGGTCACAAGTTTCTCGCCCGTCACCGAAGCCACGACGACTTCTACTCCGGCGCGCCGCAGCAAATCGACGGGCGCAACGGTTTCGATTTCCTCGAAGCCCGGGAACAACAAACACAGAACTCGTTTTTTCATAAATTTGGTTTTGATTCACCCCGGGAGACAGCCACTTCGACGGCGTGGCGCGGGGCAAGCCTGCCAGCTTTTAGCACGCCGCCTTGCATCACAGCGAGGAATTTCTTCCGGTCTTCGAGCAGAGTGATGTCCGCCACCACGTCGCCATCCACGATGAACGCCTTGGGTGCGATGACGAAGCCGGCGTTGAGCAATAATACTCAGTCACTGAGTAATCTTGCTCAGTCATCGTGAACCTCGTAGATTGCCGCCATGAAATTCGAGCGCCCGATGGTCGGCGAAATCCTCACCGCCCTCGAGCGGAAGCCGCCGTTGCTGCAAGTCTTGGCCGGCCCGCGTCAGGTCGGCAAATCCACCGCCGCCGCCCAGGTGGAGAAACAACTGGGCTGGCCCAGTCACACGGCGTCCGCCGATGCCCCTTTGCCTCACGGGCCCGAGTGGATCGAAACGCAATGGCGTCTGATCCGCGCCAAGGCCGCCTCCACCAAAAAGCGCGTGTTGCTGGTGCTGGATGAAATCCAAAAAGTCCCCGGCTGGAGCGAAGTGGTGAAGCGGCTCTGGGACGAGGAGGTCCGCGCGGGCGGCAAAGTTCGCGTGCTGCTGCTTGGCTCGTCCGCCCTGCTCGTCCAGCGGGGTTTGACTGAGAGCCTTGCGGGCCGGTTCTTCCTCCATCGTTGCGCCCATTGGTCCTGGAGCGAGTGCCGCGCAGCCTTTGGCTGGAATCTCGACCGCTGGATTTATTTCGGCGGCTATCCCGGCGCGGCGGCGATGACAGACGATGAGGCGGTCTGGAAACGCTACGTCGCCGACTCGCTCATCGAAACCGTCCTGGCTCGAGACGTGTTGCAGATGCAGACCGTCACTAAGCCCGCGCTATTGCGGCATCTCTTTGCGCTGGCCGCCCATTACCCGGCGCAGATTTTTTCCTACAACAAAATGCTCGGCCAGCTTCACGACGCGGGCAACACCGTCACCCTCGCCGCCTACCTGCGCCTGCTGGAAACCGCCTTCCTCGCCAGCGGCCTGGAACTTTACTCCAAAGGCCAGGCCCGCAAACGCGGCAGCAGCCCCAAGCTCATCCTCTGGAACAACGCGCTCGTGAGCGCCGCGACCCTCAAGACCTTTGACCAGGCTTTTGCCGACGGCTCCTGGTGGGGGCGCCTCGTGGAAAACGCGGTCGGCGCGCATCTGCTCAACCACCTGCAAGGCCCGGCCTGGAGCGTCACCTACTGGCGCGACGCCGGCCAGGAAGTGGACTTCGTGGTCAGCCACGGCGCACAAACCTGGGCCGTGGAAGTGAAAAGCGGGCGTGGCGACAAGGCCAGCGGCCTGACCGCCTTCCGCCAGCGATACCCCAAGGCGAAAATCTGGCTCGTGGGCGACACCGGCCTCCCGCTGGCCGATTTCTTGTCCCGCCCGGCGGAGGAATGGTTTGCGTGACAGCGGTGACGTGGAAGACGCGAGCCATCGTTCAATCCCAAAGGGATTGCGGCCTCCAGCCCAAGGTTGCGAGCAACGAGCTGCCTTGGGTCATCGTGGAACAAGTTTCCCAACCGCAACGCGGTTGCGGCAATTCCGTTCTCGCCCGGCGCGCGGGTGAGGTTGGCCACAACCCCGTTGGGGTTGTGATTTTCTTCCGACACTTTCCCAGAGTCACTCGTCCCTCGCAACCCTGCGCTTTGGGATGGAATCCCGTTGGGATTCTCAGACGGCGCGAAAACGCGCCGCAAATCCACAGGCGCAACGGTTTCCATTTCCTCGGACCCAGGGAACAACAAACACAGAACTCTTTTTTTCATAAACCTGGTTTTGATTCACCCGGCGACGGGCACTTCGACGACGTGGCGCGGGGCGAGTTGCCCGGCCTTGATGATACCACCCTGCATCACTGCCAGGAATCGTTTCCGATCTTCAAGTAGCGAGATGTTTTTCAGCACGTCGCCGTCCACGATGAGCACATCCGCCAGTTTGCCTTTCTCCAATGTGCCCAACTCGCTGCCGCGGCCCATGATTTCCGCGCCGGTCTTCGTGGCGCAGGTGATCACTTCCAGCGGCGTGAGGCCCACGTCATTCACGAAGAAAGTCAGCTCGCGCGCGTAGTCCCCGTGCGGGTTCCAGCCGAAGCCGTAGTCCCCGCCCATGCCGAGGCGGCCGCCCGCGCGCAGGATGCGCCGCGCGCTTTCTCTGCCGCCGTCGAGCGTTTCCTGGTGGCCGTCGATAACCGCCTGCGACAGCCCAAACTCCGGCCCGCGCTCGATGCTCGCTTTTTCAAAATAGAGCGCCGGGATGCAGGGCACATCGCGTTCGAGCAGGAGGTGCAGCGCCTCGTCGTCCATGAACGTGCCGTGCTCGATGGTGTCGTAGCCGGCGCGCAGGGCGTTCTTGATGCCCTGCGTGGCGCGGCAATGGCCGGTGACCTTGAGCTTGTGGTTGTGCGCGGTGCCGACGACCGCGTGCATTTCCTCGAAGGTCATGCAGAGCGTGTGATGGTCGTTGATGTCGGGCGAGGCGGCATCGCCGGTGGGATAGGTCTTCACCCATTCGACGCCGTCCTTCACCAGTGCGCGCACGGCTTTGCGCGCATCCTCCTGGCCGTTAATGATGAAGACGAGGCCCTCCATGCCGATTTTGCGAAACTCCGGGTTCCAGTCCATCAGCCCGCCGGCGGAGCAAATCTCGCGTCCGCTGGCGGCGAGGCGCGGGCCGGAAATGAGGTCGTTCTCGAGGGCGGTCTTGAGCCACACGTCCACGTTGAACAGACAGCCGCCGGAGCGCGCGGCCGTGTAGCCGCATTCCAGCGCGAGCTGGCAGTTCACCGACGCGAGGAGTGAGACGTATTCGACGGGATACTTGAGGTCGAGGTCTTCGAGTTTCTGCACGTTGAAATAGGTGGCGTGGAAATGCGCCTCGACCAGCCCCGGCATAATAATGCCCCCGCGCGCGTCAATCCTCTGCGCGTCGGGCGGGACAGCCGGCGCGCCGGCAGCAGAGCCTGCGTAGGCGATGCGGCCGTTTTCGATAATGACCGCGGCGTTGGGGACGGGGGCTTTGCCCGTGCCGTCCACAAGCTGGCCGTTGGTGATGAGGGTGGTTCCGGTGGCAGTTTTCATGGCGTATGGGAGGATTGGGGTTGAACAAAGGCGAGAAAATCGCGGACGAGCGCGAGCGTGCCCTGAGGGTCGGCGGCGTGGAGGTTGTGGCCAAGGCCGGGACGTTCGACTCGCTGGCACTGCGGAATGAGTTCCGCGATGCGCGCAGCGTCCGCCGCGGTGAGCATGCCGCCGCAATCCACGTCGGCGCGAAGCAGCAGCGTGGCACAGGCGATGCGCGGCAGCTCGCCAAACCAATCGAGCCCTTCCAGCCAGCGCCCCGCGATGAGCACGTCGAGCACCGCGGGATCCATCTTCACCAGGCATTCGGCGCTGAACCGCAGCGCGGCTTCGTCGCGAATCTCGCGGAATTCGACCGTACGGCCATCGCGCGGGTGCTGCACGGGCAACGCTGCCAACCGCTCCGCCAGCGCGGGAGCATCGAGCTTTTCATCGAGTAATCGCCGGATGCCGTTAAACTGGAGCACGTAGCGCGACTGACCGAACCCGCTGGCGAGCGTTCTGCCCGGCGGGTCTTCCAGCACGAGCGCGTGAATCCAATCCGGGGCGCGGGCGCCGACGGCGGCCGCCACCATCGCGCCAAGCGAGTGACCCCACAGCACCGCGCGTCTGCCGATGTGAGATTGCAGAAGCGCCACCGCATCGGCGGCAAAGTCCGCAACGCGATAGCCGCCCGGCCCGCGCTGCGAAGCACCGTGTCCGCGATGGTCCAGCGCGAACACCTGCCACCGCGCCATCAGCTTCGGCAACACCGGCTGCCAATCCCGCCAGCAGCGCGTGACGCCATGGAGCAACAGCAGCGGCAACCCGTTGTCCGGCCCCACCGCCGCGCGCAGCCGCATCGTCCCGCAATCGAAATCCAGCTCGCGGAGTTCTGCGGTTGCTGCATCGGAATTGAGAGGAGGGGTGGGCATGGCTGAAAATGGGAGCAACTGCGTTACCGAGAGCAGCACACAGGGCAGTGGCCTTGGAGCAGGACAATGGCCGGTGAGAAGATGTTCATGAAATGCTTTGGAACAAAAGCTACTGTCCCCTCGATGCCGGCGGCGGCGCGATCGGCGTGGTCTCCGTTGGTTGTGGTCCGCCCGAACCAGGCTGGCGCAGTTCCTTCCGAATCCACTCGATGCCGGCCAGATTGCGAGCCAGACCCTCGGCGGCATCGAGTTTGTCGCGCTCGTTGATGATGCCCACGGTGCCGTGCCAGCCGCTCTGCTCAATGACCCGCATCATCGCCCGCTCCGAGGCGCCGGTGCCCACGAACCGCACGGTGGGATACTGCGCGGTGTCAGATCCCAAGCCGTTGAGATTCACCGCGAGCAGATACGGCTGGATGCGCCGGACCAGCGCGGGGAACGTGTCCAGCGCGCCGCGCCAGTGGTGGAAGTTGAACACGATGCCGACGTTCCTCAGCCCGTCGCGCCGCAGCCGCTCGATGAGCGCGATCTGGTTGTCCTGGTCTTCAAACCACGGCTCCCGGTGATTGTAGAGGCCCACCTTGCAGCCGAGCGCGGCGGCCTCCTGCGCGATGGGCCGGATGCGCGCCGCCTCGTCCTCAACGCGCTGCCGGCCGCTGGAAGTGAATGCGTTCTTCCCGCCCAGCCCGCACACCCACAACTGTGGATGAATGTCGTGGCGCTTGATCACTTCGAGCGCCTGCGGCATCCGCGCTGGATACCACCACGCAGTGATTTCGATTCCGTTTTGCTTCATCGCCGCAACCTCGGCGTCGAAAGTGGGGATGTGCTGGCTGCGCCAGTCGTATGCCAGTTTGGTCAGGCCCAGTTCCTTCAGCATGAGCGCGCGTTCCTCCGGTCCGCGCTGCTTCGCGTCGTAAGGCACGATGCACCACGCGGCGATATTCGTGCGGTCGAACAAACCGGACTGGTCGTCGGCGCGGGTTGGAGTTGGGAGAATGCCGGCGATCGTGGCGGCCAGGAGGATGGCGAGGGTTTTCATGGTGCTGGGATGTTTTGGATTAAGGCATTCTGCAATTTGCCGGCCTTCAGAACGATGCGTCAATAAGGAAATAGCCGATCCTCCCGCTCGTACTGCTTGCCCGGCACGAGCGACTTAAGCTCGATCCGTTTACGGGCTGAGAGAAAACGACTGCACGCGCGGAAAATATCCCCTCACTGGTCCTGGTTCTTCTGCCCTTTGACATCGTGAGCGAATTCATTCTGGAGGGCTGCATACGCGCATAATGGGCTGATCGACGCCACGAGAGGCTGCCAAATGCCTCGCGCTGCCCTGGGCTGCCAGATGGCGGGCCTTTGGCCCTTCCGCCACGCTTGCTGCGAAGCTGCGGCGAGGACGCTGGCGCTCCGGTCTGGGATGGGCTTTGTCCCTGGCCCTGGATTCGGTACCTCAGAGCCTGTTTTAAAATCGCGTGGGGTCCTGCGGTGAGTGATTTTGGCCGTGGCCAAGGCGGCGAGGCCGGAGCATCCCCGCAGCGGGCTGTGACGGCCGACTCAACGCAGGCCGCAGACAAAAGACCCGCCGCCCGGAGGGTTTTCGCGGAAAAGGCCGGCTGGCTTTGTTGCTCCTCGGTCGCAGATCGCTGGCGGATATGCGCCCTTATGTGGAGTTCCACATAAGCGAGCTTATGTTGACATTGGTATTATGTGGAGATGTTCTCTTGGCATGCCGGTTTCGCAGTGTTTTTGCCATTTCCATCTCCACATAATAAATAGCTAAAGGTTCTCCAGGAATTCCAGCAACCGGTCGTTCGGTTTAA
>JBBRPK010000062.1:0-30134 GCA_038228235.1 Verrucomicrobiota bacterium
ACAGTTCCTGATTAAGCCCCGTGATTTGCCACGGGTATTCTACGGAAGCAGGCGCACGACGCGCTGCGTCGCTGGGTCTCCATCTGGCGATCAAACTCCTGCCCCGGGATATTCGGCTCGCATCTTGCGCGGCATGACGCCCACGGTTTGTTCCAGTCCAACCCAAGAGTCAAGCCGGAATCAGAAAAATATATGGTTTGACCTCGACCATTCAGTCTTTGTTTGCAAGGTCTTCTACGCACAAAGAAAAAGACCCTGGGCGAAAGCGCCGGCTTGTCCATTTTGCGCTTGTATCTCCCCGCTCCCTTCGCCAGAATTTTTGTTCACCGTGATTCTGACATTTGCATTTTCGGCTGAGAGCCTACCCAATGGGTTCGTCTGGGCTCTCGCCGTTGTCGCCCTAGCCCTCGTTTTAATTCTGATGGTTCTTCTGCGATCTGGCGTTTTGTCGCGCCTTGCTAAGCTAGACTGGACCCAGCGGCTTTTGGGCTCCTTTCGTTTGAAGTTTTACGAGAGCATTTCCAAAGAAGATGCTATTTTGGATGAGCGAGGGATTTCCGACCGGCCAAAGGTTAGTGTTGGCCCTACAGCCTTGAGAGGGGTACCGGCAAGTAACTTGATCGAGCCCGCTGAGTTTAAAACCCAACTCGGCTCGATTTTAGAGCATTATCGGGCAGCATTACCACCTGCTGCGTCAACCCGGGAGCAGCAGATGTTGGCCAAAGCGTTTGAATTGCTCAAGAGTGGGACCAAAGAGGACATTGTCGAAGCCAAGAAGCTGTTTGACAATGTGACGCAATGTAATCCCCAATCGGCGGAAGGAAATTTCGGGCTCGCGCGAGTTCTGGAAATTTGGAAAGACCCAGCTAATGCGAGCAAGTATTATTGGGAAACCGTGAAAGCCGACCACTCTCATCCTCGTGCTATCCAAGCCAAAGAAAACCTAGAGGGCATCGCGAAGCGAACCCGCCAGCAAGCCGCCCTCAACGCTGCGACAAAGAGAGGGCCCGGCCCCTCAGATTTCTGGCACGATCAAATCCCAGATGTCCCGACATTAGCTCGGTCCATCGTGGCGCTTTCCAACAGTGAGGAGGGGGGCACCGTGATTCTGGGCCTTGATAAGGCTAGTCGCAAGCCGAGTGGCTATGGACTCGACGGCTGGGAAAGCGTCCTCCACGGGGTCCTTTTTTCTTACGTAACCGCTCCCTGCAATTGTGAAATTTACGAAACACGGCATTGCATTTTTATCGCCGTGCAAACCGGGCTTTGCCGTCCCTACCGGGTCATTGACGGTGGACGTCGGGTAGCTTATCTTGTCGATTGTAACGGTGGTGTCCGGGAGGCAAACCCCGAGGAGATCCGCGAGTTGAATCGGAAAAAACGAGGGTAAAATAGTTTCATTTTTTATTTGACTAATGGCGATTCTTTTGCAAAACTTTACATTCATTGAAAATCTCCACGCAATGTGCGAGTTTAACCCTATGATCGACTTCGCCACAGCGAAACGCCATGTTCTTGAGGCAGAGCGCCGATATAAGGTTGCCGTCAGCGAGGGCAACCAGGCCGCGTTAACTCAAGCTCGCGAGCATGTCCAATCGGGGCGATGCTCGCTCGACGATTTGGCGCTCTGGGCTGTCGCAGAATGTTGCAATCCTAGTCCGATTCAGGATCTCTTGGATTTTCGGTATTCGGCTCAGACTAATCCAGATTCTTCCGATGTTGTAAGCATGAAGCGATTTTTTGTTGCAGTCTTCCAGCGATTAAGCGAAGAATCGCTGGTTGGTAAATATGCACAATACTCAACCTTTTGACCTTTTTTATGAAACCTGCTTCCCTAGGACCGCTCTCCGTTGGTGACGTACCGCGCGTTGTGGGTGTTCTGGCTGGCGACTGGAAGGATTTTCCTTTGCTTGCCGCCAGCGCTAAGGAACAAGGTGCTGACCTTCTGGAGTTTCGGGCCGATTTTTGCTGGGGACAGGCTCCCAAGGCGGTCCTTTCTCTGGTTCGGCAGGTGAAGCGCGTCTCCGATTTGCCCATTTTGCTCACTGTCCGGCAGTTTCCCGAGGGAGGATATTTCGCTGGCTCAGAGAACGAGCGGTTGGATATGTTCCGGGCTCTTTTGCCGGAAGTCGTTTCCGTCGACGTGGAACTTTACGCCACAGCCATCCGTGATAAGGTGATTCAGCTTGCACACCGTGAGAACAAATTGGCAATAGTGTCCTACCATAATTTTAAGCATACTCCGGGTTTTCCGAAATTCAGCGAAGTTGTTGAAGATGCTCTGTTTTTCAAGGCTGACATGTTGAAAATCGCGGTTATGGCAAGGAGCGAAGATGATGTGAAATCTGTGGCTCGATTTACTTCAAAGTTTGAGGCAGACATTCTTCTGACGTCGATTTCAATGGGGGAGGCTGGCACAATCTCCCGAATTCTGAACCCGTTTTTGGGCTCTTGCTTGACGTACGGGTTCCTTGGTGACAAAGCGAGCACTCCTGGACAAATACCGGTGAGCCAACTGCGAGCACTAATCGATTTGTTCCCCGGGCAGCGCATTGCCGATGTCAAGGAGGCCGAAGATTTAGTGCATTTTGCTTTTCAGCGATGCCAAGATGCGCCTTTTGTCCCTGCCTAAAGTAAGCTCTGGCTGATTCGTCTGATCGCGGAGGGACTCCGCTTGTCCGTTTTTTTCGCTTTCTTGGCCGGCAGCTTTCCCCAACTTGAGACGCAATGCCCTGGTCGGGGTCAAACCATATATTTTTGTCTTTTGATTCATTTCCCCATCGTCGTTTTCGCCCTGTTACAGGATGCGAACCCCTCTTTCGTCGCCCGGTGCAACCGCGCGTTTGCGGTGTTGTAGGTTCCCAAATGAACACGCGCCGTGCTGTCCTTGATCGTCAGGGTGGTCTCACGCCGCAGCCGCACCGCGAGGGGTCGTTCTTTGGCCGGCGGACCAGGTTCTCCGCGCTCCCGCGCTGCCAGATTTAGCCCAAAGCTGCTCCAAGGGTATTCGACTCGCATCTTGCGCGGCATGACGCGCACGGTTTGTTCCAGTCCAACTCAAGAGTCAAGCCGGAATCAGAAAAATATATGGTTTGACCCCGACAATGCCGCGGCGTAGGGAAGAGGCGAGGTTTTATCCGGACCTTTGACGCATCGTGATAAAAGAATTGCTGTCAAGCCGAGAGCATAAACTGCTTTCATGGATGCAGTTCTGCCAGAGGCGAGACTGGTTCGCAATGGCAAACAACCTTTGTAACGCTTGATTCGATGATGGGTGGCTGGTCGGCGCGGGTCCAAGCAAGCTCAATTCAAACCGGGAAGAATGCTCGTGAGGTTCCTGAAGCCCACGGCTTCGATCTTGTCGTCTAAGGCATAGTTCCTCTCTCCCGGGTAGATGACGAACAACTTGGTAAGTTTCAGTTCGTTGACCGCACTAATCATGGAGCTCGTACGATTCGGCGCATCGCCCGCCTTGAACTCAAATCCGAACAAGCCGCTTCGCTTGGTCAAGACCAAGTCAACCTCGGGTCCGCTTTGGATAGACCAAGTGAAGCACTCCTCTTCGCGCGAGTTGGTCAGGCTGACGATCTGTTCGATCCCGAAGCCTTCCCAAGACGGACCTAAGCTCGGGTGAGCGGAGAGTTTCGAATGGTCCTGGATTGACAGAAGCGCGTGCAGCAGGCCGCTGTCTCTCAGATAGATCTTCGGGGCTTTGCGCAGCCGCTTTTGAATATTGGTGAAGAACGGCGGTAACTCGCGAAGAATGTAGGCCCCCTTCAGAATCTCGATGTGCCGCTGGATGGTCTTGTAGCTCACACTGATCCTGGGATTCTGCGCCGCCTCCGAATGGTTCCAATACTGCGCATGTTTGTGCGCGATGAGCAGCAGCATCACGCGCAGTTGCTCATGGCTCAACTGCGTCTCAGCCAACAGGGGCAGGTCGCGCCGCAGGAACTGTTCAATGTAATCAAGCCGCCAATTCATTGACTCCTCTTCTATCTCATGCAAGTAGGAACGAGGGAATCCACCGCGCAGCCAAAGCTTCTGCCAGTTCTCCCATCCGACCTCCTCGGCGTTGAAACCGCTCAACGCCAGCAAGCGAACGCGGCCGGCAAGGCTCTCCGAGACCCCTTTCACAATTGCTGGCGATGCGCTGCCCGTGATGAGGAAGCGGGTTGAAATCCCTGGCCGATCGGCGAGGACTCGGAGCTTGCGGAACAAATCAGGCTTTTCCTGAGCCTCATCGATGACCACCGTGCCCTCCAGCCCATCAAGCACTCGATAATTGCCGTCCTCCAAGCGCGCACGATCGAGGAGGCTGTGGAGATCAAAAAAGTTCTCAGGCCGACTAGAAAAAGGTCTGGCCAGCCAAGTCTTTCCCGCCTGTCGTGGCCCGAGCAAAGCTGTGATTGGTGAGTTCGCCAGCCCGTTTTCAATTCGCCGAACTATCGTCGCCCGAGGTATTTGCATCTCTGGTTGCAAATTAGAGCTTTCAACTCTAAATTGCAAGAGAATGGCTGCGGAAAAATGGAAATTTCTCGACGAGCGGCTCCGTCTTAGGTTGGCGGATCTTGATCCACAGCTTTTTGAACGGTTCTTCCTTCATTTTTTGCGAGCGGGCATATCCCTCACGGTTGAGCGGCATGGGAGGATGATCACCAAACGAGTCATCAGCGCGGAAATTTACGCGGCGGGGAGTGGACGAAACCAAAAGGGCATCGACCTCCGAGCGGAGGTGGTGGGCGACGAGGGGAAGGAGGTTTGGGTCTTCCAGTGTAAACGGCACAAAACCTGGACGCCGTCGCAGACCCGCGCCGCTATTCAGAAGGCGTCCCAATACCCGGCTCAACAGTACTTCCTCGTGGTCGCCTGCGACCCGCATGAGGAGGTCCAGGACGAGATTCACAAACATGCCAATTGGACGTTCTGGAACCTCGATACGATTTGCGCCGAGTTTCGTCTTCGAGTTCTGGCGTCCAAGCACGCCCAAATTCTCTTCTTCCTTTCGCCGGAGGAACTGAAGCGATTCGTGCCGTTCACCACGGAGGCGCTCATTGGACCAGACAAGTTTTTTGAACGGTCTCTCGGAGCGGATAAGTTGTTCCGCCACGATTGGAAGTTGGTAGGGAGGAACACCGAACTTCAGACCTTGCGGTGTTTTCTCTCTGGCCCGCACAAGGTGCAGGTCTTGAGTTCGAAAGGGGGCGACGGCAAGAGCCGGCTGCTTTGGGAGCTTTGCCGGACACTGGCCATCGAAACACCCGAAACAGAGATCCTGTGCCTGAACCCTCACCGCGGTGGAGATGAGCTTTCGTTTGCATTTATTGGCGATCCTCCGCGCCGCCTCATTCTGGTAGACGACGCCCATCGCACCGAACAGGTACCGCTGCAACTGCTCGCTCTGGTCCGACAAGATCCTGCTTCGAAGATCGTCCTCGCTACTCGGCCACAAGGCATGGAAGCGCTGGCTCAAAAGCTCTATGAAACCGGGCTCGCCAACAATCTGGCGCCTCCGCTCTTTCTCCCCCAACTCAAGAAAGCTGATGTTCAGGCTTTGGCCTCCGAGGCGCTCGGGGATGGACAAAAAGTTCATGCGAAGGAGTTAGCTGACCTGACGGCAGACAGCCCATTCCTCACGGTTACTGCCGGCGGATTGCTACGAGTGGGTCGCCTGGAGTGGGGCAAATGGACGAGCCATAAGGAGTTTCGTCAGCACGTATTCCGGGAATTCGAGCAGAAGAACCTTGAAACGATTCCAGGACCCGACCGCGACTTTGCCAGTGGATTGATGAGAATGCTGGCACTGCTTGCGCCAGCGGTGGTCGATGGACAGTTCGCGGAAAAGGCGGCCCACAGTCTTGACTGCTCGGTGTTCACGCTGGAGACCCAGTTGAATCGTCTGCGCCAGAGCGAACTTGTCGCCGGGCGCGACGACGGCTTACGCGTCGTACCGGATCTATTTGCCGATTTCCTGGTTTACGACACCTGCTACGGACCGAAGAAAATGCCCAGCTTTGTGAAGGGGGTCATGCGTGAGTTTGAAGACCGCAGCGCAGCGCTGCTCCGCAACTTGTCGGAAGCAACGTGGGTTGCCCGTGCGGATGGCGCGGCGAATGAGGGATTGCTCAACACTGTGGTTGAGCCGGAACGGCGGCGTTTTGCGGATGCCAGCTTCTACAAAAGGGCAGAGATCCTCCGTCAATGGAGTGGCTTCAGCATTTATTTACCAGCAGAAAGTCTGGAGCTTGCGAAGGCTGCCATCGCGCTCACAACTGCTTCCGTTGACGAAGCTCAACAACTTCTGGCTGCGCTTGGAAAGTACGACCACGACTATGTATGCGCACAAATACCGGCGCTGTTAAAGCCGGTTGCCAAGTATCACGATCAGCATCGCCACGCCGCGCTCGACCTTCTTTGGGAGCTCGGACCGAGAAAGTCCTGGGCAGCGATCGGTTCCAATCAGAATCATGCTTGGGCGGTCATTGCTGATGTCATTAAGTTCGAGCCGAAGAAGTGCATCTCCGTGACGATGGATTCGCTGTCTTGGCTGGACGCGAAGCTGCAGAAACCAGGCGCACTCCAAGTCGTGGAGGGCCCGACGCCTGTTCTAAGAGCGCTCACCAGCCCCTGCTTCGAGCGAGTGGTTGAGTTTTCCCGGTGGGAAGGACGGACGGTACACTTATGCCGACAGGCGGTTTCCATCACAAACACCCAGCGGATCCGTGAAAAAGCGCTCGAAATCCTCGAATGGGTGATTGAGCACGGTTCTGCGTCGGCGGCTCTGGGTGCTCTGTCGGCCTTGGAAAAAGCCATCGCACGGGTGACTTCCTCTGACGCCCGGAACCCCAATGACGAAGCCAAATTCCGTGCTGAATGGCTCCCTGAGCGGCTCAAGGCGCTCGCAGTCTATGAAAAGGCCATCGCGAGACATCAAGAGCTTGCGGTCCGTTACGAAATACGACAAACCTTCAAACGAGACCTCGCCTTCGAGGAGGATCCTGCGTTTGCGGAGGATTGCAGACGCGTCCTTGCGAAGATTCCCGACGATTTGGCTCTCAGCCTCTCCGTGGTGATGCTGTCTCAAGGGGGTTTTGATTTCGAAGAGGAGGCAAGTGGTCTGGAGGGTTTGGACTGGTACGAGAAGACGGAAAGGCGATGGAACGAGAAGGTGCGCAAAACAGCAGATCGACTCGCTGCCAGCTATGCTAACCCGGAGGCGCTTTTGGGTTTTCTCCACCAACTCGCGGACGAATTGGTTCGGGCAGGCAATCACCTTTTCGCAAGCCCATTATTTGCCGAGCTTGCTCAAGTGGCGCCCGCCCTAGCGGTGGGGCTTGCCCAGCGGATCCTCGAGACTGGCAGCGAGACGTATCTAGCACGAGAGTGGCCTTCCTTGATTGAGAAGAACAACCAGATCGGAGATGCCCAAAGGACCGACTTGTTCAGGAAGGCAGCGAAGAGTCAGATCGCGGGCGCGAGTGCGGCCGTAGTGCGCGTCCTCTCGTCCCGAGCCTTGGAAAACAAGGCGATCAATCCTACCGAGCGGGCGCTTTTAATTGAAGTCGCGGGGCGAGCAACGGCCGAAGAAGCATCCTACCTGCTGCAACTCGTCAAATTAAGCGGTGAAGCAAATCTGCCGTGGGCGTTTGAGATTCTACAGACATTGCCCGTCGGGAAGGTTGCTCCGCACATGCTGAAACAAGTGCTGCAAGCCTTGGTGCCGTACAGAGAACGGAACACCCATCCACCACGCGACATCGTTCACCATGTCTTGAAACAGCTAGTCTCCGTGCCGAATCTGGACCTCTACCAGCACAGCCGTGAATGGGATGCGCTGACCGATGAGTTTCCGCGGGCGATTTATGAACTAATTCGCAAACGAATCGCTTGCGCGGCCTCGGCAAAAACCGCGGACGGTTACATTCCGGTTCCGGTAGGTTTCCATCGGCAACTTAACCTCGCCAAGCTCGCGAAAGAGCCGGACTACCGGACGATTTGCGACGATCTCTGGAGCCGGGTTTCCGAGCAGGGTGGTAAACAAGCCTACGCCTGGCTGCGCTTGTTTCAGGCGGTTGTTTTCGAGGATTCGTCGCTCTGGCCTCCTCGAATGCGAACCGCCCTCACCAACGCGGGTTCGAAAGACCGGTTGCTCTGGCTCGCTAAACTCTTGAAGTTTGAGGGGTCGCTGATCATTTTCCGTTTTCCCGAGGTCACACGCACGTTCCTGAGACGCGCGCTAGCTTTAGGCGGAAACCAATTCCTCCAGCAGCTGCGCATCGCTCTCTATTCTGCGTGCGGCCCTCAATCACGCTCGTACTCGAATGGCATCCTCGACAAGGAACTGGACTACGTCGAAGCCGAAGCAGCCAAGGCCGCTGAGGCTCATGCAACCGACGAGGTGCTCGGCCCCTTTTATCGGTGGATTGTCGAGGTGGAGCAGAAGGAACGACTCATGCACAAGATGCAGGCAGACGCCGCGATGGGATCCTTAGATTGAAGACCTCTTCGGCGGGGTCAAACCATATATTGTTTTCTTTAAAGACCCTTTATAGAACTTCTTGGCTCAGAGCGTGTTTTAAAAATCGCCCGGTCAGGGGACCGGGCCAACAAAAGAGCCGATTTCCCGCCGTTTCGTGTAGGCCGCGTGCCCTCACGCGGCGCGTTCGTGGGTTTTTAAAACACGCTCTCAGAGATTTTCGTGATTTACCGGCGGTTCGATTGGTCCATACTCGAACCGTGATTGCTCGCTTCCTTTCCACCGCGCTGTGCTGTTGCGCGCTCGTTTCAGTGCCGGCGTCCGGCGGCGAGTCCACCAGCCTCCTGGCCTTCGAGTCGCTGCCGCACTCCCGTTTTGAGTTCACCGGCCCGGTCGGCGAACGCGTCCGTGCCAACATTGATAATTGGCTTCTGACGGCGCCGCAGGCCAACCCGGGGATGCTCGACATGTTCCGGATGCGCGATCGGCAGCCCGTGCCCCAACTCGTGCCCTGGGCTGGCGAATTCGTGGGCAAGTATCTCCTCTCCGCCGTAAAGGCGTTGCGAATGTCCGACGAGCCGCACCTGCGCCAGCAGGTGTCGAATGTGGTCGCCGAGTTGATCGCCACGCAGGCCGAGGACGGCTACCTCGGACCGTTTCCGAGAAACGACCGCCTGTTGAGGAACTGGGATCTTTGGGGCCACTACCACGTCATCCAGGCGCTCTTGCTCTGGCACGAACACAGCGGCGACCCCGCCGCGCTGGCCGCGGCGCGCAAGGCCGGCGATCTCGTTTGCCGCACCTACCTCGACACCGGCAAACGCGTGTTGGAAGCCGGCGATTCCGAAATGAACATGGCCATCCTCACGGCGCTGGCCCGGTTGCATCGCGTCACCGGCGAGCCGCGGTATCTCGCGATGGCGCGCGAGGTGGAGAAGGATTGGGAACGCGCGGGCGATTATCTGCGCGCCGGACTGGACGGGCGCGAATTTTACCAATCGCCCAAGCCGCGCTGGGAAAGCCTGCACGATTTGCAGGGCCTCGTCGAACTGTGGCGGATCACCGGCGAACCGAAATACCGGGAAGCGTTTGAGCATCATTGGCGGAGCATCCGCCGCTGGGACCGGCGCAACACCGGCGGCTTCAGTTCCGGCGAGCAGGCTACCGGCAATCCCTACGCCCCGAGCGCCATCGAAACCTGCTGCACCGTCGCGTGGATGGCGCTCACCGTGGATTACCTGCGGATCACCGGCGACTCCCGGGCAGTGGACGACCTCGTCCTCGCCACGCTGAACGGCGGTCTCGGCGCGCAACACCCAAGCGGCCGCTGGTTCACCTACAACACGCCGATGGATGGTGTCCGCGAAGCCAGCGCGCACACGATTGTCTTCCAGTCGCGCGCCGGCACGCCGGAGTTGAACTGCTGCTCGGTCAACGGCCCGCGCGTCCTCGGCATGATGAGCGATTGGGCGGTGATGTCGGCGCCCGACGGCCTGGTGCTCAACTGGCTCGGCGCCGGCCGATTCGCCACCAGGCTCGCCGACGGAACGCCGGTGACGATCACCTCGAGCGACGATGCGTGGCGGAGCGGACGCACGGAGCTGCGCGTGGAAACCACGACGCGGAATCCGTTCACCTTGCAGTTGCACATCCCCGGCTGGGCCAGCGAGCCAAAGCTGGCGCTCAACGGCCGGCCGTTTCGAAACCTAGACCACGGAAGGTATGCCGTGCTCAAACGCATCTGGAGCAAGGACGACAAACTCGAATTGACCAGTGAACTGCCGCTTCGCTTCGTGCCCGGTGCCAACGAGGCGGCCGGCAAAGTTGCCATCTATCGCGGGCCGTTGCTGCTGGCCTATGATCAGGCGTTAAACTCTTTCGACGAGGACGCGATTCCACCAGTAAACCTCGCGAAGCTGGCCGAGGCGCGCCTGGTTGAAATCAAGCCGCGCCGCGGATTGACCAATACGGCCAGCAACCAATGGTGCGTCATCATAGTGCCCACCGCCGATGGCCGGCCGCTGCGCTTGGCGGACTTCGCGAGCGCCGGCGCCTCGGGCACGCGCTACCGATCCTGGCTGGCCGCGACGAACCCGCCGCCCGCGCCGGCCTTCACTCAACTCCCCGCCGACGGCGCCCGCGTGCCCCTCGGGGAAGTCCGCTTTCAATGGCGCGGACCCCGGCAAGGAGTGCAGGCGCGAATCGAGTTCGCCACGAATGAAATGTTTGCGCCGGTCGCTTTCTCGACTGCCAACACGCAAGGCAACCGGCTCACGCTGCACACCAAGACGCTGGCCACAACGGTCGAGCAGCTCCCGGCCAACTTCTGGTGGCGCGTCGTCACCATGGACTCAGAAGTCGAGACCGTTCCCGACGTTCCGGCGGCCAGCTTCATTCTCGATTCCAGCGCGCCCGCGCAAGCGTTGCCATCGGAACTCAAACCCGGCCCGAAAGGCGAACTGATTGTTGATTCGCTGATCAGCGATGCGTCGCCCCAGTTCGGAGAAGTGAAATCCGCTAAGTACGAAACCCGCGGCGCCGAGGGCACGGAGGTTAATGGCCGCGACCAGATGCTCGTCTATGCCGTGCCGGTGTGGCCGGAGGAGGATTTCAGTGTCGCGGTGCGCGTCCGCCTCAATGAGCCGAGCCCGACTCATCCCGGCCAGATCTTCAGCGCGTGGGCGGCGGGGATGGACGATCCCCTGCGCCTGGTGGTGGAGGGCGGCAAGCTCTCCGCGCGCATCGAATCGGGTGGCGCCTTCTCAACGCCGGGCGTGGCGATAAACACCGGAACCTGGCAGCACGTCGCGGCGGTCAAACGCGGCGGAACATTGACGCTGTTCCTGAACGGCCAGCCCGCCGGCTCATGCGCTGCGCCCGAATTCGCCACGACGCAGGCAAAGGATTGCGCGCTGGGCGGCAATCCGCATTTCACCGGCAACGAATTCCTCGCCGCGCGCTTCGCTGACTTCAGGTTCTCCGCCCGGGCGCTGACGGCGGAAGAGGTTCACGGAATGGCGATGAAGTGAAAGCCGGTCAAGCCAATCGGGCGACTCGAACTCTTGGAATTCATCAATCACCTGGGCGGTTTCCCCGACCGGGCTGACTATCTCTGTTTCTCGCGAAGGTGTTCTTCAGAGACAAGAAGGGTCAGTTCCTTGCATTTCGGGTTCGGTCAGTGGTATTGGCATATTTGTTATTTGCCAGGTTTTCCATAACGGTATAGAAGCCAAGTCAAATAGCCTCTGCTGCCCTGGCTGGACTCAAGTATTTCTTGAGTTCGGATTTGAGGCGGTGGGTGGTTTGGTGTGAAGGAAGATGACGCTGTTTTGGCGGCTCAGTTCAACCGCAGTGTATCCGCCATGCCCTTGGACGCCCCCTGAGATTTGAACGGTGGACTGCCAGGGCATGGCGGATACACTGCTTAAAGTTAGGCCGATTCGTACGCGCCATGTATTCCGTAGATTCCAAAGACACGGTGATTGAGATTTCCGACGTGCCACAGTCGTCGGTCGGTGCACCGTGTCCGGTGATTCTTGCTGGCGAGGATTATCTCTATCTCGCGTTCTTTCTTCAGGACACACCAGGCGGATGGGACGGCTCTACCGTGCGAGTCGTCGGCGAGGATACGTCAGGCGAGCCGGTGGCGCTTGTCACCTTCACTCACATTTACGCTCATTTCTTCGGCCCACCGAACGACGAGGCATTCTCGGGACATCCTCTCGCTTCGAGAGGTTTGCAGCGATACAGCGTTTCCGAGGATCAGCACTCATCATGGATTCGGACGCTTGAGCGCATGAACTCAGTTCACCCGTATCACCGCCCGAAGCGTTTTGCCGAGTTGCGACATTTCATCTTCGCGTTTCACGACACCACGTTTGAGTGCATCGCTCAGGGCTTTTCGTCGTCAGTGCGCGAGGGTAGTGTTGCCGGAGTTCTAGCAGATGCATTTCGAGAGTTACATGACACATCGGCCTAACTTATAAAGGAATGCAGTCGGCAGAACGCGGGAGCAGAGAACGCGGGAGCAGAAAACCGGTGGCGTCCGATTGCGCTGAAACCGTGAGATTTTAAGAGATCCTCGAGGGTCTTGATGAAGTCATACCGGTCCACGTCGTCGAAGAAGATGTCATCGCGCTGATCGCCGCGGCTCATCACGTGATACATGGCCCCGGGATATTCGACTCGCATCTTGCGCGGCATGACGCCCACGGTTTGTTCCAGTCCAACCCAAGAGTCAAGCCCGAATCAGAAAAACATATGGTTTGACCCAGACCATGGGAAGCATTGCAGGCGGAAATCAACAAACGGTCCGGGCGGAACTGATCTGCCTTTCCAGGCCGCGACCGGTTCCAATCCCAAAGGGGTTGAAATCAGTAACGCAACATCCTGTTGCCTTTTGAAATGGTTTCAAAGATTCGTCCGGAGCTTATTCGTGGCGTCAAGCGTCCCGCCTGACTTAGAGAGCGGTATCCTGCGCTCCACCCCTTTGGCTTGAACTGTTCATCCGGTTGCGTTTAAAAAGATACCTGTCCGGTTTTCGTTCTGGTCGGCGACTATCAATACATCATTGAAGTTATGGATGACATGGAACTGTTGCGAGAATGGGTGAGACGCGGCTCTGAAGACGCCTTCCGGAGCCTCGTGGATCGGCACATCAATCTCGTCTATTCCACAGCGCGCAGACTGTTGTTCAATTCGCACGAGGCGGAGGAAGTGACGCAGACCGTGTTCATTCTTCTGGCTCGCAAGGCGAACAATCTTTCCGGACAGACCGTCTTGGCCGGTTGGTTGTATCGAGCCACCGGTTACGCGGCAGCTCAGATGCTGAGGGCAGAAGGTCGCCGTCGTCACCGTCTCGAAACTCTCTCAAACATGGACTCGATACAAGCCGACTCAGTCTGGGAGCGGATTCAGCCGCTTTTGGAAGAAGCCATGAGCCGCCTCGGTCAGGCGGATCGCGATGCAGTGGTCCTGCGATTCATGGAGGGAAAGAGTCTCCAGGAAGTCGGCCAAGCTCTCGGGCTCAGTGAGGATGCCGCCCGCAAGCGGGTTCACCGGGCGGTCGAAAAACTGAAGGCGATTTTTGGCAGACGGGGCGTTGCCACCACTTCCGCCCTCCTCACGACAGCGCTCTCGGCGAGCGCCATGCCGACCGTGCCCGCTGGACTGGGGGCTTCCGTCGCCGCCGCAGCCATCGGCAAAGGAGTCATTCTCGCGACCTCAACCTCAACCCTCGTGAAAGGAACTTTAACACTTATGACCTGGACAAAAATCAAGATTGCCACCCTCGCCGTTGCCGCACTTGTGCTCGGCGGCGCCACGACTGTCATTGTCAGCCGAAAAATGACCGCGGTCGCCGTAGAGGAAACACCCGCGACTAACCCTGGTCCAGCCATCGCCAACGGCGGGGGGCGTCTCGGAGGGCCAGGCAATCGGCCGCCCGATTGGCGTGCCGCGCTGGCACAGGCGCATTCTCCCGGAGAGAAGGAGCAGATCGAAAGATTCTGGTGCGTGGACAACTTGAAGCAAGTGGGCGGCGCGGCTCGCGAGTGGGCGCTCACTCACGACAGCGTGTTTCCTGGCGATGTCTTTGTGCTGAAAACGCAAATTGCTCCTCGCTATCTCACCTGCCCGAGCGATCCAGGCAAGACGGAGGCGGGGACGTGGGCGGTAACGACAACTGCGAACGTCAGTTATGTGCTGGTCTCTCCCAGCATCAAGGACACCCGCCCCAACCTGGTAGTAATTCGATGTCCAGTTCATGGTCATGTTGCACTGAGCGACGGAAGTGTCCTGCAGGGAAACATCGTCGCCAAGCTAGGCATGAACTCGGATAACACGATGCGGTGAGCGCCTCCGAGTGGCGTCAGTCCGGGGTAAGTTAATTTCGAGAGCCTTTGAAGTCGAACTCTTCGGCCACTCAACATTTCTCCATGTGCGGGTTTTTATAGTTCATGCCGCCGGAGGCGCTAGAATGTCCCCAAGAATCAATGCGTTCTAGTAAGCCAGACGGCGCAAACCGCGCACGCGGTCAAATGCGACGTCACGGCTAATAATGGGCTGGCCATAGTAGCGGCAGAACCCGGCGATCCAGTTGTCGTTTTCGCCCAGCCGCTGCCCCGTGTCCTCCATGAGATCCCGGTCCACCGATGCGGCCACGTAAGCAATTTCCGGCGTCAGGCGCTCTCGTTCCCGCCGGAGATCCGACAGGAATGTCGTGTCGGCAATCACAATTTGCGGTTGGAGCGGCGGCCCCGGCCGGACAACATGGCCTTTTCCAGTTTCGGATTAGCCTTGGGCACGCCGTGCTTCTCAAAATAATCCAACACTTCACCGCAAGTGTCGCACTTCTCTGGCAGTTCACGCATTACCATCTGCGAGAAACTTTCCCCAGGCTCTTTGAGTTTTTTCAGCCGGTCATAGGCCGGCTTTGTCAGTGTGATATTGATGCGCATAACGCAATGCACATTACACGGATCCAGTCGGCAAAACAAGATCGAAAAAGTCCCCACCGGCACGGCTGCCGCGCGAATCCTTGGTCACGTCTGGCCCGTTCGCGTTGCCGAACTGGGTGGCGCGAATCTTGGCGGTGGCGGTGGATCGTTATAGTTCACGGGCGTACTCAGGCGTACCGGCTCGTGCGGGTCTAGATGTAGCGGGCCTTCTCGAATGACATAGCCTCCGTTGTCCAATGTCTCCACGGTGCTCCCATCTTTGAACCGCTCTTTGGCTGTCTGATCGGGCGGTCGATTCATAATCTTCAAAGAGTCAGACCGAGGGCCTGCAGTTAGGCAAGCCGAATTTTCTTCATCGAATCGTCTGCCCGACGCGCGTTCCTCGTTCCAAAAGGCGAGGCTTGCGTCATAAAGAGAATTGAATTTATGCTGGGCAGAGCGATCCACGAATTCGAATCAGCGCCAGGCGGGCCAGCCGGCGCGAGCGTAAGAATTATAAACACCGACAGGGGTGAGATTTGTATAGGGCGGCTTCATTTTGGCGAGTAATACATGAGTGCGAACCCCCGCACTTCGTGGACTCAAAAGAAAAACTCGATAAGCCCCGCCCGTTCGCTGTAAAACATCCCGCAGCCCTGAGAACAGCCGGTGACGGGGATTCAGATGGCCACTTATGTTTGAGCAAGCTTTTAGAAATATTGACGATGCGCTCAGGAAAGAGGCGGGGTGCACGACCGAGCTCGATTATACGGAGCAAACGTCCTGGCTGCTTTTTCTCAAATATCTCGATGCGCTGGAGAATGATTGGAGGAGTGGGAGGACGGAGGGCGAAGGACTGATCCGCCGCCACTTCGTTTCGGCGCGGCAAGCGTGAGGCACGAAGCGGCTGGTGTGGGGGCGTGCAGGCATTACCTATGCCAAGCCTCTGCAGCATAGGAGGTTGCGGTTTCTCCACTCGCAAAAATGTCTTATTGTATCCCTGGTTCACCGCTCTTTTTATGACAGGAAGCGGGATCAACTGAAAACTTGCCTAATACGCGGGATTTTTGCCATAATTCTGCAAAGCAGATGACCTGGGAAGAACGAGCACTTCAACGCGGCTAATGGACCAAGCCACTCACAATAAAATCGTTTCGTTCATCTGGGGCATCGCCGATGACGTCCTTCGGGACTTGTTTAAGCGGGGCAAGTATCCGGATGTTATTCTGCCAATGTGCGGCTTGCGCCGACTCGATGCCGTGCTGGAGCCGACGAAAAAGGCCGTGCTGCAAACCAAACAGATGCTCGATAAGGCCGGTATTACCGAACAGAACGCCGCACTGTGCGATGCCGCCAAACAGGCATTTTACAACACCTCCAAGTTTACGCTGCGCGATTTGAAATCCCGCGCTAGCCAGCAGCAATTGCTGGCCGACTTCAACGCCTACCTCGACGGCTTCTCGCCGAACGTGCAGGACATTCTGGAGAACTTCAAATTCCGCAACCAGCTTTCCACGCTCTCCAAGTCCGATTCGCTCGGCACCCTCATCGCCAAATTCCTCGATCCGGATATCAATCTCAGCCCAGAACCGGTCCTCAATGGCGACCGCTCGGTCAAACATCCCGGCATGGACAACCATTCCATGGGCACGGTCTTCGAGGAGCTGGTCCGCAAGTTTAACGAGGAGAACAATGAGGAGGCTGGTGAGCACTGGACGCCGCGGGATGCTGTGCGCCTGATGACGATGCTCATCTTTCTCCCGATCGCGGACTCCATCCGGTCCGGATCCTATTTGCTTTACGACGGCGCGGCCGGCACGGGCGGAATGCTCACGGTCGCGGAGGAAACCCTAATCAAACTTGTCACCGAGCGCGGCCAGCAAATTACCACGCACCTCTACGGCCAGGAAATCAATCCCGAGACCTACGCCATCTGCAAAACAGACATGCTCCTCAAGGGCGAGGGCGAAAGCGCCGACCACATCGTCGGCGGCGCGGAGTGGTCCACCCTCTCGCACGACGCCTTTCCCGCGCAGGAATTCGACTTCATGCTCTCCAACCCGCCTTACGGCAAAAGTTGGAAAAAAGATTTGGAGCAAATGGGCGGCAAGGATGGGATGCGGGATCCGCGTTTCAAAGTCATGCATAACGGCGAGGAACTCTCCCTGGTCACCCGCTCCAGCGACGGCCAGTTGCTCTTCCTCGCCAACATGGCGTCGAAGATGAATCACAAATCGAAACTCGGCAGCCGCATCGCCGAGGTCCACAATGGCTCGTCGCTCTTCACGGGCGACGCCGGCCAGGGCGAGAGCAACATCCGCCGCTGGCTGATTGAAAACGACTGGCTCGAGGCCATCGTCGCGTTGCCGTTGAACATGTTCTACAACACCGGCATCGCCACTTACATCTGGGTAGTGACCAACCGCAAGCCGGAGCACCGGAAGGGCAAAGTCCAACTCATTGACGCCACACAATGGTTCAAGCCGCTCCGAAAAAACCTCGGCAAGAAAAACTGTGAACTCGCCCCAGACGACCTCCAGCGCATTTGCGAGACCTATCTGGCCTTCAAGGAAACCGAGCAATCGAAAATCTTCCCCAACGCCGCCTTCGGCTACTGGAAGGTCGGTGTCGAACGCCCACTACGGCTGCACAGCCAGCTTTCGGTGAAAGCCATCGAAGGGCTCCGCTTCGCTTCGGGCGACGAGGAATTGCGCAGCGAGTTGTACGATCAGCTCGGCGCCGCCCTGTTTGAAGATTTCAACAGCGTGCAGGGCCGACTCGAAAAGCTCGTCACGGAATGGGGCGCGGGCGAGGAGGACGAGGAAGCGGAGGACGGCGCGGCTAAAAAGGGCCTCCCGGAAAAGAAAAAGAAAAAGCTCCTCGACCCCCGGACCTGGGAGCGCGACGGCAAACTTGTCGAGACGGCCAATGCCCTGCGCCGCGAACTAGGCGACAAGTTATTCGAGGAACACAACCTTTTTCGCGACCTGGTGGACAAGACCCTCGAGAAGCTGGGCATTAAGCTCAGCGGTGCCGATCGGAAGCTCCTCCTCCGTGCCGTCAGTTGGCGCGTGGAGACCGCCACGCCCGTCATCGCCAAATTTCACAAGCCGGGTAAGATGAAGGCCGACGCGTTGCGCGGTTTCTTTCCGTTGGAGCGCGGCTCTGTGAGCCGCAGCACGTCCGGCGATTCCAAGCGGCTGCGGGTCACAGACCCGCGCTCCGAAGTCATCGTCGAACACGAGCCCGACTCCGATCTGCGCGACACCGAGCAAGTGCCGTTGCTGGAACCGGGGGGGATTGAGGCATTCATCCGTCGCGAGGTACTGCCCTACACGCCTGATGCGTGGATTGACGAATCCGCCACCAAGATTGGGTATGAGATTTCCTTCACGCGCCACTTCTACAAACCGCAACCGCTCCGCACGCTCGACGAAATCCGGGCCGACATCGTGGCGCTGGAAAAGGAAACCGAAGGCTTGCTCGGCGATATAGTGAAGGGAGGCAAATTCTAATTAATGTCCACGCAACGCTATTCCGTCACGCCGCACCCGATTGAAACCCTGCTCACCTGGGTCAAGTCAGGGGAGATCGCCATCCCCGAAATCCAGCGTCCATTCGTTTGGGACTCCACCAAGGTCCGCAATCTCCTCGACTCGCTTTATCAGGGCTACCCCGTCGGCTACCTCATCGCGTGGCGGAACCCCACTGTGAAGCTCAAGGATGGCACGCCCTCCGCCGGCAAGCGGATCCTGATCGACGGCCAGCAGCGGGTCACTGCCTTGATGGCTGGGTTGCTTGGGCGGGAGGTGCTGACGAAAGACTACGAGACGATTCGCATCCGCATCGCCTTCCACCCGTTGACGGAGAAATTCGAGGTGGCCAACCCAGCCATCCGCAAGGACGTGGCTTGGATAGAGGATGTGGCCGCGGTCTTTGCCCCTGAAGCAGACCTGATCGACTTGACTGAGGACTACGTTGCCAAGAACCCCTCCGCCGACCGCAAACAAGTCGGCAAGGTGCTCCAAAGGCTGGGCAAAATAATCAACAACCACGTCGGATTGATCGAACTCGCCGAAGACCTCGACATCGAGACAGTCACCGAAATTTTCATTCGCGTGAACTCCGCCGGGGCAGAGCTATCGCAGGCCGACTTCGCCATGTCGAAGATTGCCGCCAACGAAACCTACGGCGGGAATATGCTCCGCAAGGCCATTGATTATTTCTGCCATCTCGCCGCTGCGCCTGATTTCCTTGGGCGCATCGAGAAGGGCGACAAAGCTTTTGCAGCTTCCGAGTTTTTTCCCCAGATGCGTTGGCTCAAAGATGTCAACGACGACATTTACGACCCCACTTACACTGACATGCTGCGGGTGGCGTTCACGGCCGAGTTCGGGCGCGGCAAATTGGCGGACCTCGTGGCCCTTCTCTCAGGCCGCAACTTCGAGACGCGGCAGTACGAGGACACCATAGCCGAGGCGTCTTTCGCGCAGCTCAAACAGGGCATCCTGCGCTTTATCAATAAAACGCATTTTGAGCGCTTCACGATGATCCTGCGCTCGTCGGGCTTCGTAACTCGCGATCTGTTCGGTGGCCAAAACGCCGTCAATTTCGCTTACATTCTGTACCTGTGCGGTCGGGCTGAGGATGTTCCCGCCGCCGACCTCGAACGACTCGTGCGCCGCTGGTATGCCATGTCCATCCTGCGCGGGCGCTATACCGGCAGCCCGGAAACCGCGTTTGACTTCGACATCCGGCAGGTCCAGGGGCGCGGTCTGGTCGCTTACACTGATTCGGTGATTGAGACTGAACTGCCGGAAAGTTTTTGGACGGGTATGCTTCCGCAACTCATGGACACATCCTCCGCGCAAAGTCCGTACTTCCTCGCGTTCAAGGCCGCGCAGGTGAAGCTCGGCGACAAGGGTTTCCTCTCGCGCGACATCACCGTGCAGGATCTGCTGATGAACCGCAGCGATGTCCATCACGTTTACCCGCGAAACCACCTCAAAAAGCAGGGGCTTGCGCGTGGTCGCTACAACCAGATCTCCAACTTTGTGCTGGCCCAGAGCGAGATAAACATCGCCATCGGGGATAAAGCTCCCGAAATCTATTTCAAAGACCTTGCCCAACAGTGTGCCGGCGGCCAAAAAAAGTATGGCGGTATCATCGAAAAGGACGAGCTGTGCGCCAACCTGCGCATGAGCTGCCTGCCTGACGCGCTGCTCGACGGCGAAATTCCCCCCTACGACGACTTTCTCGAACAGCGGCGCAAACTCATGGCCCAGAAAATCAAAACCTGGTTCGAGGTGCTGTAATGATCTTCAAACCCGATGAGAAAGCGGCTCCAGGACATATGCCCGTTAACGCCCACTCTGGGAGTAACAATCTCATTTAAACGCAAACCTGCATGCAACCCCAGGCCATCACGGAAACCCCTGAAAACAAAGGGGATTCTTATTTAAGCGTTTGCCCGGACAAACCTGGAAACGGGGGCGCGAAATGATTGACGGCCTCAAGCCTTACCCGGAATACAAGGAATGCGGCCTGGCGTGGCTTGGGCGCATGCCCAATCATTGGTCGGCCAAGCGCCTGCGGCACGCGTGCGAGATGCTTGTCAGTAACGTGGACAAGCACAGCAAGTCCGGCGAGCTCCCGGTGCGTTTGTGCAACTATGTGGATGTTTACAAGAACGAGCGGATACACCCTCGGCTTCGGTTCATGCGTGCTACAGCTTCCAAGGACGAAGTTCAACGGTTTCGTGTTCGGAACGGTGACGTGCTAATCACGAAAGATTCAGAGGAATGGAACGACATCGGCGTGCCATCGTTGGTCGAATACGAAGCCCCTGACTTTGTTTGCGGCTACCATTTGGCCATTCTCCGTCCACGCGCGAAGTTCGCGGTTGGTGGCTACGTGCTTCGCGCGCTCCAGTGTCCCCAAATCGCAGCGCAGTTCCATGTTGAGGCGCACGGCGTGACGCGGTACGGGCTTTCCCACGGAGCAATCCGAAGCGTGAGCATTCCCGCACCCCCTCTCGACGAACAAGCTGCCATTGTGCGATTCCTCGACCACGCGAACGGGCGGATTGAGCGGGCGATTCGGGCGAAGAAGAAGCTGATAGCGCTGCTGAACGAGCAGAAGCAGGCCATCATCCACCGCGCCGTCACCCGTGGCCTCGACCCCGCCGTCCGCCTCAAGCCCTCGGGCATCCCCTGGCTCGGCGATATCCCAAAACGTTGGTCACTCAAGAGGTTTAAGTTTCTCGCCTTAATCAACAGCGGCCAAGTTGACCCGCGCAAGCCAGCATACCGTAATCTCGTTCTGATCGCCCCGAATCACATTCAGAGCGGCAGTGGGCGATTGCTCAAGCAGGAAACTGCCGACGAGCAGGGAGCGGACAGCGGTAAATATCTAGTCAGCCGAGGCCAAATCATCTACTGCAAGATTCGCCCGAACTTGCGCAAAGCAACCATTGCTCCTTGCGACTGTCTGTGCAGCGCAGATATGTATCCTATGACCCCGAAGACAGAGCAGTTGTCACATGACTACTTGCTCCTTCTTTTGCTCTCGCAGCCGTTCACGAAGTTCGCAGTCGATGCTTCAATGCGTGTGGCGATGCCAAAAGTGAACAGGGAGGCATTGGCCAACTGCCTCATGTGGTTTCCTGAAGGTGACGAGCAAAATCAAATACTCAGTTTTGTAGCTCGCGAAAGCGACCCGTTCAACGCCGCCATTGCCCGCACCGAGCGTGAAATCGGATTGCTGCGCGAATACCGCACGCGGCTGATCGCCGACGTGGTGACGGGCAAGCTGGACGTGCGCGCCGCCGCCCGTCAGTTACCGGAAGCCGCCGCAGAAGCCGCCGACGCGGAGGAGTTGCCGGTCGAAGCGGAAGTTGAAGCAGAGGAAGCAAGCGCGGAATAGCAGGCTATACGAAAGGCACGCGCCAGATTATCTTTACAGAGCAAAGAAAGTAAGATGAAACCGAACCAATTCAATGAGGTCCGGCTGCTGCGAGAGATTCGACCGGTGAACGTACTGTCGTTTGGGCCGGACACAGAGGCGCTGCCGTTGGAGAACTTGAATATCTTGATCGGCGCCAATGGATCGGGCAAATCCAACCTGATTGAGGTCCTGGCTTTGATGCGTGCGACACCCGTTACACCGCAGACGACCTCGAACGCCGATGTCGGCGGCGTATTGCGGCGGGGCGGCGGTTCGGGCGAATGGGTTTGGAAGGGAGCGCCTGAAAAACCAGCCGCGGTTGAATTAGTGGTCAGTAACCCCAACGGCGACCAAAATCTGCGCCATGTGTTGGTGTTTCGAGCCGGCCCACCGGGCGCCTTATTGCAGGACGAGAGAATCGAGAACGAGAAGCCGCACAACAACCAAGGCGAGGCAGATTTTTTTTACCGCTTCCAGAACGGCCAGCCCGTCGTGAATGCGATAGTACGGGACAGTGAGGACCATTTGGCCGAGAAGGGAGCCCAAGGCGTTTATTCGAAACCTGCGATCCCCCAGCGCAGGGAGAGGAAGCTCGCCCGGGAGTCGATTCAGCCAGGAGTTTCGATTCTAGCGCAACGCCGCGATCCAGAACTCTATCCGGAAATAACGTATTTGGCGGATACATATGAGCAATGGCGCATTTATCGCGAGTGGGCTTTTGGACGGAACACCGTGTTTCGGGAACCGCAGAAGGCGGACATGCGGAACGACCGATTGGAGGAAGACTTTTCCAACCTCGGCTTGTTCCTCAACCGATTACGCCGAATCCCAAAGGCAAAGGCGGCGCTGCTTGCGAGTTTGAGGGATTTATATGAGGGATTGACCGATTTTGACGTGAGCGTGGAAGGCGGAAGCGTGCAAGTGTTTTTCACTGAGGGAGAATTCTCGATTCCGGCCACGCGATTGTCAGACGGGACGCTCCGCTATCTCTGCCTTTTGGCCATCCTGTGCGATCCGGAGCCACCACCCCTGATTTGCATCGAAGAGCCGGAGTTGGGGTTGCACCCTGACATCATGCCCAAACTGGCGGATCTGCTGGTCGCGGCATCGGCGCACACCCAGCTTATCGTGACTACGCACTCCGACATTCTTGTGGATGCGATGACCGAGCGCCCGGAAGCCGTGGTGGTGTGCGAGAAACACGAGGGAAAAACGACGATGCGCCGGCTGAAGGAAGAGGATCTAACGGCCTGGCTGGACAAATATCGCCTTGGCCAGTTGTGGATTGACGGCGAACTTGGAGGGAAGCGCTGGTGAGTGCCCGAGTTTATTTGGAAGGCGGGGCAACTGGCGACGATTCAAAGGAATCTAAAATTCGCTGCCAGGAAGCTTTCCACAAATTACTTGGGCGGACGCGATTCACGGGCCGCAAACCCCGATTAGTAGCTTGCGGCGGTCGAGCGGCAGTTTACAACCGCTTTGTCATCGCACATTCGCAGAATGTGGTTGGCTATATCGCCATGTGGATTGACAGCGAAGAGCCCATAGCGGACCTCGGGTCGGCCTGGAAGCATCTCCAATGCGTCCAGACAGTGCCGAGGTGGGAAAAGCCCGACGGCGTGACGGATGACCAGGTGTTGTTCATGACCACCTGCATGGAGACATGGATCGTGGCCGACCGAAAGGTCTTGAAGGAGCACTACGGGAGTGAACTGCACGAGAACGCCTTGCCCGCGCTTACAAATCTTGAACAACGGCCGCGAGAGCAGGCGCAAGACGCCCTCAACGACGCCACTCGTGACTGCTCGAACGACTACGCGAAAGGGAAGCGGTCATTCGAAGTTCTCGGCAAATTGTCGCCTGCTGTTTTGGAGGAGCACCTGCCTAGCTTTGCGCGGGTCCGCCGCATCTTGAACAAGAATTTGTAACCAACTCCTGCTCATGCTCGAATTCGTCGAAGGCAATTTGTTGGAAGCACACGCTGACGCCTTGGTAAATGCAGTGAATACTGAAGGCGTAATGGGCAAAGGCATCGCGTTGCAGTTCAAAGAAAGATTCCCAGCGATGTTTGAGGATTATCGTTCCGCTTGCGAAGCAGGAACGGTGAAACCCGGCAAGATGCATGTTTTCGCGCTCGGCGCGGGGCGTCTGCCTCGATTGATCATCAATTTCCCGACCAAACGGGATTGGCGTTCGCCGTCGCGTCTGGAAGACATTGAGTCGGGTCTGAGCGCATTGGGGCAAGAAATTCGCGAGCGTGAAATTCGGAGCATTGCGATACCCGCGCTCGGATGTGGGAACGGTGGACTCGGCTGGGACGAGGTTTTTCCCCGTATAAGCGATTTGTTGGGGGCTTTAGACGGGGTCCGCGTTCTGGTCTATCCACCCAAACTTTGAAATGCCAACCACCGACACCAGCGAAAAGGGCCTGGAGACACTCATCTTCCAGGCGATGACCGGGCGCACGGGTCTTGAGCCTGTGCCAGAGACGTTTCAGGAAGTCTCGCCCACGGCGGCGGGCGGCACGGACTGGCTGGCGGGCTGGTCGCGGGATTATGACCGCACCCACGCGCTGGACGTCCCCCAGTTTTTCGCTTTTCTCCAAGCCACGCAGCCGGAGGAAGTAAAAAAGCTAGGCATCGCGAATTTCTCGAACAAGTCGGACATCGCGCTGCTCAAGTTCCTGTCCCGCATCGAAAGTGAGATCGGCAAACGCGGGGTGATTGACGTGATGCGGGATGGTATCAAGCACGGCGCGTTGACGTTCGAGCTTTTCTACGGCACCCCTTCGCCGGGCAACCTCAAAGCCGCCGCGCTTCACGCATCGAACCGTTTCAGCATCACGCGCCAGTTGTGTTACAGCATGGACGAGACGCGGCGCGCGCTGGATTTGTGCCTCTTCATCAATGGCCTGCCCATCGCGACGTTCGAGCTGAAGAACAGCCTCACGAAGCAGACGGTCGAGGACGCGGTAGAACAATACCGGCGGGACCGCGACCCGAGGGAAAAACTGTTTGCGCTCGGTCGTTGCGTAACCCATTTCGCGGTGGACGAGCAGGAGGTGATGTTTTGCACCCAGCTCAAAGGCAAGGCGTCGTGGTTTCTGCCGTTCAACCAGGGCTGGATAGACGGCGCGGGGAATCCACCCAACCTGGACGGACTCAAGACGGATTACCTCTGGAAGGAGATTCTCACGCCGTCCGGGCTGACTGACATTCTTGAAAACTACGCGCAGATCGTTGAGACCAAGAACGAAAAGACGGGCCGGAAGAAGGCGGTGCAGGTTTTTCCGCGCTTCCATCAGTTAGAAGTCGTGCGGGAGATTTTGCTAGACGTCGGGGCGAACGGTGCAGGCAAGCGTTACCTCATTCAACACTCGGCGGGCAGCGGCAAGTCTAACTCCATCGCCTGGTTGGGGCATCAACTCATCGGGCTGCGCAAGGATGACAAGGACATTTTCGATTCCGTCATTGTCGTCACGGATCGGCGCATTCTCGACCAGCAGATTCAGACGACGATCAAGAAGTTCGCCCAAGTGGGGGCGACGGTTGGCCATGCGGAGCACTCCGGCGATTTGCGCAAGTTCATCGAAGCGGGGAAGAAGATTATCATCTCCACGGTACAGAAATTTCCGTTCATTCTCGATGAACTCGGCGACGAACATCGCGGGAGAAAGTTCGGCATCATCATTGACGAGGCGCATTCCAGTCAGGGCGGGAAGACCGCGGCGTCGATGAGTCAGGCGCTGGCGGAGGAGAGCGACCCCGAGGACACGGTGAACGACGCGCTGCAGAAGCGGATGGAAGCACGCAAGATGCTCCCCAACGCGAGCTACTTCGCCTTCACAGCCACGCCCAAGAACAAGACGCTGGAGATGTTCGGTGAGCCGTTGCCGGCGGACGCGGAGGGCAAGGTGAAGCACAAACCGTTTCACAGCTACACGATGAAGCAGGCGATTCAGGAGGGTTTCATCCTCGACGTGCTTAAGAGCTACACGCCGGTGGACAGCTACTACAAGCTGGTGAAGAAGATCGAAAGCGACCCGGAGTTCGACACCAAGCGGGCGAAGAAGAAACTCCGAAAGTATGTCGAGAGCCACGACCACGCCATCGGGTTGAAGGCGGAGATCATGGTGGACCACTTCCATGAGCAGGTGTTGGCCCTGAACAAGATTGGCGGGCAGGCGCGGGCGATGGTGGTGTGCAGCGGCATCGAACGGGCGATCCAGTATTACCACGCGTTCAAGGAATATCTCGCCGAGCGCAAGAGTCCCTATCAGGCCATCGTCGCATTCTCGGGCGAGCCGGAATATGGCGGCGTCAAAGTCACGGAGTCATCGCTGAATGGATTCCCGAGCGGGCAGATTGCGGAAAAAATTCAGGAGGACCCCTTCCGTTTCCTGATTTGCGCGGACAAGTTCCAGACCGGCTACGACGAACCGCTCATCCATACCATGTATGTGGACAAAGTCCTGTCCGGCATCAAGGCCGTGCAGACGCTCTCCCGCGTCAACAGGGCGCATCCGCAGAAGCACGACGTGTTCGTCCTCGATTTCATGAACAACACCGAGACGATCACCGAGGCGTTCTCGGATTACTACCGGACCACCGTGTTGAGCGAGGAAACGGACCCGAACAAGCTGCACGACTTGGCAGGCGCATTGGATGGTTATCAGGTTTATTCGCTGGAGCAGATCAAAAGGCTGGTGACGCTTTACCTCGAAGGAGCGGAGCGGGACACCCTCGATCCCATCCTTGATTCGTGCGTAGCGGTTTATAAACAACAGCTCGATGAAGACGGGCAGGTGAACTTCAAAGGCAAAGCGAAAGCTTTCACACGCACCTACGATTTCCTGGCCTCGATTCTGCCCTACACCAACCGGGATTGGGAGAAACTGTCCATCTTCCTAAACTTCCTCGTCCCCAAGTTGCCCGCCCCGGTCGAGGAGGATCTGGCCAAGGGCATCCTCGAAGCGATTGACATGGACAGTTACCGGGCCGAGAAGAGGGCGGCGCTCACCATAGCCCTGCCCGACACGGACGCGGAGATTGAGCCGGTGCCCACAGCGGGCGGAGGGCGCAAACCTGAGCCCGAGTTGGACCGGCTAAGCAACATCCTGAAGACGTTCAACGATCACTTCGGCACCCTGTTCACGGATGCCGACCGCGTCGCCAAGCGCATCACCGAAGACATTGCCCCCAAAGTTGCCGCCGACCGCTCTTACCAAAACGCCAGGCAGAACACCCCCAACACGGCCCGCATCGAGCACGACAAAGCCCTCGGGCGAGTGATGTTGTCCCTGCTCAAAGACGACACCGAGATTTACAAGCAGTTCGTGCAAAACGAATCCTTCAAACGCTTCGTGACGGACATGGTTTTTGAGATCACAAACTAATCTCAGGTCCAACTTGGGATAAAACTTTTATGGCCGGCGGCCTCACGAGAAAATACGATTACGAAAAAAGCAAACGCCAAGCCAACGCGCAGAAGCCCGAATACCGCGAAGGCATCCAGGAACAGGGCGACAACTTTGATCGCGGCGGCACTCGGTCGCCGAAGCTTTTAGCTTTTCGAGGCCAAACCGTGGTTCTCAATCCCATGCCACTCTACGCTGAGGATAAACTGAGCCTGGTGCGGACGTTGGAAAGAAACTGGCGGTTTGTTATCGGTGGGCAGGTCGGGACAGTTTGCAGACTCTTAAAGAACTCAAAGGTGGCGGGCCCCGTAAGAGACCGTTTCGCAATGACGCGCCAGTCGATTCTTTGCGCAGAGCATATAGTGGGAACCGCCAAGCACCCGAAGAAGAACAGGGAGTTTTTTGTGGTCGAGTTCAAATGCTTTCTTGAGCCAGCGGACCCGTTTCCGGACCCGATCTTCAAGGATCATCTGGCATTTGCAGCGAAGATTGTCGGCCCGGGCAAAACAGTTCCATGATACGAATAAATTCGGAAGGGACCTTATGGGGAGGCGCCGCAAGGGGAGGCATGATTTCATCGAGTTGGCTTGGCCGGGAGGCGTTTTGGCAGAGGTCAATCAGCGAAGCCAGGGCAGCGGTTTGGGCCGCGTCCAGGGAGGGGGGGGTGTCAAAATTGCGTTCTTACTACGACGAGCAGGATTTTTTTTCCAACCCCGAGGTTGGAACGGTTGTGGCGTTCCCATGCGCGCCGGTGGCTGCAACCCCGTTGGGGTTGATGGGTTTTATGATACGTCACCCAAGGTAGCCTCGCGGACTCGGCAACCTTGGGCTGAATGCTGTGACCCCGTTGGGGTAAACGGGCCAGTTACTTTTGGCGCACGGCGGCCTTCCTAAAAGGCAAAACGCCCGCCCGCGACGAATCAGAGCAAGCTTTTAGTTGCCAACCCCTCTGATATTGTGTAAGAAAAACAGGTCAATATTTCTTACAAAATTGGCATGAAGAATAGTACTCAAAGTGTTGATGGTGGCATACTTAGCCGCATTTATGGATCCAGGGTGGGTGCGGCCTTCACTCCCACTGATTTCCTCGACCTCGGCACTCGCCGGGCGGTCGATCTGGCGTTGCACCGGTTAGTGGAAAGAAACATTCTCCGCCGGATAGCGCGCGGCCTCTATGAGTATCCTCGCAAGCACCCGGAATTGGGAACGTTGTCGCCCGATATCGAGAAGGTGGCAAAGGCCTTGGCGGGGAAAGATCGGATCCGGCTGCAACCGGCCGGGGCGTACGCAACCAACTTGTTGGGATTGTCCGAACAAGTGCCGGCAAAAGTGGTTTTCCTGACGGATGGCTCGTCGCGCACGGTGAAGATAGGCCGGCAGGAAATCCATTTGCGCCGCACCACGCCACGCAACATGGCAGCAGCAGGCCGGTTAAGCGGATTACTGATGCAGGCGTTGCGGCATCTGGGCAAGGAACACATTACCCCGGCCCGGGTAGAGCATTTGAAGCGCACGCTGCCTGCCAAGGAAAGAGAGGGATTGCTGAAAGATTTGCGGCTTGCGCCTGCGTGGATGCATCCATGGTTTCGGGAACTGGCGGAGAGATAAATTGTGAAACTGGAATTCTTCAAACGATGTGCGTCGGAGCAGTCCTTGATCATCCGGGAAACGGCGGCGCGGCGCGGGTTGCTGCCAGTGATGGTCGAGAAGGATTTCTGGGTTTCGTGGATTTTGGCGGTATTGTTTGCGCATCCGGAGTTTGGCGGGCAACTGGTGTTCAAAGGTGGAACCTCGTTGTCGAAAGTGTTCGGCGTGATTGGGCGCCTTTCCGAAGACATTGATCTGTCCGTGAGTCCGGCCTTACTCGGCATAAGCGAGGAGTCCGTGAATCAGGCGGATAGCCGAAACAAACGGACGAAGCAGATGGAACAGTTGGAAGCTGCTTGCATTGAGCGTGTGCGCGAGCGTTTCCTGCCAGAACTGGAGAGGATTGCCCGGGACGTGTTCGGCGAGCCTTCGCACCGCGGGGGCTGGATGGAGTTTCAGGTGGATGCCAGGACACAATCTCCAGTCGTCCTCTTCCGATATCCCAGCAACGAACCGACGGGTTTCAACTATCTCGGCCGGTTCGTAAAGATGGAATTCGGATCCCTGACTGATCAGCGGCCGGTCGGCACTCACAGAGTCGAGCCTTGGGTTGCGGAAGATTTTTCGAGCGCGTTTCACGATTTCCGTTGTGAACTTGTGGCCCTTGAGCTGGAACGCACCTTTTGGGAAAAGGCCACCATTTTGCATGCGGAACATCATCGAGATTCAGGCAAGCGCATTGCGGATCGGTTTTCCCGGCATTACTCCGATATGGCTGCGCTCGCTCACCATTCTATTCTTGAAAGTGCCTTGGCCCGTGGCGATCTGAGGCAGCGTGTAGTGGACTGGAAGAGCCGCTTTTTTTCCAGCGAGTTGGGCACGTTACGATTTGGCCCGACCCGGAACTTTTCAGCTTGCACCACCCCCGTTTCGGCTGCCTGAATTGGAAAATGATTACCAGGCAATGAAGGACTTGTTCCTCAGCGCGCCGCCATCGTTTGACGCTGTGATCAGTGCCGTGTCGGATTTGGAGCACAGGATCAACGGAAGGCCGCCGGTGTCAGCGCCAATTTTGAGTTCCTTCAGGCAGATTGGCCTGATCTGCACGATACGGCGGCCAAGGCGGAGTCGTTGGCCTTTCCTGACCCGCGGGCGGCGTGTTTCTATGCGCGGCGCGGGCTGGAGGTGGCAGTTCACTGGTGGCGCATGGTCATCGGCCCGTCCCACAGCTCGACGCACTGACAGGAGACACGATATGGATGATAAACGTTTC
>JBBRPK010000063.1:0-30057 GCA_038228235.1 Verrucomicrobiota bacterium
CCGGAGGGTTTTCGCGGAAAAGGCCGGCTGGCTTTGTTGCTCCTCGGTCACAGACCCCTGGCGGGTATGCTCGCTCGTCGCGCCTCGCCATCCAGCCTTTTCCGCGAAAACAGAACCACACGGAATTTTAAAACAGGCTCTTAGAGCGTGTTTTAAAAACCCACGAACGCGCCGCGTGAGGGCACGCGGCCTACACAAAACGGCGGGAAATCGGCTCCTTTGTGGGCCCGGTCCCCTGACCGGGCGAGCTTTAAAACACGCTCTTAGACCCGTGAAGCAAAAACAGGCGAAAACCATTCGGCCCTATCGGATGCGCATGTCATTCATGATGACCCCGAGAAGCGTAATGACAGCAATTGTCGTAAAAATTTCCATACCTAAAAGTGTCACGGGTGATCGACTCGCGAAATGGAGTCATTCCCCCATTTTGGCAAGGATTATACCGTCCTTCTTGGAAATGCGCGCGCCTTTACCGTGGGACGAGGGTGCCTGTGAGACGAGAACGCTTCTGGACCTGGATGTCCATGCACCCGAGGCGTGTCCGCGAGGCGAATCTCGACTCCGAAGTTGGGGCTAGTTTAGGGCAGCCAACTCCGTCGCGAAGATCTCAGCCGGGCGGTTGCGGAAGTCCGTCAGGGAGAGGGCATTGCTGTCGAGTTTCTTGAGCAGGCTCTTTTGTGCCAGGTAATCTTTGTTCGCCACCCCGGCTTTGCTCTGCAACATGCGCCAGGCCTTGCGGCGCTCCACCGCGAAGAGCACCATTTGGCGCGAAACCGCGTAATAATGCATTTTCCCGTTCAACTCCGCTTTAATATAAATATTGAAATTCGACACAAACGAGCGGTGGTTCGGGTCGAACATGCGGCGGTAAATGACGTCATCCTGGGTGATGAGCAGCAGGATGTGGTCGAGCAACATCATCTGGCCCGCGGCCTCTTCCTTGATTTCTTTGACGTGCTTGCGAAAGCGGCCTTCGGTCAGCGCCCAATGGGCGACGGTGAAGCTGTATTTTTCACCGGTTGATTTGTATTTCGTTTCCCACCAATCTCGGCTTGGAGTTGGATTGCCCTTCAGATCGAAGACTTCCTGAGAAGTCTCGCCGTTGCGCGGATTGAATACAAACTCGGGCATCCCGCGCGCGTCGCGGACGAGTTTAGCCTGCTCCGCAGACATATTGTCCGAAACCCCGTGCTCAGGCTGGCAAGTGGTATAAGCCTGGAAAAAAGCGGTGCCGCGGTATTCCAACCCGTCTAATAATGCCTTGTAGAGCTTCACCGAATTGGCCATCGAGACCTGCGCCACAAAGGGCGAGCCGTGGCCGGAGGTAAAGGCTTCGGCAACATTTTTTTTCTCGATCAGCTTGCCTTGAGAAGCCACTCCGAACTGGTTCATGTCGTAACCGCCGAGCATGGTCGAGGAGTCGGAGTTTTGGCCGCCGGTGTTGGAATAGACCTGCGTGTCGAGCATGAGTATCTTCACGTTGGGTCGATTTTGCAGGATGACCTTGGAGACATTCTGGAACCCAATGTCGCCAAGCGCGCCATCGCCACCCACCACCCATACCTTGGGCAATTCGCGAATTTCCTGGTCACTCATCAGGGCGTCGTCCAAATGGGTATAGGTAAAATAATCCTCCTGAGTAATCACGTCCTTCGTGCGTTCGAGCAAGCTCGTCGCCAATCGCTCCGGGGCCACCGACCGGCGGGCGTGATTCACAATCAGCGATTCACCCAACAGCCAGCTAATGGTCGCGCCGTCCTGAAAGAGCGAGTTCATCCACGGATACGGATGCGGATTGGCCGGAGGTGTGGAACCATAAACCGTATTGCAGCCCGTGCTGGCCCCCATGAACATCACGGCCATGCCGTCGGGCCGCCGCCCATCCACTGTCTGGAGATCGCGGTGGTTGAAGGCGTCCTGGCGCAGGACGGCGCAAATCGCCTCGATGAGATCCTCGTCCGAAATCAGGCCGTGCGCCTTCATCCGCAGCGCGGTGTCGTCTTCATCTTCGCCGCCCAAACCGAAAATGACATGGGCAACCGCCTTGCGAAAAATTTGGTATTCCTCGCTGCTCCTTGCCTGGAGCGCTTTCAATTTATCTACACCCTCTTTTTCCAGGCGCGCGGCCTTTTCGCGCAAGCGCTCGGCCTTGGCGTGGTAAAGCGGACGCATATAAGCCTCAGTCACGGACGTGGCGGCGCGCAGGATGCTCTTCTCCCCGCAACCGGCGCAAGCCCCGTCGCCCGAAACAAGCGCTTCGTAGTTGCGCCGCACCATGAGATGATTGCGCAGCGCCGCTTCGCGGGAATCCTGCGGCTTCTCTCCATCGTAAAGGCCCAGAAACTTCTGATTCGTATCGGGCAGGAGGCGGGAAAAAATCTGCGCCGTAGTAAGGTCCGCGTTCAGCTCCTCGGTCTCAACAGTCATGCGCAAGGCATCATGGTCGCCGCAAACCTGGACGCATTCTCCGCAGCCTTTGCAGAGGTCAGACACAAAAATGGAGAACAACCCGCCGCTGCCGGGGGTTTTCTTCTCCAGCGAACGGAAGATGGCGGGCACATTGTTGTAAGCGATCGGCAGCTTATCAATAATTCCCGTGAAGTCCGCTTTGGCTTTGTCGGAGATGCCGGTGAGGGCATTGACCTGATCACGGATTATGTCTTGAAAGGGGAGCTTCTCTTTCTTTTCAATTGCTTCGACCATCCGGGCGCGGGCGCGATCTTCGACTCCTTTCAATTCCAGCATGAGCTTTTTGCGCTCGGGAATTTCCGTGACGTAGCTCCCCGCCGCCACTTTAAGGACTGTGCTGATGTCCTGCGAAGTGTTAGGCAAAGCGGTATCCGGGCAAGCCGTGATGCACTCCATGCATTGGGTGCAATTTTCGGCAATATAGACGGGCGTCTCGCGCCGCGCGACATATTTGGAGGAAGTAGCGCCCGTCCCAGCGCCCATGACGCCGATTGAGGCGAGGGCCCCGGAGGGTTGGTGATAGCCCAGGCCGCAACGATATTCCTTGTCGAACTTGGCGAGAGTCTGGAAGGGCGCGCGCGGGGTTTGTTCCGCGGGCATGGGAATGCTGGAAACAGGACCATTGTTGAAGCCCGCGGTGGGAATCATTTTGTGATCACCCGAGGGCCAAATCGGGGGATTGCGCATGCTGGAACGGTCGGCCTCCGCCAATTCGCCATATCTTATTTCCTGCACCCGCGAGAAGCCCTGCATCATCACCTCCATGTTCGAATTGACCACGGCTTCGCCGAATCGTCCGAATTTTTTCTCGTACTGGTTGCGCACCGTTTCGTGAAAGAGCTCTTCTGAAATCCCATTGTCCTTAAGGAAAGAGGAAACGCGGAAAAAAGCCCCCAGAAACGAATTGCCCTGCATTCGGAGCTGAAGGTCACCCCGATCCGTCGCTTTGCGCGCGATCTCAAAACCGGGCAGGATGTAAATGCGAAGGTTGTTTTCCTGAACAAATTTCCGATGATGCGCCGGGATGCGCTGCCAGGCGTTCTCGGGGGTGTCGCTCGACTCCCAGACCAGGCACCCGCCTTTATTCAACCCTTCCAATGGGTTCGTGTGCGTAAACGCTTTTGGGTCGCAACAGAGCACTACATCCACATGGTTCAGTTCGCAGTTGACGCGGATGCGCTCCGGCGCCACCACCAGATAATAATTGGTCGGCGCCCCTTTTTTCTCGGAGCCGTACTTTGGGTTGGCCATGACGAAAAGCTTTTCCTCCAGCCGGCCATCTTCGTCGTAATCAGGATTCTTATGAGAAATAAGATCGCCAAATTCACCGATGATCGAGCCAAGATTTTTCCCGGTCGTGATCATGCCCCACCCGCCAATGGAATGGAAGCGCACCGCAATGGCTTTTTCTGGCAATAACGAGGGCGTATCCTTGGAAATCACCGAATAGGGATGGTCCACCCCCAAAACGAAGTAGGTGACGCCATCGGCTGCGCTCTTGCCGTCTTTTCGGCGAGTTTGTCCAATGGCGAACTCGTAAGCTCCCAGCGTGTGCTCAGGCCGGAAGTCGCGCGAACCGATGCCGTACGCTCCGCGGAACAGGCGCGGCGTTTGCTCGGGCGTCAACGCGGGCAAGTCGCCGCCGAATTTATGTGATTCCAGCGCCTTGCCCAAAGCGACGCGAATGTCGCGGGCCAGCGGATTGTCTCCTGCCAGGCCTTCGTCCGTGCGTTCGAGAATGATCACGTTCTTCTTGCCCTTCAATGCGCGTATGACAGCCGCCTCCGGAAATGGCCGAATGACATTGATATGAATCGAACCCACCTTGGCATTGCGCTGATCACGCAAATAGTCGCACGCCTCCTCGATATTTTCAGCCGCGCAACCCAGCGAGACGAAGACCGTGTCGGCATCCTCGGTTTTGTATTCAGTCACCAGGCCGTAACGACGTCCGGTGAGTTTCCCAAACTCCTCGCAGGCTTCTTCCAGAAATTTCAGGATGGGCTCGTTGAAATTATCGCGTCGCGCGACGACCCCGTTCATGTGGTGCTCCTGGTTCTGCACAGGACCGAGCAGAATCGGATTCTTCAGATCCATCATTTCGGGGACGCGGCGGCGCTTCGGGCCAAATAATTCACGCTGGGCGGGCGTCGGACAATCCACCATCTCGCCGGGAGCGCCAAGAAATTCCCGCAACAGTTCGGCTTCCGGCGCCAGATAAGTGCGCTCGGAATGGGTGGTGAGCATGCCATCCTGGATGTTCATGCCCGGGTTGAGCGTCAATTCGTTTACTTTGCGCAGAATCATGGCCTGATCCGCGGCCTGTTGGGCATCCTTGGCTACCAGCATTGTCCAGCCCGTGTCCAGCGCTGCATAAAAATCATCGTGGCCGCAATGCACGTTCAGGGCATGCTTAGTCAAGGCGCGCGCGCCTACCTCCACTACCATCGTCGAGAGCTTGCCCGGCGCGTGATAATACTGCTCCATGGCATAGACGATGCCCTGCCCGGAAGTGAAATTTACTGTGCGGCGGCCTGCCACAGAGTAGGCGGTGGCGCCACCTTGCGCGGCGTGCTCGCCCTCGCATTCAATGGCAATCTTCTGGTGTCCAAAGACGTTCAGCTCGCCTTGGGCATAGGATTGCTGGTAAATTTCTCCGCCCTCCGTCGAAGGCGTAATCGGATAAAACACCCCGCCATCCGTGATGCGCGTCTCCACATATTGAGTGACGAGTTGATTGCCATTACAAGTGACGCGGATGCCGGGATATTTGGGCGCGGGCTGGCCGTTAAGACCAGTGGGAAGAGCAACTCCATCGACGACACCTTCATTAGCGATCATAGTTTTTCTTTCATTTTTACCGACGCCCAATTCCAGGAAGATAACGCATCTCCGATCCCCGCGGTAAACTCGATAGTGTACCGATCGAACTCATTCAGGCAAGACAAAAAGATGGTTCAACATGTCCTCCAGCTTTCGACGTTGCTTCTTGGTGGGCCGCCCCAGGCCTTTCGGGAAGTGAGGCGGGGACTGGAGAGCGTCAGCGCGGGCGCGGGCATACTCCTCAGGCGGGGTCAAATCTTCCAGGAATTGGTTGACCATGGGCGCCCCCACGCGGCGTTCCAGAACTGCGAGAACCTTGACCGTCCGATGAAGGCAGCCTGTCAGGGCGGTGATCATCTCCCCCGCACGGATCGGGCGGGACGGTTTCACCGGTTGCCCGCTCACCTTCACATGGCCGGCCCGACAGGCCTGGATGGCCAGCGACCGGCTTTTGTAGAGCCGCACTGCCCAAAGCCATTTATCGACCCGCACACTGTCTGGAGCCTGCACGCTCCCGAACTTAAAGCCAGTTTCAAAAGATGCAACTCGCCGGGACTCAGGAAGCTGGCAGTCAGAGCCCGAAATTTGAATCAATGAAATTTGGCAGTTCTATGGCCCGTCGTTTATACTAACGCTTTTCGAATGATCTCCCCAGCCACGTCTGTTAGCCGCTCGTCCCGCCCATTGTGGCGGTAGGTAAGACGCGTGTGATCCATGCCGAGAAGATGCAGGATGGTGGCATGGATGTCGTGCACGTGCGTCTTTTCGTGCTCGGCTCGCAGACCCAGAGGGTCGGTCGCGCCAATGACTTGGCCGCCTTTGATGCCGCCACCGGCCAGCCACATGCTGAAGCCATGGGGATTATGATCACGGCCGTTGGAGCCTTCACTCATGGGCATGCGGCCAAATTCGCCACCCCAGATGATCAACGTCGAATCAAGCAGACCGCGCGATTTCAAGTCCTTCAGCAGGCCGGCCACAGGGAGGTCACTTTGCGCGCAGAGTTTGGAGTGGTTCCCCTCCACGTCGCTATGCCCATCCCAGCCGTTGGTATCCCCGCAATAGATCTGCACGAAACGAACACCGCGCTCGACCATCCGACGAGCCAACAAACAGCGCAGCCCGAAGTCAGCCGTCACCGAATTATCCAAGCCATATAGTTTTCGTGTGGCGGCAGTTTCCTTGGAAATCTCTGTGACGTCAGGCGCATGGGCTTGCATGCGAAAGGCCAGTTCGTAAGATGAAATGCGCGCCGTCAAATCGGAGTCTTCGTTTCCAGCCGGAAGGTTCTCCCGGTTCAAACGGTTGATCAGATTGACGGTCGATTCCTGTTGGAGTTGGCTCACGCCTTTGGGCGTGCTGAGGTTCAAAATGGGCGATTCACCACCATGGAGGAGCGTGCCCTGGTAGGTGGCGGGAAGAAAACCATTCCCCCAGGCGGGCGCGCCGCCCTTGACCCACCCTGCGGGATCGGGCATCACCACAAAGGCCGGCATGTTCTGGTTCTCAGTCCCCAATCCGTACGCCGCCCAAGCGCCGAGGCTGGGTTTGCCCATCAGAATTGTGCCGGTGTTCATCAGATAAACTGACTCGGGGTGAGTGACACTGTCCCCGTAGCAACCCCGCAACAAACACAGGTCATCCACGCATCCGGCAATGTTCGGGAGAAACGCCGAGATTTCCATGCCGCTTTGCCCATGCGGCGCAAAGGATCGGCATGGCGCCAGCAACTTGTTCTTCGCCACGGCCCGGCGCGTCTTGAAAGCTCCGAACGACTCAGGAATTGGCTGGCCGGCGAGGCGCATCAACTCCGGCTTCGGATCGAACAAATCCACATGGCTCGGACCTCCCGACATGAAAAGGAAGATGACGCTTTTGGCTCGGGCCGGGAAATGCGGGGCCCGTGGCGCGAGCGGATCCAGAGGCTGAACTGGACTCGCGCCCAGCGCCTGCCCGGCGAGCAAACCCTGGCGGTCCAGCAACCCCGCGAGAGCTAACACGCCAAATCCCGCGCCCGCGCGACGCAGGAAGGCGCGCCGCGAAGCGGGGCGGCTGTCAGGGCCGTTGGGTCCGCGGCAAACTGGGCATGCCTGAGGAGTTGACATCTAAATATGTAGCCGGGCGATTTCAGCGACCCTAATGCAATAGCCGGTAATTCGCAACCAGTTCATTCCACGTAAAGAAAGTCGTTCAGGTTAAAAAGCGCCCGGCACAATTCGCTAAATGGGGACCGAGCAAGAAACTCACGAGCCACGGCCAATTCCTTCTCAGAGGCTGGCCGGCCGAGGGTGAGGCGGAAAAGGGGGCCAATCGCAGCCGTCTCCGAGCCTGGGTCTTTTATTAACCGCTTCGCCGCCAACCGGGCCGCGGTCATGACTTCGTCGGCATTCAGCAGCGTGAGGGCTTGCGGAGCGGTGGTGCTCCGCTCCCGAGCGGGACAACTCAAATTATTATCGGGCGCATCAAAAACCTCCAGGAACGGGAAGCGAAGATTTCGCCGGGCAAAAATGTAAATGCTGCGGCGCGCGTGGTCGCGCGGATCTTGACTGACCGTCCAGCCGCTGGCGCCTTTGAAAATACTATCCGGAATGGGTGGGTACACGCTGGGTCCTCCGATTTTGGGATTCAATTGGCCGCTGATGGCAAGGAGGCTGTCGCGAATCAGTTCCCCTTCCAATCGTTGACGATTCATCCGCCCGTAAAGGAGATTTTCCGGGTCGCGAGAAAAATGGGGTTGTGGAGGCTGGCTTTCTGAGTTTGCGGCGGAGGATGCTTGGCGATAAGTGGCCGAGGTCACGATCAGGCGATGAAGATGTTTGACACTCCAGGGCGGCGTGACGGGGGAATTGGCCGCCAGTGCCCGCGAGGCGGGCGGGAACCCTCCCCCTCCTGGTTGCATAAACTCGCTAGCGAGCCAGTCCAGAAGTTCGGGATGGGTCGGCGGCTGCCCATGCGTGCCAAAATCATTGGGCGTTGCCACGAGACCGCGGCCGAAATGGTGTTGCCAGATTCGGTTCACCATCACACGCGCAGTGAGCGGATGTGTCGGGTTGGCCACCCAGTTGGCCAGCGCAGAGCGGCGGGCGCCCACGAGAGGACCCGGGGGTGGCGGCGAGCCAAGCACCGCGGGAAATCCGGGTTCTACTTCATCGCCAGGCTGGCTGTATTCGCCGCGATGCAGAATGAATGTAGCGGGCATTTTCCCCTGGCACTCGGCGAGCATCATCGCTTTGTGGAGCGCAGCCGGCTGGGGCAGTTTCTTGGTTTCCGCTTGTAGTTCTTGGCGTCTGTGCCGTCCGTCCTCGCTCAACGCCTCGGTGATTTCTTTCTCTGAAACGGAGACCAACGGTTCCGTTTCGAGGACCAGATTGGATTGCTCCGCGTTGCGTTGTTCGGATGGCGTGCGGTGGGCGGCTTGAGCCTCGGGCGCAAGTTTGGCCAGTTTGCCTGCCCGAATTTTTTCCCGGATCGGCGCCTCTAACGCGGCCAGCTCTCGCACCCTGGGATGCTCCTCGAACTGCTTCAACGCGGCCGCATAGGCGGCGAGTTCAGATGGGGATGCCACCGTTTGCTCGCGCCTGAAAGAGGCCGGCGTGAAGAAGGCTTGCAGGCCATAATAATCGCGTTGTGACAAGGGGTCGAACTTGTGATCATGGCATCGTGCGCAGCCAAGAGTTAGACCGAGAAAGGCGAGGGAAGCGGTGTCGGTCATGTCGTTGAGTGTATTGTGGCGGCGTTGCGCCTGGTCGGAGCTGTCCACCATGTCGGGACCCAGCAGGTTGAACCCCGTGGCAATGAGCGCCTCGGGCTCATCCGGCCAAAGCTCATCGCCTGCGAGTTGCTCGCGGATGAAGCGATCGTAGGGTTTATCCTCGTTGAATGATCGAATGACATAGTCGCGGTATCGCCAGGAATGGGGCCGGATCGCATCGTGCTCAAAACCGTCCGTCTCGGCATAACGCGCCAGATCCAGCCAGTGGCGGCCCCAGCGTTCCCCGTAATGGGGAGAGTCAAGCAACCGATCCACGAGCTTCTCATAAGAGTCAGCGGCGGTGTCGTTGACAAAAGAGTCGATTTCCTCAGGAGCGGGGGGCAGGCCGACAAGATCAAAGGTCACTCGGCGGATGAGGGTCGTTTTGGGGGCGGGTGGGGAAAAGGACAGTCCCTTGGCCACCAGCTTCGCCAAAATAAACTGGTCAATGGGATTGTTCACTCTGGCCTGCAGTGGCTTATCAGACTTGGCATCACTTTGCCGAAGCAACTTTTCAGCGTCCTCGGAGACAGGAGGCGGCACAGGACGCTTGATCGGCTGAAACGCCCAATGCTCACGGCCCAGGTCTGCAGCAGCCTCTTCGACCCGCCACCAAGTCAAAATCAGGATGCCAGATAAAGCCCACACCCACATGGGCTTCCGCATTCGTTTCAGGGCGAAAGGTTGTTTCGTTTTCACAGTTATTAAGCGACCCAGCGAGAGATAGCTCCCCTTTCCTGGCCTTCACTCGCCGCCAGGAGCCGGAGCGTTCACACTGACTCACGCGGCTGCCACCTAAAAATCGTTCCATCGTCCGCTATTTGGCAGAGAATCGCAACTTGCTTTTCCGCACCGGCGCACACTGGCGTGAGCTCCCCTGCTAAACCTTCCCGTTTGACTTGGTTTAAGCCAAACCGTAGATTCTATGCAGATGTTGGCCACCCACACCAGTCCGGTTCCCGACCGCAAGCCAGTCCGTTTGACCTTGGAAACCGGCCCTGCCTGGAAAAGGATTACAGGCTCCGCAGAACCATTTCTCCAAAGCGTGGGGCGCTGTTTGGCTGACCAAATCCAGGCTTTTGACCCCGAAATCGCCGTTTATGCCAAGTACGCGCTGACCGGCCAAGGCAAACAACTGCGCCCTGCCCTGGTTGCGTTAAGCGCCGGGGCTACCGGCTCCTTAATTGACTCCCACATCATGGCCGCGGTCATTGTCGAGATGGTACACTTGGCGACCTTGGTGCATGACGACGTGATGGATGAGGCGGAAATCCGGCGCGGACGGCCCACCCTGGCCGCTCATTGGGGCAATGAGATATCCGTCTTGCTTGGGGATTGCTTGTTCGCTCACGCTTTGAAACTGGCCGCTAGCTTTCCCACTCCTGAAATCTGCCGCGCCGTCGCCGCGGCCACCAATACGGTCTGCTCCGGAGAAATCCTCCAGACCCAGAGACAAAAGAATTTTGAACTTTCTCGCGCCGAATATTTCAAAGTTCTGTCCATGAAAACTGGCGAGCTCTTTGCTCTGTCTTGTGATCTGGGCGCTTTTTTGAGCGGGGCGCCCCCTGGCCAACGCGCCGCTCTGCGACAATATGGCCTGACTTTGGGCACCGCCTATCAAATTTATGACGATTGTCTGGATTTATTCGGATCGGAAGACACGGCGGGAAAATCGCTGGGAACTGACCTCGCAAAAGGCAAGATGACTTTGCCAATGATCTGGCTGTTGGAACGGGCGACCGTGAGTGAGCGGAGCAAAATCATCGCTCTCATCCAAGACTGGGATCCTGCCTTTTTTCCCCAGTTGCTGGACCTGCTTCAGGCCCACGGCGCCTTGGATGAGTCCCGACGGGCTGCCCACCAATATTTGCAGTTGGCGGGCAAGACCTTGCACGGCTTGCCTGAGTCAGAAAGTCGCTCCAGTTTATCCTGTTTAGTTGATTATTTGGCGCAACAAACCGATAGTCTAAGGGGTTCAATCTGACATGCAGATCATGAGCAATCCCGCTACTCTTAAAGCTGCCCAACCCGCTCTCCCCTTGGAGGAGTCGCCGGTTAGCTTGCCAGTAACGGCCCCCACAGAGGACTCTGTCCTCGTTAAACGCTCCCAACAGGGGGACACCTTCGCATACGACGATTTGGTCCGGCGTTACCAGGAACGAGTCTATGCCACCATTTATCACATGACGGCCAATCACGAGGACGCAAATGATCTCGCGCAAGAAGCGTTTATTAAAGCTTATCAGGCCTTAAAGTCCTTTAAAGGCGATTCCAGTTTCTATACTTGGGTCTATAGAATCGCGGTCAACAAAACCATTAACTTTCTCAAGCAACGGAAGAACAAAATCCACCTCAGCCTGAACGATTTAGACTTTAACGCCGAGAATGATCCGGACCTGGTGGCGCTGATTTCAGATAAGACACCCCGGCGGGATATCGCCCTGAGTGAGCTTCAGGAAAAATTGAACGGGGCCATGCTCAAGCTGTCAGAAGTGCATCGATTAGTAGTGACTCTGCATGATGTTCAGGGTTTGTCACACGAAGAAATTGGAAAGATAATGGATTGCAACATCGGCACCGTCCGGTCGCGGCTTTTCTATGCGCGGCAACAGTTGCAGGCCTATCTTTCAGACTATTTAAAGTAGTTATGGATAAAGAAAATGAACCATTCGAGATGCTGCAAAAGCTGTTGGCGCTCAAGAAGCACGAGCAGCCCCCTCCCGGCTATTTCCATAGTTTTTCGAGCAAGGTGATCGCACGGCTCCACGTCTTGGAGGCCTCGCGGGCCGCGACTTGGCGGCAGCGCCTGGGCTTGGATTTTGATTTCAAGCCTGCGGTCATGGGCGCTTCCGGGGTCTTGGTGTGCGGCTTGCTATTGGTGGGTGTCATTGCTTCCCATGGCCTCTCACAAACTTCAACTCCAAATATCACGGCCCTGGGGGATCCCTCAGCGTTTTTCCCCCCTTCCGCTGGTCAGGCTTTGGCCAGTGGGATGGCCCTTACACCGACCTTAAGACCGGAAGAGATTCCAGCCAGCACAGTGCCGGTGAGTGACACGGCGAATTCGCCCTTTGCTCAGCTCACGCCCCGCTCCCAACGCGTCGGATTCGTCTTCCCGGCGGGGAATTAACGCGGACGCTAGCCTAGGATGTCCGGCACCCGGAAGGCCCTTTTCGATCCAACGAATGTCGTGCTGACCGAAGAGCGTTTGATGCTCTTTGCCGGTTTGCGAATACGCCCATACATCGACGAGCTCCGGATGCTGGGATGGATCTCCGTAATTGGCTTTCAACAAGCAAGCCCTGCGACCAAGCCGCAGCCAGTGATTCGGACGAATTTCTTCATCATACTAAATTTGAACACCGAGGACGCCCTTGAACGCGTAGCCGAAACCGAGCGAGAGAATCAAAAAAAGAATCATCCAGTTGATGTGCCAACCGAGGCAGGAAATGCCGAGTTCAGGATAGAGTATTCCGATGGATTCGATAGCCGAGGAGTTCGGGATCGGCGCCTCATCCGGGTAGAGCAGGTTCGTCAGCCAGTGCGAGCCGGAGCGAAGTGAGGAGACGCCCTCGAGACGACCGCCCACGGCGGCTTTTTTGCGCACCGAAGATTTGCCGTCGCTCACGACCAGGTCAAAGCGACCGGGAGAGACGCCGCGAACCCGCCAGGAAATCTCTTTCAATTCGCCAATGCGCACGCCCTGAGTTTCAATCTTCAGGTTCGGCGGGGCTTGCAGCGTCAACTCGGCGCCGCTGGCCAACGCCGCCGGGTCGCGAAGTTTCACTTTGACGAGGGCCGACTCCCCGACCGCCAGCGGGCGGCGGCCGTAGTGCAGGTTCAGTTGAATGAGAATGATCATGGCGGGCACCATCAGGATCAGCATCGGGACGAGCGAGTGCCTCAGGTACTTCAGCGTCCAGACCAGGACCTGTCCTTGGACCCCGAAGAAGACCCGCAAGTCGTCTTTGAACAAGCGGAGGGCGATGAGTTCCGCGCTCAGGCGATTGCGCGCCTGGCGGATGGCGTCCTGGTTCGAGACTTTGCCGAAAATCCAGACCAGCAAGATGCCGCCCAGGATCGAGAGGCCGATGAGCGACCAGAGCGGTCCCAGCCATTTCAATGCTCCGTAGAACAATCCAAAGAGGAAGGTCAGCACGGTGTTGAGGAGAGATACGGCAGATGTCATTCGATGGCGCTGTGACGCAGTTAACAAAACTGGCCCTGGCTACGAGATGTAGCCCAATCCCTTCAGTTTCTTCCGGATTTCCTCCTCGGACGCCGCGCCTTCGAACTGCTGGAGTTCCTTTTCCAGCGCGTGATGAACGAACTCCTCCACGGAGGAATACCCGGCGATCGTCGAGTACATTTTGATCTTTTCGTAGATTGCTTTCTCCAGTTTAACCTTGTGTCCGAACATAAATTTTTCCTTACTTTTTAGGTTCAAGAACTTGTTTGCCAATCATCTCCTTGGCTGGAGCGATGCCATATTCATGCAGAAGTGAAACTGTGAGGTCCGCCAGCGTGGGTGTCTGGCTCGTGATGCGGCGGTTGGTGAGCAGAACACCAGGCACAAGGCGATAATCGATGCAATGATCGCCGCTCCACGGACTTTTGTTGTCCACAAACACGGCCTTGGGAAACAGGCCCAGTGGACTGTCCGATGAACTGCGATAGCCGCGGCTGTAGCCGACGAGGATGTCCGGCCCTTTGTCTTTCTCCGGTCCATGGAAATCGCGCCGGGGCCGCGTCACCAAAGAGACGGGAGAATTCCCGTTGCGAGGATCCTTCATCGTGAGCAGGGCCTTCTCGAGTTGATCCATCAGGGCCTCGTATTCGGAACCGGCGGCGACGGCTCCGCCTTTCTCCCGCCCTTTGAGGTTTAAGTAAAGCCCATTTAAACCCGCCGCATAAGCTTTCGTCCGCGACCAGTCCACGTTGGAAAAGAATTCTCCGGACTCCTGCTTTGAAGGATCCTTGAGCGTGATGTAGTCCTGTTCCAGCAGCCACGTGTTCAAGTTCACTTCCCAATAGAACGGAGCAAATCCGTGGTCCGACATGACGATGAGCGCCGTGTCCTTCCCGATCGCACTGCGCACCCGCCCCAATTGGCTGTCCAACATCTCGTAGATCTTCGCGATCCCGTCCTTGAGCACGTCGTCCTTGACGTAGCCCGGATGCTCGCGGTCCATGAAATGCCAAAGCATGTGGCAGCCTTGATCGACGGTCCCGAAATAGACGAAGAGGAAATCCTCGTCCTGATGTTTCAGCAAATAATCCATCGCGCGCACTCGCTCCTCATAGACAAAAACCATTTGATCCCAGAACTCGCGCGCGGTGAGCACGCCGTGATTGAACGCCTGCGTTTCCTCCGGGATGTTATGCGTATAATACCGGCCCAGCTCCGAGCAGAGATGCTTGGACCAGTTGGCCGGACGCGAGATGGGCATGACCGGGTCTTCGGGATCGATTTGCAACGGGCTAACGTAAACGTCGAATTTCGGAGTGAGTTGCTTGAGATAAAAACGAGCGGCTGAACTCACCGTCAGGAGATGCGGGATGGCTTCGAACTCCACGTGAATCCAATCGCTCCATTCCTTTTCCTTGAGAATGAATTCCTGGTCGCCGACGACGAATTTCGCCGCGCCCGCCTTCGGGTCGATGTAGACGGTGAAATCCTGTGTCATCTTTGGATTTTCATAGGAGAGCGAAACGGCGCGGCCTTTCTCCCGCAGTTCCAAACTTTCCTTCGTTGGAAAGCTGCGGAACGTGTTGGGTGGCCCGTGGAGTTGCGCACTGATCCGGTTGCTCTGCACCGACACTTCGTAAATCTCGCCGCCGGAGACAACCGCCGGCCAATCACTTCGATGGTCCGTGTAAAAAGAAAACGTGCCGAGGGAACCCACCACGTCGGGCGTGCCCATCCCCGCGAGCGCGCGGCCCGGGGCTTTTACGGGAGGGAAATTCACCGGCATCCGAAAGATGGTTGAGCGCAGCCCGTGTGCTCCGAGCATCTGCCAGAAGGTTGTTCCCTTGCGCAACATGTGGACTGCTCCTCCCGAAGTCGGAAACGACCAGGAGCCGGCGTTGATCGGGCGTCCTCCTGGATCGGCTTGGGCCATGGAAGAGTACGGCGTCATCTTGGATGGATCAACGTGGATGAAGTCGAAGATACCATGGCCGCCGGGATCCATTCCAGTCATGAACGTGGACCACGCGACCGGGCTTTGGGGTGGCATGGTGGTTTGCAGCGGCCGGAAATCTCCCTCCGTCATCAAGGCTTTAAAGTTCGGCATCCGGCCCTGATCGACGAATATCTGCAACAGTTTCGGGTCCATGCCGTCAATGCCCAGCACCATGACCGTTCTGCCGGCCGCCGACAGTTCGAGAACAGCGCAAAACCAGCAACACAGTAGCACAAGCGAGGCTGCGAGCGCGCGAAATCCGGAGATGGCGGCTACTCCGGGACAGAAGTTCTTATTGTGCCCCGCATCGGAGCGCGGGTCTGTGACCCGCAGGAGGCTTCGCCGACTGCAACGCCCCCGACAAGGAGTAAACGGTCCGCAAATCCGCGCGTGGCTGCGGGTCATAGCCCCGCGCTCTGCCAAAGGCATCGCGTGGTTGAGGCCGTAATGAGCATCGTTGACTTTGCGATGAATGACCCATGAGCAACGACCAAAGAGCAATGAATGACCAAGCTCCAATGACCAATGCCAAACGGGAACTGCCCGGCTTTCTGCCATTGGGTCTTGGGCATTAGTCATTGGGCATTCTTCGGTGATTGCTTCATTGGTCATTGTGCATTCGTGAAACCGGCGCCCGCTACGACCACATTCTGCCGTTTGGGCGATGACCCGCCCGGCTTCGCCGTTCGCGCCCCGCTCATGATGGACTTTCCATCCATGTGTGCGGGAACTGGAACCCCAAAAAGATCGAGCACGGTCGGAGCGATGTCAACGATGCTCGGTTGGTCAACGTCGATCGGGCGGTTGGAGAAAAGCATGCCTGGGACCTCCGGTGGATTCATATTGTGGTCGCCGCTCCAGGGACGCGTGTTTTCTGAAACGACCTTTTCGCCAAAGCCGCCCGTCACGGTTTCCCACGCGACGCGATAGCCCGGTGCAAAGCCCACCACCAAGTCGGGCGCATCGATGACGTAAGGGCCTTTGTAGGCCTGGTCCCGATCATAGACTTCGCTTACCGGAGAATCCGCGCGTTCCGGATCGCGCAGGGACTTCAGCTTATCGCGGATCTCCCGCTTGAGGCGTGCGGCGTCCTCCTTCGGCACGATCCCGCGGGCCTCGCGACCAGCGATGTTCAAATAGATGCCACCGAACCCGACCGCGTAGGCTTGGGTCCTCGACCAATCGACGCGCTGCAACAAGTCCGGTGTCGTGGCGGCCGGGTTCTCCGCCAGATAACCATTCTGCTGCAGCCAGCGATTTAGTTCGACGGCGCGTCGGAATGGTTTGAATCCGTGATCGGAAAGCACCATGAGCACGGTATTTTTGTCGATTTCCTTCATCACCCGCCCGATGAGACCGTCCATCTGAACATAAAGGTCGCGCAGCACGCTGGCATAGCGTTCGTCCGCCACCGCCACGCCCCATTGGTCGTCGCGATGGAAGCGGAAAAACATATGCTGGACCCGATCCGTAAGGTCAAAAACACAAACCGCCGCTCCTCGGCGCGTTCGGGCGAGGGCATCGAAAAACATTTTCTCCCGCTCCGTGTGAATGTCTTGCGCCTGGCGAAGAAATGCGTCCTCGCCGATCACGCCTTCGTTCAATGCGGAGGTGTCCTCGGCAACTCCGAGCGTCGCGAAAGCGCCTTGCTTCTTCGCCAAATAAATCGAATAGGAGACGGGATGCGAGATCGGCAGCGCGGGGTTTTCGGGATCAATTTGAATGGGCGTGACGTAGAGCCGAATGTTCGGCTTTAGCCCGAGGAGCAGAAAGCGGGCAATGGCCTTGACCGTGAATCCCATCGCCGCTTTGTAGCTGAGAGTCACCCAGGGAGTGTATTCGTTCTCCTGCAGGTCGATCGTTTGATTCGGAAGCTGGAGTTTCGCGGTACCGGACCCATCGTTGGCCGTGATGATTGAAAACGGGATTCGCAATTCGCCACCATCCTTGACCAATGTGTTCTGCGGCCCCGGCAACTCGCCGGTCGCCCCGCCGTCGTTGAATTCAAGCGGGCATTGCTGTCCACTGACGAGCGTTCGTTTGTCGTTCGGGTCGGTGGTGAAATAAAAATACGTGCCCTGGCTGCCCTTCACATCGGGCACATTCATTGCCGAGAGCAGAATGCCGCCGAACTTCTCCGGAGGAAAGGTGATCGGGACACGCAGCACGGCGCTGAAAATTCCGAACCGCCCAAGAATCGTCCAAAAGGCCTCACTCTTTCGGCCGGCAGCAATGGATGGTCTGCCCAGAGGAATCCGATATTTCCCCAGCTTGAGCGTTCGTGCCGGTGCGGTGACGTTCGCGGAGCTCAATTCGGGCATCAGCGATTTTCGATTGGGGACAAGAAAGTCGTAGATGCGATGTTTTCCCGGATTGCATCCCGTCTGGAACGAAGACCAGGCGACGGGGGATTCGGCGGGCAATGTCGTTCCAAGCCGCGCGAAGGTCCCAGTCTCGCGCAAGCGGGAGAAGTTCGGCAGCAGGCCCGCGTTCATCCATTTCTCTGTGAGTTCCGGATCCTGTCCGTCCAATCCAACGATGACCACGCGCCGGGCTTTGCTGACGCCGGTCCGCTTCGGACGGAAGACGGCCTTGAGCATCCATCGGAACGGCCAGGTGAGGAGCACCACGAACGCCGAGACCAGCGCGGTGAACAGGACGAAGAATGTGGAAACGATCGTGAAGCCCGCGCCCGGCCCCAAGTAGGCGCGCGCCGGCTCCGGCCACAAGACCACGAAGGCGGCCAAGACCAGAAGCAGACGGCGGCGTGGCGCTTCAGGCATGGCGGGCAGCCGGTTGTCGATTGCGGTAAAGGTCGGTCTCGACGGCGCTGGCCATCGCGGCGACATCCAGCCCGCCACCGAGGAAGGCGTTGATGCGCTCCGCTTCGCGCTTTGTGTTTTCCACGACGGCAGAATAGTCAAGGTAAAGAACCTCAAAATTCGGAGACCGATCCAGCCGGTAACAGACTTTTCTCAAGTGCAAATCGTAGTTCTGCCGCATTTTTTCGTCCGGGACGAGCGGGTCCTTCGTTCCGCTGCGTTCCAGCATTTTGTTTTGGGAACGGAGGACTTCATCCAGGTTGCGCCGCATGAAGAGAACTTTGTAGTGCAGGTTCAGGGGCAAATCCTGCAGGAGGAACGAAATCGTCTTGATCACCTGGCCGCGATGATTTTTGAGCCAGTTTTTGTCGTTGGTCTTGTCGAGCTCCTTGACGCGCTCCAATTCGTGATACCCCTTGGGGTTGTCTTCATCAGGCGTGCGGAGTTTGTCCGTGACGATCGACATCCCTCCCTTCTCCAGCATCTGCATGAGCATGGACGTGCCGGAGCGGGGCAGACCGGAGACGAGGATGACCGAACGACCGTAGCGAAGCCGGCGATACAAGGATTTCATGGGCATCGAGATCTGAGAATATTCTGCGACTGAATCATTCCGACTTCATTTGCCACCCTCTGGTTTCGTTGCGCCGACGTTGGCATCGGCGTTGGTGGTAGCGGCGTTGTTTGTGACCGGCGGCCGGGCGGGTGTCGTTGTTCCACCCAGGTAGCCCAGGGCGCGGAGTCGGCGCAACTCTTCCGAACTGAGTTGCTGAATCGTTGAAGCGTCATCAGGGAGTTGCGCGGCGCGCGCCTTTGCTTTCCAAGCCACCAGAGTTTCACCAATGGCTTTAAGGTTCGATGCCCCGCTTTCCATTTTGATGACGTTCGTCTGGTCCAGGGAATCAGCGGGGTGTTCGAAGAGTTCCTCGACTGCGTTCGTGTCCAATTCCTTGCGCACTAATTTCCAGCCATGTTCGATGATGCCGAAATGCGGTTTTTCCTTGTTGCCTCCGGGACCCCCTCCACCTCCACCCGGCTCGTCCCCGACCATCGCGTGAGTGATGGCCGGCTGCTCCTGCCAAGCCGCGACGCCGTTGCCGTTCAAGAGCGGCACGAGGCTCCGGCCCTGCATGTTGGTGGGACCCGTGATGCCGGCGAGATCGAGGATGGTAGGCATGATGTCCAGGTTCTGCACCATTTGATCCATCATCACTCCCTTGCGAATGTCGGGGGAGTTGGGCCAATGGAACACCATCGGAACCTGGTTCAATTCGCCATAGACACTGTGGCCGTGGAACAGTTTTCCATGTTCCCAGAATTCCTCGCCGTGATCGGTCGCCCAGACAAACAGCGTATCTTTCTCCAAGCCCATTTCGCGCAGGGCCTCGAGCAGCCGGCCGATTTCCGCATCCGCGCCGCGAATCGAGCCGTCGTACCAATCGGTGTAAATCTTCAGCAGTTCCTCGGGCGAGTTGCCCGTCTTCAGGTATTCTTCCTTGCCTGGCATCGAGTCCATGCCGGTGCGAATTTTTTTCGCACGCATGTCCGCCTCCAATTCCACCAGGCGATCCCGCGCTCCCGGCGCGCCAAAAAGCGTGTCGTAGGGCGGACGAGGCCGAAACGGCGAATGCGGATCGAAGACATGGAGAAAGACGAAGAACGGCGCATCGCCGTGCTCCTGGAGCCATGGAATCAAACGGTCCACATAAGGTCGCGAAGATTTGCCGCGATATTCGTTGTCGGTGACGGACCCGCTCTCGTGCAGTTCGTCGTAGCCTTGGTGCATGTTGTTCGCCTTGCCTGTAAATCCGACCGACGAGTAGCCCACGGTCGCGTAGCCTTCCTCACGGAAAACTTCAGCGATGGTTTTGGCCGCGGCGGGGAGACCTTTGTCGAATCCAAGCACCGTGTGCGACATCGGATAGAGCGACGTCACAATCGAAGGGACCGAGATCTTAGTCATTGTGGCTTGGGAAATAGCATGGCTGAAGGCGACTCCTTCCTCGGCGAACTTCCTGAGGTGGACGGTTGTCTCGCGTGGATAGCCGTAAATGTTCAGATGATCTTTGCGCAGGGTATCGATGACGAGGAGGATCACTCCGCGCGGTTTATGCCTGGCCGAGGCTCCCGTGCTCGCGCCCGGCGTGGACGCGGCGAGGAGGCGGCTCCGCACGACCGGGTTGCCCCAGTATCCCCAAAGCCCCTTTTTCGGACCGGCGAGCGAAAACTCCAGCAAAATGCTCTTGCCCGAATAACCGCTCAAATCAACCCTCGCGGTCTGCCAACGGTTCGGTGTGGTGACAGTGCGCTCGAAAATCACGGCGGGCGTTGACTCTTTGCCGCCGTCGCGAGGGGAAATTGCCAGTTTGAAATGAATCGGCTCGTCCTCCCTGGTGCCGATGGCGAAGTCGAGGTAGGCGCGCTGCGGCAGTTCGCGCAGGGGAACCAGGATCGATTCAGTAGTCTTGGCCGCCAAAGTCGCGCGAAAGATTTCGGCCAATCCCGCCCACTGCTGTCCGGAGGCATCCGAAAGTTTTTCCTCCTTCTCACTGACCAATCGCACGGACTCGATCGAAAACTTCGCGGACTTGCAGTCGCGAAAAGTGAGCACGAAATGCCGGAGGTCGGTGTTGCGTTGCCCGGTCGCACCGCCGCCGGGCCCACCGAATCCGCCCATGCCCTGGGGAGGACCTCCGGGTCCACCACCTCTCGCGTTTCCTCCCGGCCCGCCCGGTCCACCTCGCCTGCCTGTGACGCCCGGTCCTCCGGGTCCGTCCGGTCCTGGCGGGCCGCCGCCTAATGCCGGTGGGCCACCGGGTCCGCCTGGTGGAAGGGCCGCGCCCGGTCCGGGGGCTCCGCCGCCGCGGGCTCCTCCCGCTGGTGGCGCGCCGCCGCCAGGGCCACCACCGCGATTTCCACCACGATTGGACTGAAGTTCGAAACGATAAGTCTGAAGTTTTCCGTCAGCCACATCCGCGTTGATGTTCCAAGGCTCGGACTGACCGGCCCAGCGGACGATCTCGTCATCATCAATCGAGTTACCGCCCTCGGGCCGCAGCCAGACTTTTTTTGCCCCGGAAACGATCATGCGCACTTCAATGAATTTGACCGATTCCGCGCCGCCTCGATTTTCCCTGAGGGCGAACTGCAGGACCGGCTCGTTACCCGTGATCTCTCCCGAGAGCTGGTTTTGATTGGTTGTGATTTCGCCCACGTCGTTGAGCGCCCGGAACCCGATCGGGGTGGCAAAGGTGGCCTTGCGAGCAGTGCCGGTTTCTGTGTTCAGCGGGGGCGTCCACCTGGCCATCTCGGCGGCGCGCCACTCCACGCGTTTCCAACCGGCGTTCTCCGGAGTCACCTTGCCCTTCAAATCCTCTGGTTGAAAGAGGTCGAACAACCGGAACACGGCGGTTTTGGTTTTCGTTTGTGCGGCCTGCTCTTGCCGGCACGCCGACAGCATCAGACCAGAGAGCAAGCAGCAAACGATGAGAATTTTGTAATTGGCTTTCATGGGAGGCTCCGACGGAGCGGAGGTTTCAGGGATGTGCTGCCGAAGGAGCCCACGCGCACACGGTCTGCACGGTTTCCCAAACGGCTCATGTTCATCGCGAGTGTCACATGGGTTCTCAGGCAAGAGGAAACGCTAAGTCGGCATGTTCAGCGCGTCAATCACCAAGTCATTTTCCAGACGGTTGGCATTCCGCCGAGCGCGCCCCCGCCCGACATCGAAGGCGCGGCGTCTCTCGGTCTTTTTGACCGCAACGGGCGGAATGTGAAACTTGCCTTTTGCCTGGAAACGCGGCATGGTCCGACTGTGACACCGGAACCGTGCATTTGGTTACAGCCGCATTCGCGACGTGAGTTTCTTCTCAAATCATCGGCGCTGACGGCGGCTCTCGCCGCGGCCGTCCCTTCGTTGAGCGTGGCCGACCAGCCTGCCAGTGCCGTTGCCATCCCGCCATTATTGCTGCCCCCGTTGCTCGTGCGTCCCACGGAAACATCCATTCGCATCACGGCGTTGAACGGCGACCAAGCGGTGGAAGCGGCCCTGGAATTCCGGCGGGAGGGCGCAAAGGACTGGCAGCGCCGCCCGCTCGCGTCCAAGGTCGCGGCGCGCCAGCTTCTGGATTGGGACTTGAAGGATCTTTCCCCCTCGACGAAATTCGACTATCGCGTTTTGCTGAAACAAGGAGCAGACCAAACATATCGGGAGACAGCCGCGGGCAGCTTCTGCACGCAGCGGAAGGGTCCGGCGAGCTACACCGTCGTTCTCATCACGGATTCACATACCGGTTATTTTCCGCCAAACAGCACACCCGTTCTCACGCTGGATCGTGTCGTGCAAAATGCCGCGCGCACGAAAGGTGAATTTGTTCTGGACCTCGGTGACAACACCGCGTGGCCTGGCTCGAGAGAGTATCCGCAGAAGAGTTCCGCTGGCGCCGCTTCCGCCTACGCGCGTTACCGGCGGCAAATCGGTCCGCTCACGCAAAACGCTCCGTATTTCTCGGTGATTGGAAATTGGTGCGGTGAAAGCGGCAAGTTTCCGGAAGAGAACATCGAGATTGCCGCCTCGGTTCGTCGCGCGCTGATGCCGGGCCCCAACGATCTCACCTATCCGCAGGGCGGCAGCGAACGGGAAGACTATTATGCTTACTCCTGGGGCGACGTTCTCTACGTCATCCTGAACATTCAGACGTATTCGAAGCCTTCCAATCCGGCGGGCTTCCCGACTCTCATGGCGGACGTGAACCAGATCACAGAATGGACCCTGGGCGAGAAACAGATGGCATGGTTCGAAACGACCCTGAAGAAGGCGACCGAGCGGTTCCGGTTTGTCTGCATGCATCATCCTGCGGGAGGGAACGCGGGTGACCCTCTTAACACCTTGTACGGCCGCGGCGGCGCACGCGCCTGGAACATGGGAGAACAGGCAAAGATTCACGCCCTGATGAAGAAGCATAAAGTGCAGATATTCTTCTACGGGCACGATCATGTGTTCGTGGACGACGTGGTTGACGGGATCCATTACACGCTCCCCGGAAGTTGTGGGGCGCCTTGGAAGTTTACCAAAGCGGAAACGGGCTACGAGCGGTTTTGGCCCGACTCGGGCCACGCGCAATTGGACGTGACCCCCGAAAAGGCTGCGGTTACGTTCATCAACCTCGAGGGCAAAACCCTTCACAACTTTTCCGTTCTCCCCGCCTAGGGTTTCAATAGACAGGGTCGCGATATGGTACGATCACCCCGACACACTAGAGCGACCGTGCAGGAGATTTGCCTCCTGGCTGAAGAAGCGGGCGTGAGGGCCATGCGCTTCTACCGCGGCCGCGCTTCCGTCGCGTTCAAAAAAGACTCATCGCCTCTCACCGACGCCGATCGTGCGTCTCATGATTTTCTCATCCGGTTTCTTCCAGCCTTGATTCCCGGCGTTCCGGTCATCTCCGAGGAATCACAGGATCCAACACTCGGCCTCAATGATGGGAATGGCCGCTTTTGGCTGGTGGATCCGCTCGATGGCACGAAGGAGTTTCTCAAAGGCACAGGGGAATTCACGGTCAACATTGCTCTGGTCGAGCAGGGGCGGCCCGTGATCGGCGTGGTCCATGCCCCGGCGCTTGGAGTAGTCTACTTCGCTGAACTGGAGGGCGGCGCGTTTCGACGGAGCCACAAGGAGGCGCCTGTGCCCGTCCGTGCCCAGCGCCTCAATCGCGGACCGATCAGGGTTGTCGCCAGTAAAGACCACCCCGGTCCCCTCATCGCTGGGATGCTGGCTCGCTTGCCCGGCGCTGAACTCAAATCCATGGGAAGTTCGCTCAAGTTCTGCCTCGTCGCCGAAGGCAATGCGGATATTTACCTTCGGGATTTACCTACCATGGAATGGGACACCGCGGCCGCGCAATGCATCGTCGAAGCGGCGGGCGGCAGGGTATGCACTCTGGACGGCAAACCGCTCCGCTACGGCAAGCCCGGCCTGAAGAACCCCGCCATCATCACCGTTGCCGATCCAGACTTGCCGTGGAAAACATTCCTTGATGGAAATCCACAGATTCGCCACGACACCCATCAAAAGAGCGATCACATTTACCGGACGCCCGGGCAGGTCACCACCCAACAACGCGAAGTCCGTAATGGGCATGCTGGTTGCGTCCTGTGGCTGACAGGGCTTTCGGCGTCCGGAAAATCCACGATCGCCGCGGAACTGGAACGGCAATTGTTCAATCGAGGCAGTCAAGTTTGCGTGCTCGATGGCGACAACGTTCGCCACGGACTTTGCTCGGATCTCGGGTTTACCCAGGAAGACCGCACCGAAAACATTCGACGCATTGGTGAAGTCGCCAAACTGCTGGCTGGCAACGGGATCATTTGTATCACGGCGTTCATTTCACCATACCGTGCCGACCGTGACCTGGTTCGAAAGATTATGCCGGAGGGGCGTTTCATTGAGGTGTATATCAACGCGCCGATTGAAGTTTGCGAGGCTCGCGACCCGAAGGGCCTCTACGCCAAGGCCCGCTCGAATGAGATCAAGAACTTCACCGGCATTTCTGCCCCTTACGAGCCGCCCGAGCACCCGGAAGTGGAACTGCGCACGGATCTACTTGGTTCTGGGGAGTGTGTTGACTGCATCCTTGAGTATCTGGATCGATTCGCGGAATCATGGCGGTCCATCCAGGGAAAATCGCAAATAGCGTCAGCAACCAAACATCAACCCTAAACATCGTCGCCAAGTGCGGTTCCGGTTTTACCGGCTCGAATCTCATTAACAAGATGGTGTTTTGTTGTGGAAAACTCGAAAAGATAACATGGGGTGGTCAGGTGCGGGAGAACCCAGTACACCTGACACCCAATGAATACCAACAAAACCAAGAGCAACAAAAAACAAACCAAAGCGCAAGCAAACGTCAGCAAGCTCGAGCCCCAGGCTAAGACGATCAAACTAGGAATCGATGTGCATCTGGATCGCTACGTGGTCGTGCGCGTCCTGGATGGCGGGACACCGCAGCCGCCGGAGTTTTTGCTGTGGGCGGCCAAAAAGGGGTCAAACTATAGTCTCAACATAAAATGATGCCGCTGGCAAGCATTTTCTCATGCCGCGCAAATTAAGAGCCTGTTTTAAAATTGCGTGGGGTCCTGCGGCGAGGGATTTTGGCTGTGGCCAGCCGGTGGCAGGAAGTCGAGGGGGAGAGCCTGAGGTTACGCAAATCATCGACGCCTTCGCAACGAAGGCAAAGAGGATGACAGTGTCGTTAGCCGACTCAATGAGTTGACACGGCTACCATCATTCTCGCCCGAGTTCCAGCCAGCGGAATTCTTCCAACAATCCTGGGTCGTAACGTTAAATCTCCCGGAAGAGCTGAAACGTTTAGCCACGCTGCTACTCCTCGACGCGGCAAGTGGTTTTCTACTCGATCAGTCCGAAGCGCCAGCAACGAGTAATTACCGGTCCATCCGACATCTGTTAATCGTGGACGAGGCCAGGAAGGTCCTTCGTGACCGTCGGTCAGAATCGCTGGTTGATTTAATCCGCAAGGGGCGCTCCAAAGGCGTGACCGTAATGCTACTTTCTCAGGATCCGAGCGACTTCGAAGGCGAGGTAGACGACTTCACGCGCCAGCTTGGGACCGTGGTTGCGTTCGCCTGTGCCCAATCACAACGCGGCCTCCGTAACCTCACTGGGGTATTCTCGCGGAAAGTTCTGCCCGAAGAGTTCTCGAGCGGGCAATTGCACAGAGGCATTGCCTTTGTAAAGGCACCAGGCCGACCGCCCGAACGCATACACTGCTGGGGTGAATCCGTCCCCAGATAAGCTTGGAGCATCCCGCACGACCATCACTATCCTTACTATCTTTAACCCAATCCCTTTCCGAAAAATATGAGCGAGCGACTAAAACTGCTGGCGGCCAAGAGAAGCGAAGTTTACCAATGGACGCTGCACAATATAATTTTCGGCCTCGCGGGAGTCTGGATGCCATTTGTGGTGCTTCTGTGCTTTGGCAAGTGGCGAGTAAAGGAGGTATTCACCGACGGTTCCCTCCTAATCTTCACTGTGACTCTAAGCGCAGTATCCTTGGGATTCTTTTTTAAGGAAACCCAACTCAGTCTCAGAAAAGCGCACACGCTTACCTACGCTGCCCTAATGCTCACAATGATTCTGAGCGTTTTGGGTCTAACAGCCCTCTTTGTTGCGCCAGTGTTCGCGGCGTCCACACCGCCGATTCCACTCAACATGCCTTTCATCTACTGGGTGACTGGCGTCCTCGTCGTCATGGCAGTCTTCTCGAACTTTCGCTTATTCATGGCTGAACTCAGCGGTACCGAGATCGGCATAATCGAGGAGAAGTACAATGCCCCAGCAGATAGGCTTACTGCGCAGGCCAAAGCCGCGACAACTGCGGACGACGTAGAACTATGAACCCTTCCGGCGACCCAGTCGCACTTGAGACCATCACGATTCCGATTCTTGCGGTCGAGCAGCCAATCGGCCAGTTCTATGTCGGCACGATCCCGGCCGCAGACCTCCAAACGATCGCATATGCTGATACTCGACGCCAGACGCAGGTGGAAAAGGACGCCTTCGTCGGCATCCAGCGAGAATTGAATGAAAAGCGCAAACAAGAAATTAAAAAATACATTAGTTCTTTTGGAGCATCCTTTCCAAACTCCTTCATCATAGCCATCCATTCGGATGATGTTCTGAAAGAAGAGGCTGGATCTCTGACAATCAAGAAAAACTCAAAGGTCGCGTGCATTATCGACGGCCAGCATCGCCTCTCTGGGTTCGATCAAAGTAACGCTAAGGACTTTGACTTGGTCGTCTCAATTTTCATCGATATCCCGCTCGAATCTCAGGCGATGCTCTTCGCGACAATTAATTTGAAGCAAACTCGCGTGAACGAGTCGCTTGTTTATGATTTGTTCGAAGAAACCACAACACGATCTCCTCAAAAAAGCGCTCACGATGTTGCGAAGAGCATGAACCGTGACTCCGATTCTCCCTTTTACCATCAAATCAAACCCTTAGGGAGGAGAACCAACGAGTATGAAGGGCGAATTAGCCAGGCCACTTTCATAAAGCGTCTTCTCCCCCTTATCTGCAAAAACCCAGACGATATTCGGGACGCTCTGAAGCGCGCGCAGAAGCTGAACCCCGAGGATCCCCAGAATCAGAAGTGTCCGTTTTGGAAATTCTTTGTCGATGCAAAGGATTGGGCGATAAAAAAGGCCATCACGAATTACTTTGCTGCCGTAGCGCAGACTTTCCCAGGAGATTGGGGTTCCGACACCTCAGCCCTTGGCAAAACAATCGGGTTTGGCGCGTTTATGCGATTGTTAGGTCCACTGGCATCACATGGGATTCAGCACAAACGTCTCAACGCAGAATTCTTCGCCACGGAATTGAAGAAGGCCGCAACACTCGCTCCCTTTACATTGCAAGAGTACCCTGCAAGCGGCGCGGGCGAGAACAAACTTGCCAGGGCACTCGAAGAGAAAATCTTGCCGACGGTTGAAACCTGAAAGTCCTGAGTCTCAAAAAAAGCCAAGAGCCTTCACCCACTGCTAACCCCCCATGCTCCTGAGAGCTGGTACGGCATCGGAAATCGCCCTGACTGCGGCAACCACCTCCTCTTCACTATTCGATGATGAGAGGGAAAACCGCACGCTTTCTCGGCGTTCGCCCCGGCCTGGTTTCATCGCGTTGATAACATGTGAAGGTTCCTTGGAATCAGCCAGGCACGCTGAGCCGGAAGAAGCGCATATCCCCTCAGCATCCAAAAGCAAAAGCAGGGCTTCGGAGTCTACATCAGGAAACGAAATATTCGTCGTGTTCGCCAAACGCAAGGTCTTGCTGCCGTTTACTTCAGAGGCCCTGACTGAATCCAATATCCCCGCCTCAAGCCTGTCCCGCAAAGGGGTTACTTGCCGGTCATGGTCTCGAGACTTCCCGCGTGCGAGCACCGCAGCCTTGCCCATGCCGACTATCAAAGCCACGTTTTCCGTCCCACCCCGCCGCCCCCGCTCTTGATGGCCGCCATAAAGATACGAAGAGAACGGTGCGCTGCGATGCACGTACAACGCGCCAACGCCTTTGGGGGCGTTGAACTTGTGGCCAGTCAGAGATAGATAATCCACGGGCAACTTGCCCACATCAATCTCCGACTTCCCGGCCATCTGCACAGCATCGCAGTGGAATAACACCCCACGAGCCTTGCAGATTTCGGCAATCCTCGGCACAGGGAACAGCACCCCCGTTTCATTGTTCGCCCACATCAAAGAAACAACGGCCGTATCCTCGCTAAGACTCGCCTCTAAATCGGCGGTCTTCAGCAACCCTTCCCGATCAACGGGCACGTACGTCACGCGATAACCTTCCCGCTCCAACGCCGTGCAATAATTGAGCACAGATGAATGTTCCACAGCCGAGGTCACTATATGTCGCCTCTCCGGCCTTCCCTTCAGCGCGGCATGGATGGCGGCATTGTTACTCTCCGTTGCGCAGGAGGTGAACAGGATCTCTCCCGCATAACAGCCGATCAACGCAGCAGTCTGCTCGCGCGCATTCTCCAATGCCTTTCGCAGCTTGGAACCGAACGTGTAACTGCTCGACGGATTCCCCCACTCAGCCTTCAGGTAAGGGGCCATTACCTCGAAAACCTCCGGGAGGATGGGCGTCGTTGCGTTGTGGTCCAGATAAATCATTCACCCTCCTTCTACGCCGACATGGTTTTCCGTCCAATCGCAATCCCAACCCGCTTCTTCGCTTCAAGGATCTTTCGCATCTGCACGGTTGGCGCGTGCGCAAAAGGACCATGCTCGAATGCGATCTCGTACACGATCTGAATCGCCTCCCCTGAACGCTCCAGGAGGAGACTCAGATTGTGGATGTTTTCAGGAGTCGACGCGAGGCTCAAAATGATATCGACCTCACCGTCCCGGTATGGCTTGTTCGTTCGGCCCGGCATATAGTCTTTTTGGTTCGACTCAAACACGCACTTGGCGAACTAGGCGGAAGGACTGCTCGACCTGGTTCGCCGCCGTGCATTGAGGTTCTCATTCAAACCCTTGAGGGCCAAGAGCGCAACAAAATCACGCTTCAACGGCCCAGTGCCAACGCTTGCAGGCGCGAACTCAAGCTTCCTAAGCTTGGTTGCCAAAGCCTCCATTTCTCTCCTTTTCGGATGGACATTCGACACAAAACGCTCCTCGAAGAACAATAGCTGAGCATCACCAGAATGATCGAAGACCTGAACCCACCGGGTCCGCACAGTTAATTTAATACTTTGACGCAGTTCGGACAGCGGCTTTCCCTCCAAGTCGACATACACGAGAAACGTCGCTTTGACGCGACCAAGCCAACCGCTGGACAGCTCCATTAAAAACTTCACCACCGCCCCTTCACCTCGGAGCCTCAAACTCATCCTTTTGCATGAGACGGTGTTCTCCTTCGATTGACTCCCCTGCTCAAACTGCGGTAGATAGAGGCTGCCGAAGGAGATGCACTGAGATGGGGTGATGCGGGCGGTAGTCACGAGCAAAGCACAGGACGATCTACAGCTTGAACTGTTTGGATTGAAGGAGCCAAAGTTCCCTGTTTATGAAACCGCTGACGCAATACGCGTTCATGGCCGAAAAGCATTGGCGGGAGTTCCTGCCGAGGATGGCCACCGACTTGGAGGCGAAGGGTCAATCGCGCGCGAAATGAGCCATTTGCGATGGACCGTACCCAGACTCGGACAGACATGCGAGCCGAATCGCCTTTCCGGTCGCTCAACCGTGATGGGCGGCGGTTTGATTTTCTACCAGTTAAGCCGCGACAAGCTGAAGAGTGGTGACTTCTGCGATGTCCTGGGGTGAAAAAGGGGTCAAACTATAGGCTCGACATAAAATGATGCCGCTGGCAAGCATTTTCTCATGCCGCGCAAATTAAGAGCCTGTTTTAAAATTGCGTGGGGTCCTGCGGCGAGGGATTTTGGCTGTGGCCAAGGCGGCGAGGCCGGAGCATCCC
>JBBRPK010000064.1:0-29802 GCA_038228235.1 Verrucomicrobiota bacterium
CCTCCGGGTGGCGGGTCTTTTGTCTGCGGCCTGCGTTGACTCGGCCGTCACAGCCCGCTGCGGGGATGCTCCGGCCTCGCCGCCTTGGCCACAGCCAAAATCCCTCGCCGCAGGACCCCACGCAATTTTAAAACAGGCTCTTAAGCAAATAGGGACTCGTGGAACTTCGTCCCTCCGACCCCACAGGGTTCCAAAATGCCAAATGAGAAAATGAGAATTAGTGGTTGGATGTTTCTTGTTCTTCTCATCGTAATGTCTTTAACTGGCGGCCTGCTAGGTAGGGGTCGACGCGGGCCAAAACAAAGTAGGCCCAATCTTCCCGGAGTTTAGTCCAGAAGGACCTCGATTTATTCCAGGTGGATAGGTCGATTCGCTTGCTGTGCTCCAGATCTGCCTCAAAAATTCTCCGGGCCTCCCCCGCCACCGTCGGGTCCAGGATGCGCACCAGTAATTCGTAATTGATGCGGAGGCTGCGGACGTCGAGGTTCGCTGAACCGGCATAAACGGTATCATCGAGGATAAACATTTTCGCATGAAGGATCTGTGGTTGATATTCAAAAATTTGGACTCCCGACCGCAGAAACGCCCGATAGAGCCGCCGGCTAGCCAAACGGGACAGAGCCACGTCCGATTTTCCCGCCAGAATCAATTGGACCGTTCCTCCGCGTTTGCTGACCTGCATCAATTCCTTTCGTAAACGCCAGGTGGGCAAAAAGTAGGCGCAGATAATCCTCACCGAGCTCGCCCCTTTCAGATCTCCGACCAGGGTCCGTTTGAGTTCCCCATGGCGCCGCCCTGGTCCGCTCAAAATCAATTTCCAATTCTGCCCACTGGTGACGGTGGTGGGGGCTTTGCGCAATCGCTGCAGGGGCTTGTGTGCAGCAGTGGCGCGCCCAAAGAATGTATCGAAGCTGATCGCCAGATGATCGACCAGCGAGCCAGTGATGAGCAATCCGAGATCCCGCCAGCCGCGCGTGACACCGTCCCCGTTGTAGGCATCTGCAATATTGAAGCCACCGATGATGGCGACAGCCTCGTCGCAGATCAGCATTTTGCGATGGTCGCGATAGCTCCATCGCTGGAGGCTTAACGGGTTAAACCAGGCGAATTCCCCTTGCGCTTTGACGAGCGGGTCCCAGAAGCCCGTGGATAACCTGGCCGAACCCATCGCATCCACCAAGACCTGCACCCGAACCCCCCGCCCGCGGGCTTTGACCAGCGCCTCTCGAAATTTTTCCCCAATCAGACCTGCCTCATAGACATAAGTCTCCAGGCGAATGGATTTGCCCGCTGCCGCGATGGCTTCGAGCATGGCAGCAAAGGCTTCTTCACCTGTTCGCAGCCAATGGAGCGTGGCCACCGCACCTGTCTTCATGCGGGGACTGTGACCCAAATCTGCTTTCAATAAAAGGGAGAAAAGGCGCTTGCAAAATTGGATTGCATTCTGACGCGATCACGCTAGTTTGTTAGGCAGTTAGATAACTTGTCGATTTCAAGGCATGGAAAATCTTCAGTTGAACGTGGTTCAGTGATGATTTGAAACCCGATAGTCGGGAACAGTCTGGGAAAGGGCAGTCAGTCTAAGTTTAGTTAAATAAATCAAATCATCATGAGCACGAAACTGTTTGTGGGAAACCTCTCCTTCAACGCCACAGAAAACCAACTCCAGGACCTTTTTGCCGCTTACGGGCCAGTCACCGAAGTGGACATGATCATGGACAAATTCAGCGGCAAGCCTCGCGGCTTTGCCTTCATCACCATGGAGACTAAGGAAGGCGCCGAAGCGGCCATCCAAGCCCTGCATGGAAAAGACATGGATGGGCGGGCTTTGACCGTCAACGAGGCTCGGCCTCGCGAAGAACGCGCACCCCGCTCAGGTGGCGGTGGCGGTGGTGGTTACGGTGATAGTGGCGGCGGTGGCGGTGGTGGCAGGGGTCGTCGCGAGTCTCGCTATTAAGCAGATCCTAATCGGGCTGTGTGGGATTCTGCGAACCAGAATCCCAGATTCGATCGGCCTCTCATAAAATCCTTTTGTCAACGGCCCTGCCCTCCGCCGGGCCCCCCCTATTTTCGCCATTGCAAAAACTTGACGGAGGCTCAAAACTGCCCCGGATGAAGTGCCACCTGGCGATGTTATTCCTGATTGCGGCAGGGTGTTCCAACCTCTCGCATCCCCAAGGCTCCTCCAGATCAGATGCCGACGAAAAGTTTGATCGCCTCGCGGATAGTTTCATCACCGGCTATCTCGCCTGGCGTCCCCAAACTGGAACCTCGCTGGGCTTTCACGAATACGACGGCAAGCTCACTGATTTTAACAGGGGTTCGTTAGAGGCGGAATTGAACCGGCTCAAACGCTCCGACGAAGCTCTCGGCTCCCTCGACAGCCACTCGTTAAGCCCGCGCGCTTTTTACGATTTTCGCATTCTGCAAGCAGCCATCAAGAACGAGCGATTCAAATTCGAGCAGATGGAAAGCTACACGAAAAATCCCATGACTTATGCTGAGGCCATGGATGTGAGCATTTACATCAAACGAAACTTTGCCTCCCTGGAAAAACGCGTGCAGTCCATCATCGCCATTGAAAAGCAGGTTCCGAAATTGATCGCGGCAGCTCGCGCTAACCTGGTGGACTCGTTGGCAGCGCCCTTTGTCGAGACGGCCATCGAGATGGCCAAAGGCGGGGCGGATTTCTTGAAGAAGGACTTGGTGGAAGGCTTGAAGGAGCTGGCGAACGAATCGCTACGGGCGGAATTTAACGCCGCCAATCAGGGCGCCATTTCCGAACTGCAAGCCTACGCCGCTTATCTCCAAAGTGAAAAACTTCCCAAAGCGCACACGCATTACGCCCTGGGCCGCGATAAATTCCTACAGATGTTGCGCGAGGGTGAATTCATTCCCATTTCTCCGGAGCGCCTCCTGGAAATGGGTTTGAGGGAACTGCGCCGAGAGCAAGAAATTTTTGCGGAAGCCGCCCGCAAGGTAGATTCGACCAGAAAGGCCATTGAAGTTTTCAAGGAGATTCAGCGAGACCATCCCACCGAGGGGTCCTTGATTCCTGAGGCCAAAAAGAATTTGGAAGCTATCCGCCAGTTTCTGGTTGATCACAAGATCGTCACGCTTCCTTCGGAAGTTCGCGCCCGCGTCGAAGAGACGCCGCAGTTCATGCGGGCAACCAGTTTCGCCTCCATGGATACACCAGGCCCCTTTGAAACGAAGGCTACCGAGGCTTACTATTATGTCACCCCCACGGAGAAAGAATGGCCCCAGGCGCAGAAAGAAGAATGGCTGACAGCCTTCAACTATTACACCACCGATGTGGTTTCGATTCACGAGGCTTATCCAGGCCATTATGCGCAATTTCTTTGCCTGAACGCCTCTTCGGCCAGCAAGCTCGAAAAAATCTTCACCAGCTACGCCTTTGTGGAAGGATGGGCGCACTATACCGAACAAATGATGCTCGACGAGGGCTTCGGGGCGAATGGTTTTCGCAGCCAAGCTGACCTGATCCGCGCCGCAAAATATCGACTCGCGCAGTCCGATGAAGCTTTGCTTCGTCTTTGCCGCTTGTGTGTCTCTATTAAAACCCATTGCGAAGGAATGACGGTCGATGAGGCCACCAAGTTTTTCGAGCAGAACTGTTATTACGAGCACAAACCGGCGCGTCAGGAGGCGATGCGGGGCACGTTCGATCCCGGCTATCTCTATTACACCCTGGGCAAACTCCAAATTTTGAAATTGCGCCAGGACTACCAACGCGAGGAAGGCCCGGCCTATTCCCTGCAAAAATTTCACGATGCCATGCTACGGCACGGCGCCCCTCCCATTCGCCTGCTTCGGGAAGTCATGCTAAAGAACCGAGTTTCATGGGAAGAGATCTTGCCCTAGCAACCTCCAAACGGTTGCACCCGAAAACCAAGGATTGGGCGTAATGATGCCTACCACGCTTGAAGTCTTGCTGAGCCCTGTGGAGTTTGCCAATCTGCGCGATCGCGACCTGAGCCGAACCGTCTGCGTGGTATTCGACATTTTGCGGGCGACTACCAGCATGATGACCGCCTTGGCTAACGGCGCCGAGGCCATCATTCCGGTGGCAGAAATCTCCGAAGCCCTCGCCCTTCGTCAGCAGCGGCCGGAGGTGCTGCTGGCGGGCGAAAGAGAGGGATTGCGCATTCGCGCTGATGCCACCGGTGGTATCGAGTTTGACCTCGGCAATTCCCCTCGCGAATACACTGCGGCAAAAGTGCAGGGCAAAACTATTGTTATGACAACGACCAATGGAACAAGGGCGCTGCGGGCTTGCGCCGGAGCACAGGCCGTTTTGGTCGGCTCGTTCCTCAACCTGCGGGCCACCTACGCATGGCTGCAAGAACAGCGGCCGCCGCATTTAATCCTCGCGTGCAGTGGCACCTTCAACGAGCCGGCTCTCGAGGACATTCTAGCGGCTGGGGCGGTCTGTGAGCGCATCTGGCCACTCTATGCGGGAGGCCATATCTCTGATTCTGCTGAAATCGCCCGCCGGCTTTATCCATTGATGCAGTACGATCTGCCGGGAGTTATGAAGCATTCGCGCAATGGCCGCCGTCTGCTGGCTAATCCGGAATTGCGAAACGACGTCTGGTTTTGCGTCCAGCGCGAAACCATCTCGTTCGCCGCGGAACTTTGCCAGGATGGGGCCATCCGGAAGAAGGAGGGCCCGAGAACTCACCACGGAGGCGAAGACGCTTTGAAATGATCCTGCATGCTCGTCCTTTCCATCAGCCAGTCAAAGTCGGCCCGTTCGGCGAGGGGCGCCGGGAAGGGCAGTTGGGCGCCGTCGGGTTTCGCGGGAGGTTTGGTGCTGCCAAACAGCCATTTATGGGTTTCCACATGGCCGTCAGCGAACGCGACATTGGCACCCCCTCCATGGTAGGAGGCGGGCAGATGCAGCCATTCCAGGCTCTCCGGCTTGTTGAGAAAATAACCGTCATAAATGCTGTCTGGATGCTCCTCAATCAAAACAAAAATCCGTGAAGGATCCGGCACTTGCTCGGTCTTAAAGAACTGTCTATAGTCGGGATTATTGGTGTTGGTGCCTCCCGCCGTAAAATCCCCCGCGTTCCCGACCATCGCATTCATGGACACGCTTCGGACCCGCGCGGTCCAGCCGGCATCTCTCTGAACATCGCTGAGCACAAAATCAGAGGGGCATTTGTAAAGGCTGACGGCTCGGCTGCAGTAAGGACCCAATCCTCCGGCGTTGATGAGAAAGATGTTTGTATTATCGGCGTCGGTTTCCCAAGTCATGACGTCGTTGACCCAGTTAAAATACAGGTTTTGAGAAACCAATCTTTTAGTTTCATCATCCCCCAGGTTATAGGGGAATGAGTCCTCGTTATCATCCACATACAAAAGGCAGGCGAGCATCAACTGGCGCTGATTATTCAGACAGGTTGTTGTCCTTCCTTTGGCTTTGCTATTGCCCAATGCAGGCAACAGCAGAGCGGCTAAAATACTGATGATGGCGATGACCACCATGAGCTCAATGAGCGTAAAGCCATCCTCACTACCCTGAACTGCTTTGGAAGCCGGGGCCGGCGTTGTCCTTTTCATGGCGCTTTAAAGTTGGCTTCTGAACCAACCGGAACCTAGTTGCCACGTACCATACACATCCGATGCGGAATGTCAAAGCAGGAAGAGATCGAAAAACGGATTTTTGACCAAGCCAAGGCAACAAAGAGAATCAACAAATACCAAAACTCCTTCATTACTTATGTTGGTTTCTTCATAAGTAGCAGACCGGAGGCGGTTTAGTCCCGCGAAGAGAATCGACCCTGCATCGGGAGCAACCTGGTTTGACCAGGTTGCTCCGGGAAAGAGTCGATTTGCCGACTAGCTCAGCCAGGGATCGTTTCGCTTTCTAACGAGGGCGCTTCGGAGAGGAGAGCGGCGGTCGGCGCTTCGGCCTCGTCATCCAACTCGACCAAAGGATGGAGTTTCACCTTCCGATGATAGTTGAAACCGGTGCCCGCCGGGATGATATGGCCCATGATGACGTTTTCCTTGAAGCCGCGCAAATAATCAACCCGCGACAGGGTGGCGGCTTCGGTGAGGACTCGAGTCGTGTCTTGAAAAGATGCGGCGCTGAGGAAACTCTCCGTCTCGAGAGAAGCCTTGGTAATGCCCAGCAACACTGGTTGAGCTTCGCCGGGTTTGCCACCCATTTTTTCGACGCGCTGATTCTCGTTGTCGAACTCGATTCTATCAATCTGCTCGCCCCATAAGAAGGTTGTGTCACCCGGTTCGGTGATTCGCACCTTGCGGAGCATCTGGCGGACAATCGTCTCGATGTGCTTATCATTGATCGTCACCCCCTGGAGGCGATACACTTCCTGCACTTCGTTGACCAAGTGTTCCTGGAGTTCCTGCGGGCCGCAAATATCCAAAATTTCATGCGGATCGATGGGGCCTTCCGTTAACTGCTGGCCTTTTTTCACATAATCGCCCTTAAACGCGATGACGTGTTTTCCAATCGGGATAAGGTGTTCTTCTTCCATGGCTGTGGCCTGGTCTTTGATGACGATACATCGTTTGCCGCGCACGCTCGGCCCGAAGTCCACCACTCCGTCAATCTTGGAGATTTCCGAGGCGTCTTTCGGCCGACGCGCTTCGAACAGTTCGGCCACCCTAGGCAGACCGCCGGTAATGTCCTTGGTTTTGGAAGTTTTGCGCGGCGTTTTGGCCATCAAGGTGCCAGCCACAATTCTATCCCCTTCGTTGACGACAATGTGCGCCGCGGAAGGGATGGGATAATTCGCCAAGGGTTCGCCCCTGTCATCCACAATCACAATTTGAGGATGGAGGTCCTCTTTGTGCTCGATGATGACCATGGCTTCCTGAGCGGTAGTCTCATCGACTTCTTGTTTCATGGTAACCCCTTCGATGATGTCGAGGAATTTCACCTTGCCGGCCTTCTCCGACAGAATGGGGACGTTGTACGGATCCCATTGCACGAAGGCTTCGCCCTTCTTGACTCGCCCGCCGTTGGCCACGGAGATGACGGAGCCAATGACCAGGTTATGAGTCTCCAATTCCCGGCCATCCTCGGCGAGAATGGAGAGGGAACCGTTTTTATTGAGCACAATGTTATTTCCGTCCTCCAGTTCGACCAGACGCAATTCATTGTACTGCACCGCGCCGTCGAATTTGGCTTTGATTTGGGGTTGCTTAAAGACCTGCGAAGCAGTTCCGCCGATGTGGAAGGTGCGCATGGTCAACTGAGTGCCCGGCTCGCCGATGGATTGAGCGGCAATGATGCCCGTAGCCTCGCCGAGTTTAACCAGGCCGCCCGTGGCCAGATTGCGGCCATAGCAGGCGACACAAACCCCCTGCTTGCTCTCACAGGTCAGCACGGACCGAATTTTGACTTTCTCAACACCGGAAACATCAATGAACCGAGCTTTAACTTCATCGATTTCCTCATTGGCTTTGGCCAGAAGATGTTTCGGACTGCGTGGATCATAAATGTCATCACAAGAGAAGCGGCCAATGATGCGTTCGCTCAATTTAACCACCTCGTCTTCCCCTTCATAAATGGGCTGCACCCAGATTCCGTTACTAGTGCCACAATCATCTTCCCGAATGATCACATCCTGCGCCACATCGACCAACTTGCGGGTCATATAGCCGGAATCCGCCGTCTTGAGAGCAGTGTCCGCAAGACCTTTGCGCGCCCCGTGAGTGGAAATGAAGTATTCCAGCACCGTCAGACCCTCCCGAAAATTCGAGAGAATCGGTTTTTCGATGATGTCACCGGACGGCTTGGCCATCAACCCACGGACCCCGGCGAGCTGTCGGACCTGCTGGCGATTTCCACGGGCGCCTGAGTCCACCATCAAAGAGACTGGATTGTATTCCAGCTTCCCGTGGTTGTGATCGAGCGTGCGCAACATGACGTTAGCAATCTGGTCGGTGCAATGGGTCCAGATGTCGATGACCTTATTGTAGCGTTCGCCTGGGGTGATGACGCCTTTACGATATTGCTTTTCAACTTCGTTGATCTGCTTCTGGGCGGCCTCGATCTCCTGGTTTTTCTCCTTCGGAATGATCATGTCGTCAATCCCGATGGAGACTCCAGCCTTGGTCGCCTCTCGGAAGCCCAGTTCCTTGAGTTTGTCCAGCGTGGGGACGGTCTTTTCGTGACCACAGATTTTGTAACACTTCCAAATCAAATCTCCGAGTTGCGCTTTCCCGACGACCTTATTCGGAAAGCCCATTTCTTCGGGCCAGATTTCGCTGAAGATAACGCGGCCCACTGTGGTTTCGATCACCTTCTTATCGACGTCTCCATATTCGGTTTTTCGGCCATAATCCGGGTTGGCCAGGCGGACCCGCTCATGGGTAGTGACTGCGCCGTCCGCGTGAGCGAACACCACTTCGGTTTTGGAGCCAAAAAGTTTTACCACGGCACTGTCCTTTTTGGCGTTGGCACGAGGTTCGGCCGTGAGGTAGAAGCAACCGAGAGTGATGTCCTGAGTCGGAGTCATGATCGGTTTGCCGCTGGAAGGGCTGAAGATGTTATTTGAGGCCATCATCAACAATCGCGCTTCCATCTGCGCCTCCACTGAAAGCGGCACATGCACCGCCATTTGGTCGCCGTCGAAATCGGCGTTATAGGCCGTGCAGACCAGCGGGTGAATGCGAATCGCTTCGCCTTCGATGAGCAAGGGCTCGAAGGCTTGAATGGACAGCCGATGCAAGGTGGGGGCGCGGTTGAGCAGCACGGGATGACCCTTGGTGACTTCCTCCAAAATATCCCAAACCTCGGGCGATTGCCGCTCAATCATCTTCTTGGCCGAACGAACAGTATGAACGTAGCCAAGCTCCTTGAGCCGGCGAATAATAAACGGCTCAAACAGGACTAGAGCCATCTTCTTGGGCAGACCGCACTGGTTGAGTTTCAATTCCGGGCCGATAACGATGACAGAACGTCCCGAATAATCGACGCGTTTGCCGAGCAGATTTTGACGAAAACGCCCGCTCTTGCCCTTGAGCATATCGCTCAAAGACTTCAAAGCCCGATTACCAGCGCCCGTAACGGCACGGCCATGCCGGCCATTGTCGAACAGCGCATCGACCGCCTCTTGCAACATTCGTTTCTCATTGCGAATGATGACCTCCGGCGTTTTAAGCTGAAGCAAATTCTTCAAACGGTTGTTCCGGTTGATGACCCGCCGATATAAATCGTTCAAATCGGAGGTGGCGAATCGTCCCCCTTCCAGCGGAACCAACGGCCGCAAGTCCGGCGGGATTACCGGAAGCACCGTCAGAATCATCCATTCCGGACGGCTTTTATGAGTCAGGAAGGCACTCAGCAATTTAATCCGCTTTGCGATTTTTTTGCGGATTTGCTTGCTCTTGGTCTCAGTCATCCCGATCTGCAACTGATCGATCTGTTTTTGCAGATCAACATTCATCAAGCCTTCGCGCACTGCTTCGGCCCCCATCTTGGCCACGAAGGAATCAGGGCCGTAGGTTTCGCGGGCTTCGCGGTACTCGTGCTCACTCAATAACTGGTGCTGCTTTAGCGGCGTCGAGGCCGGGTTGATCACCATGTAATCCTCGTAATAAATAACTCGCTCCAGGTTGCGAGCCGTCATGTCCAGCATCAGACCGATGCGGGAAGGCATGCATTTGAAAAACCAGATATGAGAAACTGGCACGGCCAATTCGATGTGGCCCATCCGCTCGCGGCGCACCCGCGCCAGGGTTACTTCCACCCCGCAGCGGTCGCAGACGACTCCTCGATGTTTTATCCGTTTATATTTTCCGCAGGAGCATTCCCAATCCTTGACCGGACCAAAAATTCGCTCGCAAAACAACCCGCCCTTTTCGGGCTTAAACGTGCGGTAATTGATGGTCTCGGGGTTTTTGACTTCGCCCTTGGACCAGGAACGAACTGCTTCCGGCGAAGCGACGGAAATGGCGACGTATTCGACTTGGTTTACCTTATCCAATCCGAGCAATTCGCGGGTGGCTTCTTTGGTTATCATAATATTTTTTCTGTGGCGGAAGGTTCCGCCTTAAAATTTGCTATCCGAGGTTGGTCAAAGCAGAGGGCGGCGCCGGATGATCGAGCGGATTGGAGTAACCCACTTTCACATCCATCCCCAGGGACTGCATCTCTTTGACCAGCACATTGAAGGACTCAGGGATGCCCGCCTCCAGGCTATTGTCGCCTTTGACGATGCTCTCGTAAATCCGCGTGCGTCCCTGCACGTCGTCGGACTTGACTGTGAGCAGTTCTTGCAGAGTGTAGGCGGCGCCGTAGGCTTCCATGGCCCAAACTTCCATTTCGCCAAACCGCTGGCCCCCATATTGAGCTTTGCCGCCGAGCGGTTGCTGCGTCACCAGTGAGTAAGGCCCTACTGCGCGGGCGTGGATCTTGTCCGCCACGAGATGGCCCAGTTTCATCATGTAAATGTAGCCCACCACAATCTCCTGGTCGAAAGACTCACCCGTGCGGCCATCGTAGAGCCGGGTTTTACCGTGCTCCGGCAGACTGGCCTGTTTAAGATAGCTCCGGATTTCCTTCTCTTTGATGCCGTCGAAGACGGGCGTGGCAAACTTCAAATGGAGGAGCCTGGCCGCCCAGCCCAAATGCGTTTCGAGCACCTGGCCAACATTCATGCGCGAAGGCACGCCGAGCGGATTCAAGACAATATCCACCGCCGTTCCATCATCCAGGAATGGCATGTCTGCTTCCGCGACAATTTTCGCCACCACCCCTTTGTTGCCGTGGCGTCCGGCCATCTTGTCTCCGACCGAAAGCTTGCGCTTGGAAGCGATATAAACTTTCACCTGCTTGATGATCCCCACATCGACTTCATCGCCGGCTTCGGCGCGCTCCATTTCCTCGTCGTGCTGCATCTGCAAATCGTCAAATTTCTTTTTGAAAGTGCCGATAATTTCGTTGATCTTGTTGCGAATGGGCGACGGATCGATCTCGATACGATCATAAACCTGGGCCAGCTTGCGCAGCAGCGTCTTGGTGATCTTGCGATTGGCGGGGATGATAATCTCGCCCGTCTCCGAATTCACGACATCCAGAGGAATCTTTTCACCCAGCAGGATGTTGCTCAGAGCCTCGGTCAATTGCTCACGCAGTTCATCGATCTTTACCCGGTAGTCTTCCTGAACTTGCTTGGCGACTTTCTTAACTTCGGTGCCTGCAGTTTTGATCTCCTTCTCGACATCTCGCTCCTTCTTGGAGGAAACTTTCACGTCCATGACGATGCCATAAGTGCCGGAAGGAACCTTCAGGGAAGTATCTTTTACATCGGCCGCGTTCTCGCCGAAGATAGCGCGCAGCAAGCGCTCCTCCGGCGCCAGCTCCGTCTCACTTTTGGGCGTGATTTTGCCGACCAGAATATCTCCCGGTTTAACCTCCGCGCCGACACGGATCACTCCGTCGGCGCCAAGGTTCTTCAACGCCTCATCGCCCAGGTTGGGAATGTCGCGCGTGATTTCTTCCGGACCGAGCTTGGTGTCGCGCGCACCCACTTCGAACTCATCGATGTGGATGGAAGTGAACACGTCATCTTTCACAATGCGCTCGCTGATGAGAATGGCGTCTTCGAAGTTGTAGCCGTTCCACGGCATGAAGGCGCAGAGGATGTTTCGGCCCAGAGCCAATTCACCCCCAGAGGTGCATGGGCCGTCAGCGATGATCTGTCCTTTTTTGATGCTATCGCCCTTGTTGACCAAAATTTTCTGGTTGATGCAAGTGGCGGCGTTGGACCGCATAAATTTCCGCACCTGGTAAACCCAAATGCCGTTGGCCGGATCGTGCCGGAGTTTCTTTTTGCTGTCAGGAAGTTTGCCATCTTCGGTGACGATAATTTGATTGCCGGTGACAGAAGCGACTTTGCCAGCTTCTTCGGCCACCAGTACGGCGCGGGAGTCGCGCGCCACGCGGTCCTCCAAGCCCGTGGCAACCAATGGGGCTTCGGTGATGAGCAGGGGCACCGCCTGTCGCTGCATGTTGGATCCCATCAATGCCCGGTTGGCGTCATCGTGTTCCAGAAAGGGAATCAGACTAGCGGCCACCGATACTAGTTGTTTGGGGGACACGTCCATGTAATCGACTCGCGCTGCCTCGACGTCCACGAAGTCGCCTTTGGCCCTGCACGTCACCCGAGAGGTGGTGAAATGGCCCTTCTCATCAATCGCCGCGTTGGCCTGCGCCACCACAAATGTCTCTTCCCGATCCGCCGTCAGGTAATCAATATGACCCGTGACACGCCCTTTCTCCACTTTCCGGTAAGGGGTTTCCAGAAAGCCGAAATCATTGACGCGCGCAAAAGTCGCCAGTGAGGCGATCAATCCGATGTTGGGCCCTTCGGGCGTCTCGACCGGGCAAATGCGTCCATAGTGCGATGGGTGAACGTCCCGCACTTCGAACCCAGCCCGGTCCCGGGAAAGCCCGCCAGGCCCTAGCGCCGACAAACGTCGTTTGTGAGTCAACTCCGCCAGCGGGTTGATCTGATCCATGAATTGAGATAGCTGACTGCGCCCAAAGAAATCCCGAATCACCGCGGACAGGGCTTTGGGATTGATCAGCTTTTGGGGGGCCATGCTTTCCATTCCTTGATCGAAGAGAGTCATACGCTCTTTGACGAGGCGCTCGGTGCGGGCCAGACCAACACGGCACTGGTTGGCCAGCAATTCACCCACGGTGCGGATACGGCGGCTGCCCAGGTGATCGATGTCATCCAGGCTGCCTTCGCCCTTTTTAAGGCGCAGGAGATATTTGGTGGCGGCGATCAGGTCTTCTTTGGTCAGAATGCGAGAAACGGTTTCGTCCTTGATGCCAAGTTTTTGATTGATTTTGTACCGGCCAACGCGGCCCAGATCGTAACGTTTTGGATCAAAAAAGAGCCGCTTAATCAGGGCGCGGGCATTGGCAGCGGTGGGAGGATCGCCAGGACGAAGGCGGCGATAAATGTCCTTGAGCGCTTCCTCTTCATTCTTGGTCGGGTCCTTCTTCATGCACTTGATGATGATGCCATCATCCACCGTGGTATCCACAACCTTGATCTTGGTAATGCCCAATTCGGCGATCTGCTTTACCACGGCTTTGGAGAGCGGCTCAAAAGCGCGGGCCACGACCATGCCCTTATCTGGATCCAGCGCGTCTTCGATCAACACTTTGTTCTGGATGTCTTCGAGCTTCTCCGCTTCTCGCACTGTCAGCTCTTCGATTTCATAAAACATCTTGAGAATGTCGGCGTCGGAGCCTTCACCTTTCCCGTCCAGAAATGTCAGAGCGCGGAAAAAAGTGGTGGTAAGAAACTTTCGGCGGCGTTTCTTTCGATCGAGATAGACATAGAGCATGTCACTGGTGTCGAACTGCGCTTCGTACCAAGAACCCCGATCTGGGATGATGCGAAACGAATGGAGCATCTTGCCATTAGGGTGCTGGGTGGCCTCGAAGGCCAAACCAGGCGAACGATGGAGTTGGCTGACGATAACGCGCTCGGCGCCGTTGATGACAAAAGTGCCCTGCGGCGTCATCAGCGGCAGCTCCCCCATGAAGACTTTTTCTTCTTTGGTGGCCTTGTCCTCCTTCAGAAGGAACGTGACATAAAGGGGGGCGCCAAAAGTGATGCCCTCGCGGAGCGATTCCAGCCAATCGTTTTTTGGCTCGCCGATATCGTAACTGTGATAATCCAAAACGCACTTGCCATCATAGCTTTCAATGGGAAAGACTTCCTTGAAGACCGCTTGCAGCCCCATGTTCTTGCGGCGCGTGGGCGCAACATTAAGCTGCAAAAATTCCGCGTAGGAATTGGTTTGAAGCTCGATGAGATTGGGCGGAGCGATGATCTCCTTGATTTTCCCGAAGTTGATTCTTTCAGTGGCTCGCGATGGCATTTTCTATTCCTCAATTGGCTGGCGAAGCGCCAGACCGGTTGTTTTGGCTAACGACACAAGGCAAGCCCCTCCGTTTTTCGGAGAAAACTTGCCGATGGCTCAATGTAAAGTTCGTAATTTAAAACGCAGGCGTACTATATCTGGTCCAGGGCGGTGAGGCAACCCACCGCCCCAAAACTGACACTTTATTTTAATTCGACTTTGGCGCCGCTGTCTTCGAGCTTTTTCTTGGCAGCATCGGCATCGGCCTTATTGGCCCCTTCCAGCACCGGTTTGGGCGCGCCCTCGACGAGGGCTTTGGCTTCGGCCAAACCCAGGCCGGCCTTGACTTCTCGAACCGCCTTGATGACCGAGATCTTTTTGTCTGCGGGCAAGGAAACCAGGATCACGTCAAAAGTGGTCTGGGCTTCTGCGGCAGGCGCGGCCGCTGCTCCGCCGCCCCCTGCGGCCGCAACCGCAACCGGCGCGGCAGCGCTCACTCCCCAAGCTGTTTCCAGTTGTTTGACCAAGTCCGCCGCTTCGATGACGGTCAGTTTGCTTAATGAATCTACGATTGTTGCTATATCAGCCATGTTTTCTTTCAGTCTCGTCGTCCACCGCGGCCACGGCGGTTTTGAGTTCACGGCCTGTGAACCGACGATTTACTTTGTTTTTGTTTGTTATGCTCCTGCCCGTTGGCCTGACACGGACAGGAAAGTGTTCTCTGGTCAACCCTTATCAACCCTCGCCTGGATGACCCGCGCCAGTTGGCTGGCAGGGGCCTTCAGGACTCGCGCCAACCGAGTGGCAGGCGTATTGATGAGGCCGAGCAATCTGCCCCGTAAAACTTCCAACGATGGCAAGTCGGCCAAGGCCATAATGTCGGGTGTTTCCATCCGCTTGCTATTCAAAAATCCGAATTTAATTGTGGGCTTATCAAACTCAGCGCGGAATGTTTTGACCACCTTGGCCGCGCTCGAGACATCCCGCTGCCCCGTTACCACCGCCAACTGCCCGCTCAGCACACTGCCTAAATCGGCCACTCCCGCTTCTTTGGCCGCGATACGGAATATGGAATTCTTCACCACATGCATCTCCGCCCCGGCCCTGGTCAGCCGTTTCCGTAACTCCGTTATTGGCCCCACCTTCAGCCCCTGATAATCGACGACGATAAAGAAAGGGGAAGCGTTCAGACGGGCCAGATATTCTTTGGTAATAATTTGTTTTTCAGCGCGCATGTACTTTTTCAATGTTAAACAGCCAGAAATTCCTTCAAATCGACCCGGACCGGCGGGCTCATGGTCGCCGAAATAGTGCAGGTATGAACGTAGTGGCCTTTCACGGTGTGTGGCTTGGCCCGAAGCACCGAATCGATTACGGCCCGGGCATTTTCCTCGATCTGGTTGGAGGCAAAGGACACTTTGCCCACCGGCACATGGATGTTGCCTGCCTTGTCCACTTTAAATTCGACTCGCCCAGCTTTGACTTCGCGGACGGCTTTGGCGGTATCATCCGTCACGGTGCCGGTTTTGGGGTTGGGCATCAACCCGCGCGGGCCAAGCACTTTGCCCAGCTTGCGCACCTCGGACATGGCATCGGGGGTAGCGATGGCAACATCGAAGTCCGACCAGCCCTCCTGACATTTCTTGATCAAATCGTCGAAGCCGACGAATTCCGCCCCGGCAGCCTTGGCCGCGTCCGCGGCGACTCCGTTTTTGGCGAAGACAAGCACTTTAACCGTCTTGCCACTTCCATGCGGCAGCGGCACCGTGCCGCGGACCATCTGGTCTGACTGCTTGGGGTCAACGCCCAGGCGGAACGCCAGGTCCACGGTTTCATTGAACTTGGCTTTCGGGAATTTGGTTAACACTTCAACCGCCGATTTGAGAGGATAGGATTTGCTTCCATCCACTAATTCCAGCGCTTTTTTATAACGTTTACTTGGCATAGATATGAGCGGTGCAAACGAGCCGAAAGCTCTCCCGCGTTTAGGTTTAAACGATGTCGATTCCCATGCTCCGGGCAGTGCCGGCCACAATGCGAAAAGCGGCCTCGTCGTTGCTTGCGTTCAGATCCTTGAGTTTCAGCTTCACAATGTCCATGACCTGCTTTTTCGTCACTTTTCCCACTTTTTCCTTATTCGGCTCCTTGGCGCCCGTGGCGATTCCGGCCGCCTTTTTCAACAGCACCGAAGCCGGCGGCGACTTGGTAATGAACGTGAAAGATTTATCCTGGTAAACCGTGATCACCACCGGAATAACCATGCCCGCGTCGCTTTTGGTGGCGGCGTTGAATTCTTTGCAGAAAGCCATGATGTTGACGCCCTGCTGACCCAAGGCAGGGCCGACGGGCGGCGCCGGGTTGGCCTGGCCACCCGGAATCTGCAATTTAATTTGTCCAACAACTTTCTTTGCCATATTCTTAAAATTCCCGGAGCGTCGGCCGTGCCTCTGGCACCCTCTGCGGCTCCACGTTCATCAACCCTTTTCTACTTGCCAGTACTCCAATTCGACGGGAGTGTTCCGTCCAAAAATATTGACCGTGACCTTCAATTTGCCCCGATCCGGTTCGATTTCCTCGATCACGCCGCTAAAATTCAGGAAAGGACCGTCGTTGATTTTGATCGTTTCGCCGACGTCAAAATTCACTTTGGGCCGCTCTTGATCTTCCGAGTCAGAGATTTGCTCCTTGATGGTCGCAATCTCTTCCTGCGAAGTGGGCGTGGGCCGTTCTCCCCCTACGAACCCGATAATGCCAGGAGTTTCGCGGATAAAATACCAGGGCTTTTCCACGACTCGCTTGTTATCATCCAACAGCACCATGTCCACGAAAACGTAACCGGGATAAAGTTTGCGGTTGGAGACAGTTTTCTTGCCCGCGCGAACCTCGGCCACTTTTTCCATAGGCACCAGGACTTCCTTGATGTATTCACCCATCTCCTCAGGTTTGAGGCGCTTTTCGATGCTGTCCTTGACCTTCTGCTCTTGCCCGGAGAGCGTATGGATAACAAACCATTGACTTTGCATGAAATTCTTTAAATTTGAGTCATCCAGCGCACAAAGGCCGCCAGCAAAAAATCGATGCCCACGGTGAAGATGCCCAACAGCGCTATGGAGATCATCACTACAACGGTCGAGCCTCGCAATTCATCCCAACTGGGCCAGGTGCATTTTCTTAACTCTTCGCGCGTTTCCAAAATATAATTGCGCAGCCGCAGCAGATGCCCTTTGCGCCACAAAAACCCGAAGCTGACAGCGACGAGCGCCACCACCACGGCCAACTTGATGTAATAACTGTTCACGTTTTCTGGCGGAGGGGGAGGGATTCGAACCCCCGATGGCGGTTAAGCCATAACGGTTTTCAAGACCGTCGCGATAGACCACTCTGCCACCCCTCCGGGGCTGGTCTGGGTTGGCAGGGCGAGAGGGACTCGAACCCCCAACCGACGGTTTTGGAGACCGCTACTCTACCAATTGAGCTATCGCCCTACGTCCCACCGATTGATGTTTGCTTTTTAGGCTGCGACCACCTCACTGATACGGCCTGCGCCGATGGTTCGCCCGCCCTCGCGAATGGCAAATCGCTGCCCTCTTTCCATGGCCACGGGCGCAATCAATTCAATCTCCACTGAAACATTGTCGCCTGGCATGACCATTTCAACCCCCGTCGGCAAAGTCACATTGCCCGTGACATCGCTGGTGCGAAAATAAAACTGCGGACGGTACTTGTTGAAAAACGGGGTGTGGCGGCCACCTTCATCCTTCGAGAGCACATACACTTCCGCTTTGAATTTGGTGTGAGGCATAATCGTGCCGGGTTTGGCCAGCACCATCCCGCGCTCGACTTCCTCTTTCTTGGTTCCGCGGAGGAGCACTCCGACGTTATCGCCGGCGCTCGCCTTATCGAGGAGTTTCCGGAACATTTCGATGTCCGTCGCGACTGTTTTGCGGGTGTCTTTCAATCCGACGATCTCAACCTCCGACATGCGCAGAAGCTCCCCGCGCTCGACTCGGCCAGTGACGACCGTCCCGCGGCCTTCAATATTGAAAACGTCCTCAATGCACATCAGGAATGGCTTGTCGATCTCACGGGGCGGCAGCGGAATAAAGGTGTCCACCGCTTCCAGGAGGTCCGCAATCGACTTTTCGCCCTCCGGCTTTCCCGCCAGAGCCGCCGTGGCGCTGCCGCGAATTACAGGCGTTTTGTCTCCGGGAAATTGATACTTGGTGAGCAAATCCCGAATTTCCATTTCCACGAGGTCGAGGAGTTCCGGGTCATCCACCAAATCGACTTTGTTCAGATATACCACGATGGCCGGCACGCCCACCTGGCGAGCTAGAAGAATATGTTCCCGGGTCTGGGGCATCGGGCCATCGGCGGCGCTGACCACTAGAATAGCGCCGTCCATTTGCGCGGCGCCAGTGATCATGTTCTTGACATAATCGGCATGTCCTGGGCAATCGACGTGCGCATAATGGCGGGTATTGCTCTCATACTCAACGTGGGAGACCGCAATGGTCACCGTTTTGGTTTCGTCGCGTACCGTCCCGCCCTTGGTGATTTCGGCATAGGAAATTTTCTTGGCCAAACCCTTGCGCGCCTGGACCTCGACAATAGCCGCGGTGAGGGTTGATTTTCCGTGATCGACGTGTCCGATCGTCCCCACGTTGACGTGCGGTTTAGTTCGTTGAAACTGTTCTTTTGCCATTGCGATCTCCTGGTTTTATTTAGTTGTATTTTCCGTTAAAATTCAATTGCTCTGGAGCCCATGATCAGGATCGAACTGATGACCTCGTCCTTACCAAGGACGTGCTCTACCGACTGAGCTACATGGGCAAATAGCCAGATTTGTTTTCATCTTGCATCCTGACTGCCCGAAAAAAACGACAAAAACGCCATCGCCCCGGCTTCTTTTATGTAAAGCTCACAGGGGCTAATGACTAGTTTCGCTTTTCCCGGCCCGCCAACAGAAAGGCAAATTAGGGAACAGGCTATTGAATGTCAACGGTTTTTCTTAAACTTTTTTTAACTCCTTTTGGGCTACGAAGCAGAACCATAAGCGTTGGCGTCCACCCTCCCAGTTGAAAGGCTTGGCCCCGCAGCCGAGGGCAGGTCTTCTTTTCCCATCTGCGTAAGTCTGCGCCCTCTGCGGTTTTAACTTCGTCAATCCGATTCCGCGTCTGCAGACCGTGTCCTGCATTGACTTCCCTCCCCTCCCGTATCACCCTTTGGCCATGAACCATGACAAGCGCCCGTTCGTCGTTCACCTCAAAGACCTGCTGTGGAGCGCGACGGAGACCCTTCGCTGCCGCATGCACCTCGTAGTAGCCGACGTGAGACGGCTCATTATTTTCCCCAGAAGGGTCAGAGCCGATTCACCTCGGCGCCTACACTTCATCCGTCTTTTCCTTGTGTCGCTGGCTTTATTGAGCTTTGGAGCGGCATCAGGAGCCGACTGGCCGGAGTTTCGCGGCCCCTCGGGGGACGGCCATGTCCCGGCCACGGGTGGCACGAAAACCATCGGGCTGCCGTTGCGCTGGAGCGAGACGAACAACCTTAAATGGAAAACGGAGATTCCATTTCGCGGCTACTCCACACCGGTGGTGATGGGCGGGCAGGTCTGGTTGACCACGGCGGCGGTCGATGGGCACGATTTTTATGCCATCGGTCTGGACGCCGAAAGCGGCATACTACTTTTCAACGAAAAAGTGTTTCATGCGGATAACCCTGAATCACTAGGCAATGGCGCTTCGATGAACAGCTATGCGACCCCTTCTCCCGCGATCGAAGCGGGCAGGGTGTATGTCCATTTCGGGAGCTTCGGGACGGCATGTCTGGATACGCAAACGGGCAAAGTCCTCTGGAAACGCGACGATCTGCCCTGCCGCCATTACCGTGGCCCCTCTTCGTCTTTGGTTCTTTTCGAGAATCTCTTGATTCTCACAATGGATGGCGCGGATTTGCAATATCACGCCGCCCTGGACAAGAAAACCGGGCGGACCGTGTGGAAAACGAATCGCTCCGTCGAATGGAACGACGAAAACGTCCCGGGCGAGATGGCGAAGGATGGAGATTTGCGCAAGGCCCACAGCACGCCGCTCATTGCCACCACCGCGGGAAAAACGCAGATGTTCAGTGCTGGAGCCAAAGCGGCTTACTCTTATGACCCGCGTACGGGTGCGGAATTTTGGAAGGTTCAGTACCCGGACTGGTCGGTGGCGCCCCGGCCAGTATATGAACAAGGCTTGGTCTTTTTCGTCACAGGCCTAACCAAAAAGGAATTGTGGGCGGTCAAGCCAGACGGACAGGGTGACGTAACCCAGACGCATGTGGCGTGGAAACTAAATACGCATGTGGGCAAATACGCTTCGCCGATTCTCGTGGACGGGCTGCTCTACACCGCAGCAGACGAGAGTTTCGTGACCTGCATCGAAGCAGCCACGGGCAAGGTGGTCTGGACCGAACGGATCGGCGGCAAATACGCGGCCTCTCCGGTTTATGGGGATGGACGGCTCTACTTCTTTGATCAACAGGGCACGACCACCGTCATCAAACCGGGGCGGAGTTTGGAGGTTTTGGCCACGAACACATTGGCGAGCGGCTTCATGGCCTCGCCTGCAGTGTCGGGCAAGGCGTTTTTCCTGAGAACAAAGACCCACCTGAACCGGATTGAATCCGCAGGGCCTGAAGATAAATGAAATGGAAAGCGCGAGGCGTTTGGACTGCGTGGAGCTTGCTCCCGTTTTTCGATTGCCGACAATTGCGTTCCCTGTCAAAGCGCCGGCAGACCGCTCATTCCTATTGCACTTTCGATGTTTTTTCGGAGACCACTACGCCTTCCCGGCTTCCTTGGCCCAGGTATCTCTGAGCGTGATGGTTCGATTGAAGACAAGCTTGCCCTGCTGGGAATCTTTATCGAGACAGAAGTAGGCCAGTCGCTCGAATTGGTAGCGGAGCTCAGGCTGGGCCTCTCTCAATGAAGGCTCCAGCTTCGCAGTGACAACTTCCAACGATCGCGGATTAAGGAACTTGTTGAACTCCCCGCTGGAGTCTGGTTCGGGCACGGTAAACAAACGGTCATAAAGCCGCACCTCAGCATCAATTGCCTGGGCCGCGCTAACCCAATGAATGGTGCCTTTGACTTTCCGGCCAGCGGTCGGGCCGCCCGTTTTGCTGTCGAGGTCTGCGGTGCAATGGAGTTCGAGGATATTGCCTCCGGCATCCTTCACCACACTTTCGCATTTGATGATGTAGGCGTATTTGAGTCGGACTTCGCCGCCAGGCCGCAGGCGGAAGTATTTTGGCGGCGGGTTTTCCATGAAATCGTCCCGCTCGATATAAAGCACCCGGCTGAAGGAAACTTTGCGCGTCCCGGCCGCTGGGTCTTCCGGATTGTTAGTGGCGTCGATCTCCTCCGATTTTCCTTCGGGATAATTGGTCAAAATCACTTTGACGGGTCGCAGCACGGCCAGGCGGCGCTGGGCGTTTTTGTTCAGGTTCTCGCGGATGGCATGTTCAAGCACCGCCACGCCGGTGAGGCCGTTGTATTTGGTCACGCCGATATTATAGGCAAAGTGACGGAGCGCGCTGGCAGTCACACCGCGGCGGCGCAGGCCCGAGATGGTCGGCATGCGAGGGTCGTCCCACCCGCTAACGGCTTTTTCCTGAACAAGCTGGAGAAGCTTGCGCTTGCTCATGAGGGTATAGCCGAGACTGAGCCGGGCGAATTCGTATTGATGCGGCAGCGGTCGGGGCAGATGAAGCTGTTCGAGAATCCAATCGTAGAGCGGTCGATGAACTTCGAATTCGAGCGTGCAGATGGAGTGCGTGACGCCTTCGATATAATCGCTCAAGCAATGGGCGAAGTCATACATCGGGTAGATGCACCACGCATTGCCCGTGTGGTGATGCTCCGTGTGGCGAATGCGATAGAGCAAAGGGTCGCGCATCCAGATATTAGGAGAAGCCATGTCGATTCTGGCCCGCAGAGTACGGGCGCCATCGGGGAATTCCCCGGCCTTCATCCGCTGAAAAAAATCCAAGCTCTCTTCTACGCTGCGCTCACGAAAGGGGCTGTTCTTGCCGGGCCGATCGGGCGCGCCGCGGTAAAGCTCGGTATCGGCAGGCGACAGATCGCAGACGTAGGCGTGCCCGGATTTAATGAGCGTGACGGCATAGTCGTAGAGCTGTGGAAAATAATCCGAGGCATAGAAAGGCTCCAGTTTCTGCTCTTTCGCCGTGGAGACAAGAACTCCGCTCCCGCTCGGGTCGCCGACTTTTTTGAAAGCCAGAACATGATCCGCCCAACCGGAGGTGAGCCAGCGCACATCTTCTTCGATGGAATCGACGTATTCGGTTTCTTCTTTGGCTGGATTTGTATCGTCGTAACGCAAATTACAAATGCCTCCGAATTCGCGAGCGATGCCGAAATTGAGACAGATGGACTTGGCATGGCCGATGTGCAGGTAGCCGTTCGGCTCCGGCGGAAAGCGAGTGATAATTTTGGCATAACGGCCCGCCTGAAGGTCCGCCGCCACGATGTCGCGGATGAAATCTGAGGGGAGAGGCGTCTCCGGCGCGTCAATCTTCGCGGCGGCGGCTTCGTCGCTTCCTGCGGATGAGCCAGGCTTGGGCGTCGTCATCTCCTAGTCTTTACCCATTTTGCGCTGAATCACAAGTCAGTTAGTGCCGCCCGGCATCAGGACCGCTGACAGAGTATCGGAGCCCCGGCGTCCTCGGCGGCTGAGGGCGTAGGAACGCCGAAAAACGCGGTCTGCCTGGAACGCGTGTGGACGGGCTTGCAGGCGGATTTCGACTTACGCCTGGGACGTTATGAGAAACAGCGGCAAATCGAAAGGGATGTGGAACCTCTGGCAGTGCGAGTCCTCTCTTTCGACCGTAACCTCCACCATCCCAGCCGGAAATGGCCTCAATTGGCGATGGTCGAATGCCGATGGCCGATTGAATTCCGCGGCTGCAAATCGGCAATCATTTCGCCAGCAGCGGGTGCGCACGGTCCGTCAAAGGCAGAGCCACCCGGCGACCACTCAATCCAGCGTGATAAACGGACATCACCATTTCCAGAGCTTTCGTCGCCGCCCGCCCACTGCAAATGGGTTCGCGATTTTTCCTGAATCGCTTCCAGCCAGTCATCCACGACGCGTTTGTTTGCCATGTCAGTCCCGCGTTCGACGGCGGTGGCTTTAAGGGTGGGATCATCTTCCAGCCGTTCCCAATGATCGGTCCTGCCCGATTCCTGCCATGATCCGGCCTTTAAAATGAAAACCGTTGGAAAAATATCGGCCATGATTCGAGCGTTGGTCTTGCTCCCAATCAATTCCATGCCCCAGCCGCCAATATTCTGCCGGAGTTTTTCTCGGCTGGTGAAACTGCCGCTAACCCCATTGGCAAAGCCGAATTGGGCATCGATCTCATCACCGGCAATTGGACCGATGTTTTCCCTGGCCTCATGAAAATCCTGAGCGGTGATGTTGTGACCTTTTTGTAAAACGTTTGCCATGCACCAGGCGGCGTCCCCCGCGAAATACCGCATCAAATCAAAGAGATGAGTGCCCAGGACTAGCATGTCCTCGCCACTCGCCCGGCTGTCCTGTTTTCCATAAGCACGAATCTGCAAAAGTTCTCCAAGCAGGCCTTGTTCAATCCTCTTTTTCAAATGAAGCACATTCGGCGCGAGACGCATTTGGTGAGCAACCGCCACCTTTAGGCCAGCCTTGCCAGCGGCGGCCAGCAATTCGTCCGCCTCGGCGAGGTTCTGGGCAATTGGCTTCTCCATATAAACATGGGCACCGATGCGGAAGGCGGCCAGGGCCATTGCGTGGTGCTGATCCGTCCAGCGCGGAGCGATGCAGACCAGCCGTGGCTTCTCCTTCTCCAACATCACCCGATAGTCATCATATTGCCGCAACGCCTTGCTTCGCGCGGCCGCAGTGGCGCGGCCTGAAGAAATCGGATCGGCAATTCCAACTACCTCAACATTGTCCCGATTATTGAAGATCAGATCCAGGCCATGCCCGTAATCTCCTCTGCCGGTGCAGCCAATGATTGCAGCGGGGATTTTTAGGCTGCCTTCGCCGTGCGATTGCGCCGGGAAACCAATGCTCCTTCCGAAAGCGGCGCCACCCACAGCCACCGCAGCATTTCGAACAAATACCCGGCGGTTTAATGTGGAGCCCGGTTTGTCAGTTTTCACGTTCTTCAAATAGGCGCAGTGGCTGCCTTCGCCATCCAGGAGGATGCTTGGGCTTTCCACCCGTGGCAATCCCTGCGCGCCTCTGCTCGCAACGTGCCCCAGTGCGACGTAACAGATTACGCGCTAGCGCATGGAGTGCGGTGACTTGTCACCGTTTTTTCCTGCGCCTTGTCGCCATCCTCGCGGGAACCACAATTTTTCGCAGCGTCTTTCCCGCCGGACCGCGAAAGCAACGTTTGCTCACCCTCCGCGCCTGCACGGCGCTCTCTCGAGAGGACAAAATGAAGCTCCGGCAGGAGCGCCACTCGGCCCCAGCAACCCAACACGTGCAGAAGTCAGGGCGAAGTACCCCCTGCCCTGTTTTTCAGAAAATCTGCATAAGCCAGCCGGATCCCCATCTCCAAATTCACTTTTGGCTTCCAGCCCATCCCGAGGATGCGGGTGCTGTCCAGAAGTTTGCGCGGCGTCCCATCCGGTTTCGACTCATCCCACTTTATTTTCCCGCTAAACCCAACGACGCGCTGGATAGTTTGGGCGAGTTCCTTAATTGTCAAATCGCTGCCGTATCCAACATTGATGATTCCTTCATCGCTATATTTCGCCATCAGAAAAATGCAAGCCGCCGCTAAATCCTCTGCATAAAGGAATTCCCGCTTCGGTCTGCCGGAACCCCAGCAGGTCATGGAAGCGTCGCCGCGAACTTTGGCTTCATGGAACTTCCGAATCATGGCGGGCAACACATGCGAGGACTGCAAATCATAATTATCATTCGGTCCGTACAAATTGGTCGGCATCGCGCTCACGAAATCGCAACCAAGCTGTTTTCGGTAAGCCTGGCAAAGCTTGATTCCCGCGATTTTGGCCACCGCATACCATTCATTAGTCGGCTCCAGCGGGCCCGAGAGCAGATATTCCTCTTTAAGCGGCTGGGGGGCGAGTTTCGGATAAATGCACGAGCTTCCTAAAAATAACAGCTTTTTTACGCCCGCCTGGGCCGCTCCCCGGATCAGATTGTTTTGAATCTCCAGGTTCTCCAGTAGGAAATCCACCGGCTGTGTGTTGTTCGCCAGGATGCCGCCGACCTTGGCGGCCGCCACGAAAACAAACTCCGGTTTGGTTCGCGCATAAAACTTCTCCACCGCCTCTGCATCGGTCAGGTTCAGTTCTCGACGCGTCTTTCCGAATAGTTGTTTATACCCTTGCCGCTCAAGCTCACGCCAAATCGCGCTTCCAACCAGGCCGCGGTGGCCAGCCACATAGATCCTCGAGCTTCGTTTCATAAAGATTTTTCGATGGCTCCAAAACGTTGCGCGATGGGGATGCGGCGCCCGACCCCAAACGCCTTGCTCGTCACCTTCAGCCCTGGCGCTGCCTGCCGTCGCTTGTATTCGTTAAAATCAATCAAGCGCACCACCCGCCGCACGGTGGCCTCATCAAACCCCAGTCCCACAATTTCGCTCACGGACCGCAACTGCACTACGTAAGCATCCAGGATGGCGTCGAGCGCTTCATAGGGAGGGAGGGAATCCTGGTCGGTCTGGTTGGGACGCAACTCGGCTGACGGCGCTTTGGTGAGAGAGGCGAGCGGGATAATTTCGTCCGCCCTATTGATCCATTTGGCCAGGCGATACACCATGGTTTTCGGAACGTCGCTGATGACGGCCAGCCCGCCGCACATATCGCCATACAACGTGCAATAGCCCACCGCCAACTCGCTTTTATTGCCAGTGGTCAATAGCAGAGACCCGAACTTGTTCGACAGCGCCATCAAAAGCACCCCTCGGAGGCGGGCCTGGATATTCTCCTCGGTGGTGTCCTCAGGGCAGCCCACGAAGACCGGTTTCAACTGCTGCCGGGTCGCCTCAAACATCGGCTGAATCGGAATGACATCATACTGGATGCCAAGCTTTTTAGTCAGAAGCCGCGCATCCTCCAGGCTTCCCCGGGAGGAAAACTCAGAAGGGAGCGAAACGCCGCGCACGTTCTCCTTGCCCAGTGCTTCGACTGCCAGCGCCGCCGTCAGCGCCGAGTCTATCCCGCCACTGAGTCCGAGCACGGCGGATTTGAAACCGCATTTATATAGATAATCCCGCAGGCCCAGCACGAGGGCTTTGAAAACCATTTCTTCCTCGGCCAATTCTCCTGGCGCAATCGCCTTCAGTTGTCCGGTATCAAGGATTAAAAAGTCTTCGGTGAAAAGGCCGCCCTGGGCTGCCAATTGTCCGGTCCCATTGAACGCCAGGCTTTCCCCGTCGAACACGAGCTCGTCGTTGCCCCCGGCCAGATTGCAGTAGAGCAGCGGACATTTCAGCTTGGCCGCCAGGCTTCCCAGCATGCCAAGTCGGGTTTTGTTTTTGCCCAGGTGCCAGGGTGAAGCAGAAATGTTAAAAATAATCTGGGCCCCGGCGTCGGCCAATTCCATGGCTGGGTTGCGTCGATACCGTCGTTCCCGCCAGAAATCCTCGTCGTTCCACAGGTCTTCACAAACGGTGAGGCCAATCTTTTGCCCGTTGAATTCGACAGGCAAATTCTCCGTCGCCGGCTCGAAATAGCGGTCCTCGTCAAAAACATCGTACGTCGGCAATAGCATCTTGCTGCGCGAAGCAACAATTTTTCCATTCTGACAAAGCGCCGCTGCGTTGGTCGCTTCGCGTCCCGGCCGCGTGTCATTCTTTCCTACATAACCCACGAGAAGACCGGTTTTTGTGGTCGCCTTGGCCAAGCGCTCGACCAGTTCCAGATTTTGGGTGAGAAACTGTTTCTTGAGAAGCAGGTCCCGGGGAGGATACCCGCAAGTTGCCAACTCAGGAACGACGACCAAATCCAATCCGGCTTCAGCGCCCCGCCGGTAAGCCGACAGGATTTTTGCCTCGTTGCCGGCGAAGTCACCCACCGTGGTGTTGATTTGAGCGAGCGCGGCTTTCATTGCAATCTCGGAGCGCTTCCTGGAGAGGGGAAAGGAAGGGTCGCGTTTTCAAACTGAAAAGCCCGCTGCCGCCGCGTCCTGCGCAAACATCTTCACGGTATCGAGAGAGACAAGGCTCAACTCCGCTCCCACCATCTTCAGGGCCTTATTGAGAACATCGTGGGGCACGGTCACGATGTGGCATCCGCAGGCGTCTGCTTGGAAAATATTCAACACCTCCCGAACGCTCGCCCAGAGCAACTCGGCCTTGGGCTGATTGTCGAGCAGGCAACCGCACGCTCGCATCAATGGCTCCGGGTCCCGTCCGGTGTCGGCGATGCGCCCGGCGAAGACAGAGACCACTGAGGGCACCGCCGGATTGAGCGCCTCGGCCACCCCGCGCACCTGGTCGAGAGTCAAAATAGCGGTGATATTCAACTGCACTCCCTCTTTGGCTAAATCGCGCACCAGTCCCAGCGCCGATTCACCCCGCGTGTTAGTGATTGGGATTTTAACATAGACATTGCTTTGCCAGGCGGCGATTTTCAGGGCTTGCTGGCGCATCTCGGCAAATTCATCGGAAAAAACCTCAAAGGAAATGGGCTTGTCCTTAATGCTGGTCAAAACCTCTTTGGCAAAGGACTCGTAATCCTTAACGCCCGCTTTTTTCATCAGGGTCGGATTGGTGGTCAAACCTTTGATGAGCGGATTGGCATACAGGGTCAGCATACCTGGCTTGTCCGCGCCATCCGCGAAAATTTTGACTTTCAGATTCAGTAATGGATTCTGCATTTACTGTGGGTGAAACCTAACATGATTTCCGCGCGCATCAAAGCGCTCTTTTATGGAGAATAATATCCGCCGCTTCGCGAAGGGTTTTCACGCGGTAGTGAGGCAGGATGCGCAAGGCCTCCGCATAACCATAATCAATCAGAATAGTCCCACAGCCCGCCGCGTGGCCGCAATCGATATCGCGCCAGCGATCTCCGACCATAAAGCTGCGGGTTAAGTCGAGTCCCAAATCCCGCGCCGCGCGCAACAACATGCCTGGACGAGGCTTGCGAAATTCAGAGGGCGGATTCTCCTGACCGGAGTCATAGCAGACTTCCACCCGATCAATTGGCAGCAGCCGGCACATCTCGACGTGAATGGCTTCCACGACTTCCTTCTTGAGCGTGCCGCGGCCCACGTCGGGCTGATTGGTGGCAACCACGAGGCAAAACCCCGCTTGCTTCAAGAGCTGGCAAGCCTCCGCGACACCCGGCAAAACTTCAAAATCCGCCATCCTGCCCGGGGGGTAAGGTTTCCCTTCCCGAACCAAGACGCGATTGACGACCCCATCGCGGTCAAGGAAAATGGCGGGTCTGAGAGCCTGTTTTAAAATTCCGTGTGGTTCTGTTTTCGCGGAAAAGGCTGGATGGCGAGGCGCGACGAGCGAGCATACCCGCCAGGGTTCTGTGACCGAGGAGCAACAAAGCGAGCCGGCCTTTTCCGCGAAAACCCTCCGGGCGGCGGGTCTTTTGTCTGCGGCTTGCGTTGACTGGGCCACGACAGCCCGCTGCGGCGATGCTCCGGCCTCGCCGCCCTGGCCACAGCCAAAATCACTCGCCGCAGGACCCCACGCAATTTTAAAACAGGCTCTTAGGAGAGGCGCAGGCATGGCATGATGGAGAGTAGCGTGGCTGATGAATGTGACTAATCAATGTTTACCTACTAAAAAGCAGCAATTGCTCATCATGGCGGCGGCTTGCCACAACGCCAGGAAGGACGAGTTCCACGAGTCCGTGATCTCCTGAGCAAACAGGGACTCGCGGAACTCGTCCTTCCGATCTAGCAGGGTTCCAAACTGGCATAATGACAATGACTGGCTAAAAATCCCCGGAGCGCGCCCGTCCCCGGGCGCAGCATCGCTCTCATTAACACCCTGCTTGAGCCGGGTGTTACGCGACCGCCGAATGACTGTCAAGTGGTTGTTTGGCGAAGATCACTAACAACAATTGAGGAAGTCGAGGACGGGCGAAAAATGGAGGAAATCTCAAGACGAGGGGTGCGAATGGCGAATGCGGTGGAGGAAGAAGCTGATGAATCAGGTTTTTGGCTGGAAATGCTTCGCGAGATTTCGCAACCTGGTTGGGCTTGAATCGGAATTCGATGCCGGTTTCATTCAGGAACCGCTCTCCGGCGTTCCGCCCAAAAAGTACTGTCCCGCCTGCTGGATTCAAAAACAAGGCCGATCACACAAAGCTCCTGATTCCCTGCGTTGTCGCCGGCCTGGCCGGTGCGGTTTTGGTACGGCTCGATTCTTCCTCAATGGCTGGCCAGGTTCCCTGCTTCAACCGCCCCGAAACCATCAAGGTAGCCGCGACCGCGCCGCGGGCGCCGCTCCTTAGGTAAATGACAAAAGCGTGGCCGGCAGGCGACTTGAGGATCTCCTAGCGCTGTACCGCTGGCTTGGAACCATGCCCTCTCCCATCCCCAAGCTTAACGGGTACCTTGTTCGGAGACTCCCTAACGCCGAACAGCGATGCTGCCTCCGCCCAAAGGCGCAGGCAGCACCGGTTGCATTACCGCGCCAATGAGCCAGCCCGATTCCGGCCAAACCCGGCTGGACGGACATCTCGCCGCGGGTTCACCGGTCTTGCATCTGTGGTTCTGGGGTCAGGGCCGGTTTGCCCGGACTCGCCCAGAGCCTCTACGTTGTTGCTGGAGCGCGCCAGCTCGGTGAGCGCTTCATCGGCAGCCTTCTCCTCGTCGAGGATGCTCTCCAAGAGATCGGCGGCCTCTTTGTTTCCCA
>JBBRPK010000065.1:0-29229 GCA_038228235.1 Verrucomicrobiota bacterium
CAAAAATGCGATTTTGATCAATAAAATTAAGGAATTCATTTCTGGTGCCAAAATACAAAAGCTATAGAACGCCAAAAGTGGCATCGGTGTATTGGGCTTGTGTGTTTCGAATCGAATTATTTCTTAGGCGAGGAAAATGGGCCCCTCTCAGGGCTTGACGTTTCGTGGGACTGTTTACCCAGCGTGTGGCCCGGGGCTGAGTTAAAGCCGCTCCGTTGGCGCTTCCCGAGGGCTGGGCAGGCAGCCCAAAATTGTGCGTCTTTCACTCGGCGCTGCCCGTTTACCTTTGGTATGAATCCTGCGGATTACGAAAAATGCTGTCACACCACAGTTGTCCGACCCCGCCTGCTATGATGACAGTTAAAAAAGAAAGCTCATATGAACCAACAGGAGTCTAATGGCTTGGAAACCAATAAGTTTAATGTAAATCAGGCGATCCGGGATGTGGAGCCCTGGCCGGAGCCGGTGGACGGAAACGTTCTCCTTGATGAAGTGCGGGGCGTGTTGCTCCTTTTTCTGGTCTTGCCACAATGGGCGGCTGAAACCCTGGCCTTATGGATATTGCACACCTTCGCCTTCGAGCATCGCGATGTGAGCACCTATATCGGGCTCGAATCGCCGGAGAAACGTTGCGGCAAAACCACCCTCTTGACCGTCCTGAGTGACATGGTCAACCGCCCCGTGGTGGCGGCGAACATCAGTTCATCAGCTTTTTTCCGCGTCATTGAAGAAACGCGGCCGACGCTATTGATTGACGAAACGGACACTTTCCTGACCAAGGACGAAGCCATGCGGGGAATATTGAATGCCGGGTATCATCGCAAGACGGCCTTTGTGATGAGAGTAACCACCCAGGCTGGTGAACGTGAGAGCGTGAGCGTGTCGGAGCGTGATATGCCTGGCAGCCGACTGGTACGATTTTCCTGTTGGTGCCCGAAGGTGATGGCGGCGATTGGAAGATTGCCGGAAACCCTGGGAGATCGATGCATCATCATCCGGATGGAGCGCAAGACCGCAGAGGAGCGATGTGACCGATTGAGGAACCTGGACGCCACGGTTCTGCGGCGGAAATGCGCGCGATTTGTGCTGGACCATGCAGCCGCCATCGCCACTGCGCAGCCAGTGCTTCCCGCGAGCTTGAACGATCGGGCGGCGGACATCTGCGAGCCGTTGTTGGTACTGGCCGATCTGGCGGGCGGCCACTGGCCTGAGACAGCGCGGAAGGCGATGATAGGACTCAGCGAGAGAGCGCAGGATAACAACCCGATCGGGTCGTTGCTCCTGGATATCTTCCTGTCCTTCTCGACCATGCAAATGGATCGGATGTTCACGCAAACATTGGTGGCGAACTTGAGCGCCGCAGCGGGCCGGCCCTGGGCGGAAAGATTGAACGGGAAACAGCTCACCGACATCTGGCTGGCAAAACAGTTGCGTCCCTACGGCGTCCGGCCCAGAACGATTTGGATAGGGGATTCGCAGGCCAAGGGCTATATGCAAGAAGACTTTATGGAAGTGTTCAGGCGTTATATCCCCCGATCAGAAGTTGAAGCGCTGAAGGCGGAAATCCTCGGCCAGAAGCCGGAACCCGGGGCTCTGAAGTCAGAGCCCGGGGGTCAGAAGCTAGCGGGTAGCGATCAGAGGGAAGATGACCCGGATGGAATCCGGGGCGGGCAAGCGGCCGCCGCTTGAAGGCAAAGCCGAATGATCTCGTCACACTCCGGGAATTCAAATGGCAGGAATGTGTTCACGGACGGATTCGCAACAAAGCTTTGGATGTCTGCACGGAGTGACTTTGCCACGGTCACCTCGCTCAGCGCTTTTGACTCAATCCAAGCTTGGTGCTAACGCTCTTGAGTGCTTGCCCAGTGGCGATCATACGCATAATTTCATTCGGTTTCAGCCCCCTTCAGCTCCGAATCTCTCGGCCCGAAAGGGAGCCAGGTGGATCGTTGCATAATCTTTCCAAATCTCGGCATCCGTGCTATAAACTCGGGGTCGTCTCTGAGTGCAAATGCACCCAATTATATATACGGGACCTAAAAGCCTGATCTTTCAAAAAGGGTAAAAAATTAAAGTAAGGTTCAACTGGGCTGAGCTCAAAATCGTTATAAATGCAACAATCGAATAAACCGCGCGTCAAAGAATCTCGGAGCCGCCGACGGGCAGTGGCGAAGAGCGCAACGGCCGGCGCCCCACTGGATGCTTTGTTTGCCAGCCAGGGTTCGGGACGACGAGCGGTAGCGAAGAATGCAGTTTCCCACGGGCAGCGCGATCTCATTATCTGTTTGGCCCTGCTGGCGCTGATAGTTGCGGTCTATTGGCCGGTTTATCGGTTCGACTTCCTCAATTACGATGATGCGGAATATGTCTCTGATAATGTGCGAGTGCAAATGGGCCTGACAGCAGGGAACCTAGGCTGGGCTTTTCGGACGTTCTTTTTCGAAAACTGGCATCCTCTCACTTGGCTGTCCTACATGTTGGATTACCAATTGTTCCGTCTGAACCCAGGGGCCTTTCACCTTGTTAATGTGTTTTTCCATGCTTTGAACACAGTGCTGGTATTTTGGGTTTTCAAAAGAATGACCGGGACGCCCTGGCCCAGCGCATTCGTGGCAGGAGTTTTTGCAGTGCATCCGTTGCACATAGAATCGGTAGCTTGGATTGCCGAGAGAAAGGACGTCCTGAGCTCGTTCTTTGCGATGCTCACTCTGTGGGCTTATGTTCGGTACGTGGAGAGGCCCAGGGTCTGGCCATATTTCTTAGCGCTGCTTTTCTTTGCTCTGGGTTTAATGGCCAAACCCATGCTCGTCACTTTGCCATTCCTGCTATTGCTCCTCGATTTCTGGCCGCTGGGGCGGCACCGGTTGGCACCCCCCGAATCGGGCCTTTCTTCAAGCCCCTCATCGACAAGGAACACACCACAACCTACCCTCCATCTGCTCGTTGAAAAGGCTCCTTTCTTTCTTCTCACGATCCTTTCCAGTATCGTTACATTTGTGGCACAGGGGGGAGCCCGAGTCTCAACTTCCCGCCTGGGCATCGGCGACCGAACGGGCAATGCTCTGATGTCCTATGTGCGATACGTGGGCAAGACTATTTGGCCTGACAATCTGGCGGTCTTCTATCCCCATCCTGGCGCATGGCCCGCATGGCAGGTCGCGATGGCGGCTCTGCTGCTCGCTGCAGCCACCCTTCTTGCGATCTCTGGCGTGCGAAAGCGCCCTTATTTAGGGGTCGGATGGCTTTGGTATTTAGGCACGTTGGTTCCGGTGATCGGTTTGGTTCAAGTAGGCGAACAAGCGATGGCCGATCGCTATATGTATTTTCCCATGATCGGGTTGCTCATTATGCTGGCCTGGGGCGCCGTGGACATCGGCTGCCGTTTTCGCCTCAACCGGAGTGCTTTAATTTTGTCGGGCAGCTCAATCCTGCTCGCTTGTTTGGTCGTGAGTTGTTTTCAAGTTCGGGTGTGGAGCAACAGTCTGACCCTCTTTGAGCATGCTCTGGCCGTGACTTCGGACACTGAAGGGGTGCAAAATTCCTCCCGAGACCCCCAGACCGGCCATCGCTCCAAAGATAACCTTCCCGCGGCCGTCGGTGTGGCGCATAACAGCCTGGGCGACGCGCTGCTTTCGCAGGGAAAAACCAACGAGGCCCTGGCCCATTTCCTGGCCGCATTGGAAATCGATGGGGAGGATCCTTTGGCTCTTGGCAACATCGGAAACCTCCTGCTCGGCCAAGGGAAGCTCGACGAGGCGCTAGCCAAATATCAGAAGGGACTGCAATCCAGTCCAAAAAATCCAGAACTCAATCATAATGCGGGCCTGTGTCTTGCCAAGCTGGGCAGATCCTCCGAAGCCATCCCTTATTATACCGCAGCTCTGCAATCCCGGACTGAATATGCGGACGCTTATCTCAATTTGGGCAACGCCTTGCTGGGATTGGGAAGGTTTGAAGCCGCGATGACGAACTATCATGCCGTCTTGCGGCTCAAACCCAACTTTGGCCCGGCTCACTTCAACCTAGGCAACGCGTTGACGCAACTGGGCAGGCACAAGGAGGCGGCGGCACAATATGTAGAGTCTCTGCGGCTTCAGCCAGAGAATGCGGAAGCCCACAGCAATTTGGCGATTGGTCTGGCAGAAGAGGGAAATAACCGCGAGGCCATCACGCATTTAAGGGAGGCGTTGCGGCTGAAACCTGGGGTGGCACAGTTTCATTTCCAGCTTGCCAGCGCGCTAGCCGCGGCGAATAAATCTCAGGACGCGGTCGCCCAGTATGAGGAGGCTCTTCGACTCAAGCCCGAATTCGTGCTTGCGCTGAACAACCTCGCCTGGATGCTTGCCACCGATGAGGATTCAAATATACGGAATGGACCTGAAGCGGTGAGGTGCGCCCAGCGGGCTTGCGAACTGACCGGTTACAAACAGGCCTTTCTGATGGGTACGCTGGCTGCCGCCTTTGCTGAAGCGAGCCAGTTTCGGGACGCTGTAAGCACGGGCCAAAAGGCCGCTGACATTGCGACCGCCGCAGGCCAGAAAGAAGTCGCCGCTACCAATCAGAAATTGCTCGAGATCTATAAAAACGGGAAGCCCTATCATGAAAACAGACACCCTTAGACCGTTTGATTTACTTCAGTTCCCGAGGATTCGCGCATTCTCCACCGCCGTGCCGAAGCGGAATGAGAAAACGCCACTCCTTTGAGCGGCGTGACAAACCTTCCCTGGATGGGGGGGATCCAAAGAATTCAAGACCCAATCAATAGATTACCTCGGAGGTTCGCACTGTCGCAACCCAACGAATTGTCGTTGTGTCGCCGGTGACCTTAACAGCCAATGCATTATTGGCGGCGTCTGCGGTGACAGTTACGTTCCAGCTCGCTGCTCCTGCAGGTGCCATAAGACTATTGATTTGCCCGCGAAACACGCGAAATGACGCCAAAGGGAGGAGAGGACGGAGGCCAGATTTCGGTCCACGGTCTTCGGTCTTCCGGCTTTCGCGTGTTTCGTGGGCTGGCTCCTGTTTCGTGGGCCGATTCTACTTCGGCGAACTTCAGTTGATCAACGTCAGATCCAAGGCATCTTCGGGAGGCGGGGAAAAGGATGAGCCAACTTACGTCGGCTGCTACAGATTGACGCAGAAAACGGTCTCACCGCGGCGGCGGCGGCAGCGGTGGATATGCATGGCCAGCACTACTATGCAACTCATGATCAACAGCCATCTCCAAATATTGCTTGGCGGGATCAATGGGAGCGTGGTTAATGCCTGCGCTATCGCTTCGAATCGTTCGCGAGGGAATCGATCTCAGGGCGCTGTTGTCGGTGGCGGCGGCTCCGAGAGTCGGTACCCCAGCCGCTCCATAACCGCCGTAACCGCCAGGTGAGGCGCTAGTGGGAGAAGCTCCAGAATAGCTTCCTCGCGGGCTCGCAATCGAGCTTGAACCGGAGTTCCCAAACATCGTCACCCCGCCTCGTCCGAGATTATTCCCGCCGGCATTAGCCGGAGAAAAGGGCGCCGGCGCTCCTGACATAGCACCAGCGGGCGGCGGGAATCCTCCTGCAGTGGCAAGGATGGGTGCGCTGGCGGTCAGCTTTGGAGTTTCAAAGGTTACGTTCGTCTCGATGCCGGCAAGGCGAATCTTAACCATGCTCTTCGCCAGATCAATGGAGATGACCTCGACGCCGCCTTCGCGTTCCCCTTCGTGCAGGATGGGTTTATGGACAGTAGGGGCTTTTCCTGTTTCCTGCTCCGTGACCTCCAACAAGGCGCGCGGGGGGCCGAACATGGTGGTGATTCCGGTCAGAATAACCTTGCCCGGGGGAGCGGCCACCACCACGGGCGTGGGATCCGGCGGCGGAGGTGGTGGTTTCAGCCCAAAAGGATTGCGTTCGATGATGGCCTGATAGGGATTCGACTTGGCTTCAGCCAAAGCAGTTGAGACAGTAGCGCAGGTTAGAAGTAGCACCAAGGTGTAAACCACGCGGTTTGTGAACGGCTTCATGACGAGTAATATACTTGAAATTCCAATTTGCACCAGATCGATTTTCAGTTTTCGCGGTTCATTGTTCAAAGAAACACCAGGTCAAACGTTTGGTTGCGGAGGACGATGGAGGAGGAAAAACGGCCAGAAACGGACTCGACACGAATTTCACAAATTAAAACGAATTTTAACCACGGATGGACACCGATGAACACGGATTTGCCGGAGCATACGGAGTTAACGCAGGGAGGCAGCCGCGGAGAATGCAGAGAACGGAAACGGCCACATACTCTGAGTCGGAAAATGAATTCTCCCATTTTTCTGCCCCTCCCCATTTTTCTGCCATCTTTTTCCTTAACCCCCATCAAAAGGGGATGTTGGGGAGGTGGAGTTGGCGCAGGTCACGGGCGAGGACTTGGCAGAAAGATGAGGGGGCAGAAAAATGATTTCCACCTCATCTCTCTGCCTCCACCGCACAGAACGGCCACCCTCCGTCCTGATTTGCTGCTTTGTAGGAGCCGACGTGAGAAGGCTTGTTCCTTTCCTGGTAGCCGGAGGAGAAACCTCCTGACGTCGGCTCCTACAAGGACGGACCGCTTTAATCCGTTTCATCCCCATTCGTCTTCATTCGTCTTCATTCGTATAATTCGTGTAAAAGTCTTTCTTCCTTTCTTCGTTGCCTCGGTTTGCTTCTGTTAAGAATTCAGTTATTGGCCTCTGCCGCGGAAGGGAGGAAGGTTTTGAACAGAAGCAAACGGAGGTACCGGAGAGCGGCAGGAAAAAAGAGAGGACCGCGGTTCTATGAGCCGCAGCGCATCCGAACGAGTTCTGGCTGGAGCGGCGGCTGCGGGTCACAGACCCGCGCTCCCAGGAGCGAAGAAGCGTCCGCCCCATTCGACTTCATTCGTGTAAAACCCGGTTGCAAAACAAAAAAGCCGCCCGTTTCCGGGCGGCCTGAAATGAACACAAATAACCCTTTTAATTACTTGCGGCGGCGGATGAGCAACAGACCAGCGATGCCCATGACGCTTAATGCAATCGCAGAAGGTTCGGGAACCAAAGCGAATGCCTGCATGCCTTCCATATAGTATTTTGCCGGAGGATCACCAGGGCTTCCGGGCGTATAAGTAAACGGAAGCGATGTTCCTGTTTTTCCGGTGGCAGCGTCAAAGGTGGCACCGGTCGTCAGATCCCAAATCCTTATTTGCAAGGTGATTGGAACGCCTGGAGCCGAGCCTGGAATGCTCGTAGGGTCGTTGGATAGTCCGGCGAGGGTAGAATTTCCCCATTTGCCTTTGCTCGTTGAGGTCGTGCCACGAAACCGACTGATCGAGGCCACAATGGGTGTCAAGCTGCTTGCGTCAGGTCCCGAATAGAGCTCGGCCACGTATTGGGTGCCGAGAAGACCTACACCGGCTGCTGGATCAAGGGGGCTGCCTAGATCGTACACCAACCTGCCGCCACCGCTGGCATCAGCGGTGGTGAAGCCCACGCTGTTCCGAAAGGTCACGCTGCCCTGGGCGAACCCCGAGGCCGCTCCGCCGAGCAGAATTAGAAGAGGAATCAATTTTTTCATATTTTCTTTGTTTTTGGGTTTTTGTGTTTATTGCTGAATTGGAGATTATGGACCAACGCTGAAACTGCGGTTCCATGTTGCGCTTCCCGCTGCCTGTCGAGACACGAAAAACGATTGACCGACTGCTGGGGTGGGGTTTGGGGGAAACCAGCCCGGATTATCAACGGAGAAGTTATAACTAGTATAAGCACCACCTGAATTGTTGAAGAAATAGACGGTGTCGTTTTCTCCCGCAGGATAACCTAAATTGTCCAAGGTGTCACTTTGCGGGATCACCGAACTAAGAATGGAAAATCCGTTGGCGACTGTGGTCGCCGAAACCAATTGGACTTCTCCCACAAAGGTCAACGTTTGTGCGCCTGGAGACGCAATGAACGCGCCTTCACCAGGAGCCAATGTGCCGCCCACTGGGAACCAACCCGGATTATCTACGGAAAAGTTGTAAGAGGTATATCCGGTACCATTAAACTTATAAATGGTAGTATTTTCGGTTGGGGCTGGAAGTATTGTCTCCAGGGTATTATCGGGCGTTGCGTTCAATTGATTCGCGATCATCGAAAACCCATTGGGAACGCTGAGGTTGACATAACCGACGATGTTGACTGAATAGACCTGCGCCATCGAGGTGAGCGCGCCTGCCGCACTGAGTGCGGCCGTTAGCAGAAGTGTTTTTGTTCTCATGTGACTTGTGTTTTTGTTACTGTGTGTGCGCGCAATATGTCAGATTCCTGGGCAGGTGTCAACCATTTTATTACACTTTTTTGAATTATTTTTAATGCGCAATGTCATGGCCAAATCTGATAGGGACGAGAATGGCCGAGACGAAATCGAAAAGCAAGCCCTTTTCAGGTTATTTTTCACTCTTTTTGCGTCTGCATGGGGCAATGCATGGCAAGTTTCATGCCGAAAACGAGAAGAGAGCCCCGGATCGACACGAATTCCACCAATTAAAACGAATTTTAACCACGGATGCACACCGATAGACACGGATTTTGCCGGACCACACGAAGGCAACGCAGGGAGGCAACCGCAGAGAACGCAGAGCGGAAAAGGAGCTAGACATGGATTTCACTGGATTAAATCGAATTCTAACCACGGAGGGGCGCGAATTTTGCCGGATCCCAAAGGAGTAACCACAGAGAACGCAGAGCCGCAGCCAAAGAGCAATCTCGACACGAATTCCACCAATTAAGACGAATTTTAACCACGGATGGACACCGATGAACACGGATTTGCCGGAGAATACGGAGTTAACGCAGGGAGGCAGCCGCAGAGAACGCAGAGAACGCAGAGCGAAAAAGGCAACACACTCTGAGTCGGCAAATGAATTCTCCCATTTTTCTGCCCCCACCCATCTTTCTGCCATCTTTTTCCATGGAAGGTGGAGTTGGCGCAGGTCACGGGCGAGGACTTGGCAGAAAATTGACCGATTGCGAGTCATTCGGAAAAAACCCGGACTCACCCGGACAAATTGAGAGCCTATTCCTCTCAATTCGAGAGCATTGAAGAATCCCTGTCCGATTATCAGGCCAGACGGGTTTATCGCAAGGGCGCCATTCACGGCGACGAGGGCGCGCGACGAGAATTCCGAAAATAAACTTTGACTGCCTCGTGTCTGGGGGATAGTGTGTTACATCGTCAAGCCGACGGTGGCTTGACATTGCGTTTATGCCTGAATCGGATGAGCAAAAGATGGGGGGCACTGACTTTGGTGAACAAACTGAGGCTGTGCAGGAGATAATGCAGGGAGTCATTTTACTGGCGGAAGATCGCGAAGATGAGGTAACGTTAATCCGACGCGCTTTTGCCAAAGCCAATTTTCTAAATCCCCTCCAAGTCGTGTCAAACGGCGAAGAAGCCATCGCCTACCTCCAGGGGGAAGGCAAATACGCGAACCGAGCCGAATATCCGCTCCCAAGTTTGTTGCTCCTGGATTTGAAGATGCCCCGGAAGGATGGTTTCGATGTTCTGGAATGGATTCGGCAGCAACCCTCTCTGATGGCCATGCGCGTCGTGGTGCTGACATCGTCGGACGCGATCCGGGATGTGAACCGGGCTTATCAATTGGGGGCCAATTCATTTTTAGTGAAGCCATTGGATTTTGCCAGCTTCGTTCAAATGACCCAGGCGCTTAAAGGTTACTGGCTTTGGATGAGCAAAGAACCCGAAATCGCCCGCACCCCCCGGGCCCGCAAAGACGTGGCCGCAGCGGCTGAATAGCCCGGGCTCCGGTTCGCGATGGGCTTTGTCGCTGGCCCTAAAACCATCCCGGGCCGGAACCCCACCGATTGACACGGATGAAAAACCGAAATGATAAAGCTTTTACACAAATTAAGACGAATCGGGAAGATTTCTGCTTCCTGCCAGGAAATTCGTGAAAATTGGTGTGATTCGTGTCTCGCGGGGCCCCTCAGCATCCGTGTCTATCACTGTGAATCCGTGGTTAAATGCTAAACCCACCAACCAAGTTAACCACTGTTGAAGACCGACAAGACGGAAATGAAAATGAACCGCAGAGAACGCAAAGATCGCAAAGATGGACTCCAGGGACAGATTATCCAGATTCTATCCAAACCCTGTTCTTTGCGGCCCACTCCTTCCACCAATAACGTGAAACTCGACCGCGGAGATCACAAAGAGGGCGATGAGAAAGCGATCCCTCGGTTCCCTGCGTTCTTTGCCGTTTAAGCCTTGCCTCAATCAGCTGGCCTCGCTAACCAGCTTCCGCCAGGGCGCGCTTTAGCAATGCCTCTTCTCGCGAAGCAAACGACAGAAGCGAGGCTTGGGCTTGGCCCGCGGGGGTCATTTTTTTCCAGGATTTTTGCAACGCGTTTATAATTTTGTCTTCGCTGGTGCGGCTGGCGAGCTCGGCAAATTGATATTCCAAAAAAACCAGGCAAAGAGCGTCTTCCAAAATGCGGCTCTGGGGATCCCTTGGAAAATTCTTTTTCAGGTTCAGTTCCTGGACGCGGAGCGCGATTTCTTCAGGGTATCCCACCTCCCGCAAAATATCTCCCGCCTTTCGCGCATGCATTGCCTTGAGATCGCTGCGCCAACGCAAATAGCCCGGGCGGGTCATTTCGTAGGTGTCCCGCGGGATGAGCCATCGCCCAATGTGCTGGCAACGCGCCGCCAGACGCAGCGCCTCCGAAGCGTCCGGGGCGAGCTTGATCACCCACGCGGATAATCGCTGCGCGTAGAGCAGTTCCCGAGGATGAGCCGCGCCTTCGGCGAGTTCAGTATTTGGATCGCGCGCATTCTCCTCGTCGAAGCGGCGGATGGCGGTTGTGAAACGTTCCGGGTCGTTCGTTTCCGAGGTAAAAAAAGCTTCCTCTAACATTTTCAGGAATTTCGGCGGAAGTCGTTTGACATTTCAAATCCCTCGGAAATACTAGCGGCATGATGTCCAAAGTCAAACACATCGCGCTCTTTAAATTCAAAGAGGGCACTGCGCAGGAACAAATCGACCAGGCTTTCGATCAGCTCCTGGAACTCTCTGAATCGATCGACGGCATCGAGGATTATGTTGGGGGGATGAATAACAGCCCCGAAGGCCTCAACCAGGGCTACACCCATGGATTTGTGATGACCTTCACCGATGCTGCGGCGCGCGATGGCTATGTGAAGCACTCGGACCACGACCGCGTTAAAACGGCCATCATGCCGAATATCGAGTCGTTAGTGGTTTTTGATTTCGAGGTTTGATTTATTTGGCCAGGTTGAAGCACACCAACCGATCTTCGCTACGCGCATAAAGCCGCCGGCGCGACAACACGGGCGCCGCCCAGCAGGCATAATGCAATTGCGAGGCTTGAAAGCGGCAAATCTCTTCTGGTTCCTTCGGATTGAGCTTGAACATGCCAAGCAGCCCGCCCTCGCCGAGAGCGATTAGCTTCCCGTCCGCCAAAATGCAGGAACCGCGCCCGAAGACACTTGGCGTGGGGGTGCTATGGGGCAGCCAGCTTTCATCCCGATCCCAAAGCAGTTTACCGGTCTTCAATTCGATGCACCGAAAACGCGCATCCGGTTCGTTGCGGCCGCTGAACGCGTAAAGATGGCCCTCGTGATAAATCGGAGTCGTCCAATGCGTCTCCAAAGCCAGTCCCCGCCAGACTTCCTCGACCCCCTTGCCGTCCGGTTTCACCCGCAGGAGGACGGAGCCAACCTTATAGTAAGCCGCCGAGATGAAAATTAAATCATCCACCACGATGGGCATGCTGGCATTTACTGAATCATTCAGGCGAGAGCGGAACCAAAAGCTGAAATTAACCTGGCCGGTCTTTGGGTCCAGTGAAACCAAGCCCTGCCGCATCAGGCACAGAATGTGCCGATGCCCATGAAGGGTGGCCGCGCACGGTGTGGAATAGCTGGCTTGCTTTTCGAAAGTCTGCCAGCGCACTTGCCTTTCACCGGGCCAACCAGTCATGGGAACGCCCTCCCAATTCGTTTGCCCCACATTTTCCCAAGCCGTTTTCCCAGTCCTGGCCTCGAAGGCCACCATCCCGGAGTTGGGTTGGCCGCCCACCATGACTAACAGCAATTCACCCTCCAGAATCGGGGTGCTGCCGACCCCGAAAAAAGCGGCGGGGATATTCCAATCCACTCCCGTATCGCGTTGCCACACGAGATGTCCTTCCAGATCCAAACAAAGCAACTTTCCTTCAGCGCCAAAAGCATAGCAGCGATCAGCCGAGAGAAGCGGAGTTGAGCGCGGCCCATTGTTGTAGCCGAAGGGATCGATGAAATGGCTTGGGTAGGCGTAGCGCCAGCGAGGTTTCCCGGTGGCGGCATCGACACATTCCACAATCTCCTCATCGCGCAGACGATGATGGAAAACCAATTTGTCTCCGCGAATGGAAGGCGCTCCGTAGCCAGTGCCGATTTCTTTCTCCCAGAGCAGCGGTGGGCCATTGGTTGGCCATTTTTCCAGCAAACGCGTCTCAGGTGAAATCCCATTGCCCAGCGGCCCAAAAAAGCGCGGCCAATCTTCACCGTTTTCCGCCCCGCGCAGGTTTCCTAAAGCCGTCAAATTGAGCGCGAGGAGAAGAACGAAAGTTCTCAGGGCCAACCTCAAGATGTTCGGGACACCAAGTGTGGCAAAATTTCGTTGTCCACCCCTCGGGGTCCGTGATTCGACCGCAATTCCCTCCCTGAAAGAAACACCCCTCAAAAACCTGCGCCTTTGGTTTGCGTTTGGATTCGGCAAAGGAAATGGTTCGCCGCGATATAAAGGACCGAGCCGTCACCGCCCCAGTTGCAGTTGGCAGTTGGTTCGTCCGTGGCAATCGTGCCCAAATGTTTGCCCTCGGGAGTAAACAGGAGTATCCCGCCAGGCCCGGCGGCAAAGAGGTTGCCATTTTTATCTACCTTCAACCCGTCCGGCAGGCCTTTTTTGGTTTTGACCCAGGCCGTGGAATCGAAGAAGACGCGGCCATTGGCGATGGTGCCATCATCCTTCACGTCGTAAGCCATCCAGATGGCCTTGTTAGGATCGGACACCGCCACGTACAAGATTTTTTCATCCGGGGAAAAGGCGAGGCCATTTGGAAAAGTCAACTCATCGGTAAGCAAGGTGAGTTCTCCGGTCGGTTTCAGGCGATACACTCCCTGAAAGGCGAGCTCCTTTTTCGGATCTTTTTCCCGCCCCTCCAGACCGTAAGGGGGATCGGTGAAATACAGATCCCCGTTGGACTTATAGACCAAGTCGTTCGGGCTGTTAAACCGCTTGCCCTGGTACTTATCAGCCAGAGTGATTTTGTGTCCACCTTTTTCCCGGCGCGCCACCCGGCGGTCTCCGTGCTCGCAGAGTGTTAGGCGCCCTTGAGAATCCACCGTCAAGCCGTTTGACCCCGGCTCGCCTCCGCGCGGCATGGTTCCGGTATAGCCGCTGGGCTTGAGAAATTCTGTGACCCCTTCGCTGGCTTTCCACTTGAAGACCGTGTTGCTGATGACATCGGAGAATAAAAGGCAGCCCTCGTCTTTGATCCAGATCGGGCCTTCCGACCAGGCAAAGCCCTCGGCCAGCTTCTCGATTTTTGCGCTGGGCAATATAAGCTGCTCGAACTTTGGATCATTGATCTCCAGCTTCCCGATGGCGCGCGCGCCCGTCGGGCTGTGATCGGCGCCAGCGGTTTTTAGTTGGCCGTGCTGGCATCCCGTGAGCGGCGCCAGCGCCATGGCGCCAGCCAGAAGCGGGAGCAAAACCCAAATTCCTTGCCGCTTTCGCTGAAATGCGATAGCAATCAACCCCCGCCGAATGCCTCCGAAGGTCCGCAGGAGCGGGATGTCTATAGCCCCTGGCCCGAAATGTGAAAGCCAAACCGCAAGCTTATCGGGGGATTGCTGCGCTCGGCCAAGATTTATGGTGACTTGCGATTCGTTCATAATTTTCGATCCCGTTGCTGGTTATACTTATGAGCGGGGGATACAGGTCAAGCGAAACGTTTCTTTGCGTTCTCTGCCTTTCGCCTCCTTGCCAGGGCGCTCATTCCAGGGCATCCTTGGACATGCGAACAAAAATACAGCGCCGCGATGATCTCGCAGCCCGTATTTACAGGCAACTGGCTGGGGTGCGCGGCCTTGACGATGCCGAGCGCTGGCAGCACGCTCTTTTTTTCGCGATGTCCCCACAGGAACGATGCCACTTCAGTCTCAAGACAGCCCGCTCGGCGCTTTCCTTAAGGCGCTCCGCGAAGAAAAAATAGAGTGTATTCTCGTCGGTGCGATGGCGGCGATTGAGCAAGGCGCGCCATTAATGACGGTGGACTACGATTTTTGGGTGCGCCTGCCCGAGCGCCAATACGTGCGCTTGCTGGCGATTGTGCAACGACAAGGTGGAAGTATTCGCGCCCGGACTGTTTACGAGTTGAGCGATGGCACGCAGGTAAACGCGATTTTTCAACCGGATGGTCTACGCTCATTCGATGCAGAGTGGAAAATCTCACGGTGGGGCGAATTGGAAAATGTCCCCGTGAAGATCCTGCCCCTGCCGCGCGTGATTGCCAGCAAGCAGGCGGCAAATCGTGAAAAAGACTTGGCCGTTCTTCCGATCCTATGGCGCACCCTGCGCCTGGCGAGGAAATTGAAAAAGCGACGCATGCCAACTAACAAGCCGAATAAACGCCCAAAATAGAATCGTCCGAAAAGTAAATGTGGCGTTCGGATGTTGCTGCGGCTCACAGAGCCGCGCTCCAGACCCTGCCTCTGGGAAAGGCGGGGAGTGAATCACACGGGCAGCTTGAAGGTTCCAAATTCATCCCGAAACCGCGCGCTGCTCCACGACTATTCTTTCGGATCGAGCGCCAGTTTCGCTCTCGTCGGATTATTCTCAATGTAACGAACAGTCGTCCGCTCGTGTTCGGCATCCCGCATGTACACATCGAAATAATCATCCTCCCAAAAAGCACCACGCTTCCCGAGCAATTTGTTGGCGAGCCTGCTGGTGTGTTTCTTCCAAGCGCCAACCGTCTCCGACATAGAGACCGATCCAGCTTTGAACAAAACGTGAACATGATTCGGCAACACTACCCAAGCGCGCAAGTCGTAGCGTGAAGCGCGAGCCTGTGACCCGCCGCAATCCCCAGAAAACAGTAGAAAATTGTCCTCAACCAGCCTGGCAATTTCAAGCCGGCGGAGGTGACACTCTCCCCGGCCTTTGTCGAGATAGGTTTCAAGTTGTTTCCGCCTCTCTCGGTCGTCGTCAATCTTCGCCAAGTGCGCCCATTCGGCCCGCAGCGACTCTGGAAAACCGTCGGCAAGGTGAAACGTAACGAACTGCGTGAGGCCCGGCTCGTCGCGATGCGGCAAATAGCCGCGCTCATGCCAGCCGCGAAAACCTTGCTTGGCGGCTTCGATCTTTGGCGGCGATGACCAGCGACGCTTGCCCTCAACCAAATCGCGCACACCAGGATTCTGCGGCAGCCCGGGGCGACGCGGTTTGGATGCCTACTCATGCCGAAGATTAAACGAAGTTAGGAGGCATCCGCAAGCCTCTGGAGCACGGGGTCTGTGACCCGCAGCAGCTTCGCCAGCCAGAACGCCGGCGAAAGGAAATGAAGCGTCTTAACGTTCGGATGTTGCTGCGGCTCGCAGAGCCGCGCTCCGGGAGTGAGCCGGGCTTAATCCGGTTTTATTTCGTCGAAGCGCGCGTCGGTGAAGTCCAGTTGGTAAACCATGCCCTCGTAGCCAACAGCGTAAACATGGCCCGCTTCATCCTCGCCAAAGGAAACAAGCCCCTGTGGGATGCTCCCGATCTGTCGCGCTGTTTTCAACGCGCCGTTTTCCTGCGTCACTCCAAAAATGCGTTTCGATGTGTAATCACCGCATAAATAGACGCCATAGAAGGAAGAGTTCTTGCCGGCCCGATAGACGAGTCCGCCCGTAACTGAAGCTCCATATTTTCGGTTATAGGCAAAGACCGGCGGAGTGAAAATCCGCCCTTCTTTCCGATACTGATTCGAGAATGGTTCAAATCCCTCATAGACATTCCAACCGTAGTTCTCGCCGCGATGAACAATATCCACTTCTTCCACGCGATCCTGTCCCACATCTGCCAGCCAAAGATCGCCAGTGACACGATCGAAGCAGAAGCGCCACGGATTGCGAAAACCGTAAGCCCAGATTTCCGGCCGCGCATCGCTCCGCCCGCGAAAAGGATTATCCGCCGGGATGGCGTAGGCCTTCCCATTTTCGCTGTGATCCACGTCGATACGCATCATCTTGCCCAGCAACAGTTCCAAATTTTGCGCGTGCCCATTCGGATCGTTATGGGGCCCGGTGTCGCCCATGACAATGTAGAGAAACCCATCCGGCCCAAATTGCAGGCAGCCGCCGCTGTGATCCTCCGCCACGCTGACGATTTTTAGAATGCGGCGGGGCGCATGTCCCGAGTCTCTCTTGAAATCCGCGGCGAATTGCTTCTCGACGATGATTGTGCAGACTTTGGCACCCTCGAACACCTGGTATTTCAGGTAATATTTCCGATTCTCGCGAAACCTCGGATGGAAAGCCATATCCAGCAAGCCGTTTGGTCCGCGGTCGCTGAATACTTCGCCCGTCAAATCAGCAAAGACCGATTTCTCCTCCCCGGTGACAGTTTTCTCCATTTTCCAAATCATCCCCTTCTGATGCAGCACGAGGAAAACGTTCGTTAGTCCTGGAACTTGATGAAAGGCGGTCAATCCCGTTTGCACGCTCGAGCGTGGCAATTTCAAGTCCTGCGAAAAAAATGGTCTAACCGTCACGGGCTTTGCGACTTGTGAAATAACGCTCGGCATCCCATGAGCGCTCGCAAGCGTGCTTTCCGGTTGTTTCAAGGCCGCCAGGTACTCGATCAAATCAGTGAACTCATGTTGCGACAAACCGGCCTGCAATCCTTCGGGCATCAGTGAGACAGCGCTTCCCCGCTGCTCTTTGATATCAGCGGTAGCGATGGAAACCAATTTCCCATCGGCCCCCATCAATTGCACTCCGGCCTCATTCGATTGCTTGAGGATTCCCTGGTACTCTGTTCCCGCCTTCGTTTCCACGACGGTTGTGCCGTACCCCGGCGCAATTGCGGCCGAGGGCATCAATACCGCTTCCACGAGATCGCGCCGCCCGAACTTGTCACCCGCGGCGAACAAATCCGGCCCTGCTTTGCTGGCGCGGCCATCCACCGAATGGCACTTCGAGCAGGCTAGTTTCTGGTCGTCGGCGAACAAGCGCGCGCCGCGAGCGACATCCCCCTGGTGGGTGAGCGCATATTTCCGATAAGACTCCAGGTTAGAATTGACGGCGGGAACTCCAGCGGTTTCGACTTGAGCGACGAGGGGACTCTCCGCCGTGGAGAAAGTCAGCGGTAGGATAAAAACAAGAAGGTGTTTAATGATGACTTTCAATTGATGGCCCAGCGTGACGAGTTTGACCCCCGGAGGTCAAGTCTCCAGGCCGCGAATCCCTAGCCTCAGCCGCTGCGCACGAAAAGCCAGGTTGCAAATTCCGAGCTTTTTAGGCAGCCTCTCCTGTATGACCGCCAAAGAACAATCCCCCGACGCCATTCTCCAGACCGCTTTTTCGTTTTGGAGCTCCAAGGTCCTGCTCACGGCCGTCGAGTTCGGCCTGTTCACAAAACTCGCGCATCGGCGTCTCACGGGCGCAGAGCTGGGCGCGGAGTTGCAATTCCACCCGCGCGCCATCGCGGACTTTTTTGACGCGCTCGTCTCGATGAAATTTCTCGGCCGCGAAGGCGAAGGCCCGCCGGCGAGGTATTTCAACACGCCCGAGACCGCATTGTTCCTCGACGAAGCCAGCCCGCGCTACATCGGGGGCATCCTCGTGATGCTCAACGCGCGGCTCTTCAAATTCTGGCACGACCTCCCGGAGGCGCTTCGCACCGGCCGGCCGCAGAACGAGATTAAGCACGGTCAGAAAGGCATATTTGAAGAACTCTACTCGGACCTGCCCCGGTTGGAACAATTCATGGGCGCGATGACCGGCCTCTCGCGCATCAACTTCGAGGCGTTCGCGAACAAATTCGACTTCGCAAAATTCCAGACCCTCTGCGACGTCGGTGGCGCGACGGGCCTGCTGAGCATCGAAGTGGCCAAGAAACACTCGCACCTCAAGTGCATCAGCTTCGATCTGCCGCCCGTCGAATCCATTGCCAGGAAGCACATCGCCGCGGCCGGGTTGGAGCATCGCATCCGCACGGTATCGGGTGATTTCTTCAAAGACCCGCTGCCGAAGGCGGACGTCATCACGATGGGCATGATTCTGCACGACTGGAATCTGGAGAAAAAGATGCACCTCATCCGCTCGGCTTACGACGCTTTGCCGCCCGGCGGGGCGCTGGTGGCCATCGAAGCGCTCATCGACGACGCCCGCCGCGAGAACGTTCAGGGGCTGCTGATGTCGCTGAATATGCTCATCGAATTCGGCGATGCCTTTGACTATTCCGGCGCGGACTTTCGCACCTGGTGTGGCGAAGTTGGTTTCAAACGCTTCGAAGTCATCCACCTGGCCGGCCCATCGAGCGCGGCCATCGCCTATAAATAGCCAGGAGCCTTGAACCGTATTGCATTGGGAGAAGCGAATGGTGTAGTCCTACTTTTGCCGTTGGCGACTTGCCAGGCAGCCCAAGCCGGGTTAGTCTTATAGCATGGTGTTAATCCGTTTTACTGACGCGGAGAGCAAACGGCGGGCTTTGGAAACCCTGGTGGGAGAATACTCATTCAAGAGTTTGTCGTCCGGCGAGATGCTCGTTCCCGAAGAGGCCCTGCCCCGGCTGGCGCGAAGGGACATTCCTTTCAGCTTTGAAGGTTCAGCCGGGTATGAAAAGCTGGCGACACTACGAGATACTGCTTCCGCTGCGGTTTAACGACGGGCGCCCAGTTCCCAAGGCGCTGCTGGCCGAAACAGTTCAGGAATTGAAAAACCGATTCCACTCCCTGACATCTGACCCAGATCATTCAAGGCCGCGCCGTCCACGACGATCTTATTCGGGTTTACGCTGACGTCGAACCCACCCCTGAGGTTCAGACTTTCTTTGCGGGTTTCAAGGAGCAACTCAAGGCCCGCTTTGGCCAGCTCGATATTTGGTTGACCAGGTACGACTGGGCCGAGGGGTTCGACGCACTCAAGCCAGCAATCCCGGCACGACCTTGCCGGCAACATCGGTGAGCCGGTAGTCGCGGCCGGTGTGGTGATAGGTGAGACGTTCGTGATCGAAGCCCAACAAATGCAGAATGGTGGCGTGGAAGTCATGCACATGCACGGCATCACGGGCGACGTTGATGCCGTATTCGTCTGACTCCCCATAAACCGTGCCGCGGTTCACCCCCGCCCCCGCCAGCCACGAGGAGAACACCCAGTGGTGATGCTCACGGCCCTTGTGGCCGGCAGTTTCATTGAAAGGGGTGCGGCCAAACTCCGTCGTCCAGACCACCAATGTGTCTTCGAGCAGGCCGCGCGATTTCAAATCGCGCAAGAGGCCCGCGATAGCCTGATCGACGTTCTTCGCCAGCGGCGCATGGGCGGTCATGTCGCCATGGGAATCCCAATTGTCGGACGAACCGCTGTCGATCAGCTCGATGAAACGCACGCCGTGCTCCGCCAGCCGCCGAGCGACCAGGCATTGCCAGGCGAAGCCCTTGGTGCTGCCGCGCTCGAGTCCGTAAAGCTGGAGCGTGGCATCACTCTCGCGCGACAGGTCGAACACCTCCGGCATTTCCATTTGCATGCCAAAGGCCGTTTCGAATGACTTCATGCGCGCGCTCAGCAAGGGATCGTCCGCCCGCGGGGCGATATGGTTTTGGTTCATCCTGGCCATCGCCGCCAGTTCGAGCTCCTGCAATCGGCTGGTCGCGACGCGCCGGCGGATATTTGCGACCGGTTCGGCTCCCGGCATCACCAGCGTTCCCTGATGCGCGCCGGGAAGAAAATCGCTTGCCCACACCTGGCCGCCGGCGTACGGAGTTTTGGGCGCGATGACGACGAAGGAAGGCAGGTTCCGATTCTCAGTTCCAAGCCCGTAGCTCACCCACGAGCCGAGGCTCGGCCGGGCGAACGTAAACGAGCCGGTGTGAATACCGAGCGTGGCCTCGTAGTGGTTTGTGTGATCCGACTTCATCGAGCGGATTACGCACAGGTCGTCAACGCATTCAGCCATGTGTGGAAATAGCGCGCTGACCTCGGTGCCGCACTGCCCGTGGGGGGCAAACTGCCATTGGGGCCGCTTGGCGAACATCTTGAAGTCGCCCTTCCGGCCCTGAAATTCATTCACGCTCAGCGTCTTGCCCGCGTCCGCGAAAAGCCGCGGCTTCGGGTCCCACGAGTCCACGTGCGACACACCGCCGCTCATGTAGAGGAAGATGACGCGCTTGGCCTTGGCGGGAAAATGGGGTTTCCGGGGCGCGAGCGGATCCATCGGGCTGGGCGCCCCGGCGCCCTCGGCGAGCAACTTCGCAATCAGGCCGGGGAAAAGAGTTGACCCGGCAACCATGGAGCGGAGAAATCCGCGGCGGGGGTAATCAAAGGCCGAGTGGTTTTTCATGGGAGATTCAATCGATCATGAGGAACTCGTTGCTCCCGAAGAGCACGCGGGCAAAAGCGGCGAGCGCGGTCGGGTCCGTTCCGTCCTGCTTCGCCACCGGAAGCTCTGAGCGATAAGCCTGCAGGAACTCGACTGCCTCTGCGCGCTCGGTTTGGCTCGGCCAACGGCCGAACGCCGACAGATAGGCATGCTCAATCCGGCGCGCTTCGCCGGGGCCGAGGCGCCGCAACCGGGCGGCAAACTTCTCCGACTGCGCGTGCACGAACGGGTCATTCAGGAAATAGAGAGCCTGGGTGGGAACGGTCGTGACACGGCGGTCGGGCGTGCTGCTGTTCGGATCAGGCCCATCGAAGAGCGCGAGGAACGGGTGGCGCTTGAGCCGCTGGGTCATGAGATAAACGCTGCGCTGGCGATGATCGTAAACCGCGTTAAATGGCGCGTGTTGGGTGTAGCCCCAACTGGTCGCCGCTGGAAAGGGATGGCTTTGCCCCGGAGCCGGGTCGAGTTCGCCGCTGATGAAAAGTATGGAATCGCGCAGTTCCTCGGCGTCGAGCCGCCGCCGATCGAAAGGAGAGAAGCAATCCGTATTCGATGAGCGTGCTGTTGCGCCCGAATAAACCAGCCCATTCTGATTATTGCTCACTGAACACTCGTTCCCCTGCTGGCAGGTCGCGCTCAACATGATCAATCGATGCATCGCCTTGATGGACCAGCCGTCGCGGATGAATCTCGTGGCAAGGTGGTCGAGCAATTCCGGGTGGCTCGGTCGTTGGCCGCGCATGCCGAAGTCATTCGGCGTTTTCACCAGCCCCTGTCCGAAGTGATATTGCCAAAGACGATTCACCATCACTCGCGCGGGCAGGGGATTAGCCGGGCTCGTCAGCCATTGCGCCAGCTCCCGGCGTCCGCTTCCAGAGCCGCCAGGCGGGACTACGCCGCCGCCAAGGACCTTGAGAAAGCCGCGCGGGACTTCCTCGCCTGGATTGTCGGGTTCACCTCTCAGTTGCAGCCGCGCATTGTGCGGCGTGCCTTCTGTGACACCGTAAGCCAGTTTGAGCGGCCCGTCTGCCAGAAGTCTGTTGAAATCCTGTTTCCGCTTCTCCGCCATCGCAGTGAGTTGGTCAAGCTGGCGGCGGAGCTGATCGATTTTCGCAAGACGCGCTCCGCCGTCCTCCGTACGTTCCACCGGCGGCGCGGCGAGCGACGGCAGCGGTGTCTCGCCAATCACGAAATTGTCCGCATCGAGCGCCGGCTTCACTCCTCCGACATGTCCGTTGCTGTCGATGAAGGCATAGTCGATTGTTCCATCCCATCCGCTCGCGAACTGGCCGGCGAACTCCGTGCGCCCGGATGCTGAGGCGATGGTGCCGGTGTAACTCTTCTCCTTGAGATTCAAGGCGAGCTGCACCTGATACCACGCGTTCGCCAGCAACGGTTGCACCGCTTCCCGCGTCGCGCCGCTCAAGCGGAAGAACTCGCTGACGTTGAAGAACATCTCCACCGCAGCAGAACTGCCCGCTCCGTGTCCAAGATAGTATCGCCACGAACCGCTCCCGCCGGCCTCCGCACTCGAACACCGGAAGTCAAAGCCCACAAATACCCGTTCGGTCGCAGAAGCCTTCCACGGCTTCGCCAGGGTCTGGCCGAATCCATTGTAGTCGCCGCTGTTTGGCATATGGATGCCGAGATTGCCCGAGGGATGAATATTGCGATACGGACTTTGCGACGCAGCCGAAATCTTTGCGACACTCTTCGGCCCCGCATGCCACGGGGTCGCCGGCGGTGCGCCATCCTTCTGCAATTCAAAGTCCCCATCAATACCGGTGAGCGCTTCCAATTGCGACTGTAACATCGGGAGATTGGGATTTTGCGCCGCCCCAACCGCAGAGATCGCCGATGTCGAAACGGGCGGAATCGGAGAGGCCTGCACGCCAACATTGTCGAGGCGCAGAGCGGGCCGCGCATCCTGGGAGGGACCATGTGAATCAATAGCGACAAAATTGATCAGGCCCGTCCAGGTCTTAGTCAAAGGAATGTTCGCAAAGGCGGTCACTTCCCCCGGGACTCCCACAGTGCCAGAGACGGTCCGTCCGTCCAGATCGAGAGTGAGCTGGACGTTGTTCCATTGGCCGGGCCGTGGCAGGGGAATGACCTCCTGTCGCTCGCCCGCGAGCAAAGACACGGCCACCGAGGAAATGAGAACTTCCACAGCAGGTGAAGCGTCACGAGCTCCGATCCAAAACCGATGCTGGCCGCGCCCCGCGGAATTGTTTGTCTCGGCGCGGAAATCGAGGTTCACGTAAACAAGCCCGTGGGATCGGTCGGGATGGAGGCTTTGTTTGATCCAATATCCGTCATGGCCGGCCGGCACGCTGACGCCGACGCTGCCGAAAGGGTAAAGATGCTTGAACACACTTTGCGCTTCCTGGGTCACGGAGATTCGCCCCTCGTAGAACCACGGCTGCACGAGCACGCCTTTGCTGCCGCCGGAAGCAACGTGCTGCATCTCGAAGTCGCCGTCGATTCCATCAAGTGGACGCAGGACCGCGCCAGGATTCACGCCTTCGGCCGCGAAACGCTCGTTGAACTCGCGCCACGTCGCCTGCGACTCCTCGACTGGCACAAGCGGCGCCAGGGCCCGGTACTTTTGCTTTTGCTCGGAGCCAGGGAACGCATATCGCGTGCTGTCGAAAATCCCGTAGAGACCGTAATACTCGGTCGAGGTGACCGGGTCGAATTTATGATTGTGACAACGCGCGCAGCCCAGCGTCAGGCCGAGCACACTCTGGCCCACGGTGTCGATCGTATCCTGAATCGTAAGGTGCTGATAGTTCTCAGAATCGAAGCCAAAACGGCGGGACAGCGCAAGATAGCCCGTGGCGGTAACGCGCTCGGCATAATGTTCGCGGGGCCCTTCCCGCGCCAGGATGTCGCCCGCAATTTGTTCGCGAAGAAACTCGTCGTAGGGCTTATCGGTGTTAAACGCGTCGATGACGTAATTGCGATAGCGCCAGGCCTCGGGCACCGGAAAATCCGCCGTGTCCCCGGCGGTGTCGGCATAACGGACGATGTCCAGCCAATGCCTTCCCCAGCGCTCGCCGTAGCGCGGAGAACTCAGCAGCCGATCCACTACAGTGGCGAATGCGTCAACGGACGGGTCGGCGAGGAATGCATCTATTTCCTCCGGTGTGGGTGGCAGGCCGGTGAGATCAAATGTCGCGCGGCGAATCAAGGTCCGTCGATTGGCGGCGGGCGCCGGCTGGCGGCCTTGCGCTTCGAGTTTTGCGAGGATGAAGCGGTCGAGAGAATTCCGTGGCCAGCTCGTGTTTTGCACCGCGGGTTCAGGCGGATTTTGAATTGGTTGAAATGACCAGTGAGGCGCTTTGGCGATTCGCGATTTTGCCTCTGAGATTTCAGAAGTTGGGTAAGTCGCCCCGTTTTTCACCCAAGTGACTAGATCTGCAATGGCGATATCGGGTAGCTTTTTGCTCCCGTCTTTGCTCGGCGGCATGGCCAGGTCCTTTTCGGCATAGCGGACGGCTTTAATGAGAAGGCTCCGCTCCGGATCACCGGGAACGATGGCGAAACCTGAGTCGCCGCCTTTCATCAAATCATCCCGGCTGTCCAGCCGCAGCCCCCCTCTTACCTTCTTCGCTTTTGCGCTATGGCATTCGTAACAATGCTCCACAAACAGCGGCCGGATGCGATTTTCGAAAAGATCGACGCCCGGCCCCTCGGCTGGCGTCTGCGCGGACAACCTCAAACCAAGAAGAGGCAAGAGCGCCAGCACAAACGCAAGGACAGCGGCTCGATGGCTTGAGCATTCCTTCATGCAGGCGGCATCTGACTCATATCGAGTCCGCAGGCGTGAACCAGTCGGGGGCCGAGATGGATAATCACGATGTGCATCAGCCTAGTTTACACAACTTTGAGCTCGCGAGCTAACATTTTCACGGGAGTCAACGTGCAGCTTCTGCCGTTCCTCCAAGCGTGTGGATGGTGTTGTGGATGTTGCCGCTGAACTCGGCTCCCGAGGCGTCCCGTAATTTCCAGGCGATTTCCATGCAACGGGTGGGCGCAAGGCTGGGCAGCGTGAGGGTGAGGACGCGGTGGTCGAGGCTGAGGCGGACTGACTGAACGGCCAGCGGGTGTTCGTTAATGTGATCCGATCCGTAGTTGGCGCTACGCTTGAGATCCCAGGCTTTCACGGAGAAAGCGGAGGGCCTGATGTTCGCATCAAGAGCGTCGGTGAAGGTCAGCGTGACTGCGCCTTGGCGCGCGGCGATGGCAATGGGGAGGTGGGCGGGCTGGCCGGTGGAACGGAGGCGGTAGAAGCCTCCCTCACGCTGGCAGTTTGAGGCCCAGCCGACCATCCCGCAGGTATAGAGCGCGCCGTCGGTGTGGAAACGCCCGCGCATGATCCCGGTCGGAAAATCGGCGATGGGCAACTCGCACACCCCGCCCTGCATCTGACCCCCAATAGTCTCGTAAGGCACGACGTATATGCGGCCATAACCGTAGCTGAGATTCAGAAGCGAACCGCCGAGCGGCCCCCAGACGTTCTTCGGCACCCATACGAGTTCAGCGGGAGAGCGGTCCTTGGCATTCGTAATCCAAACTAGCGGCTGGCGCATTGCCATGTCGGCAGCGTCTGTCACGCCGCTGTAGCCGAACATATTGCCGTAGAATCCACCGTCAGGGATGACGTGATTGATGCGGTTCTTCGGCGTCCAGTGGCCTTCTTGATCGGTGACGAAGAATGTGCCGTCGGGATTCACACAGACGCCATTCGCCGCGCGAAAGCCATTCGCCAGAATGTCCGTGCGCGAGCCGTCGGCGCTCACGCGGAGCAGCGTGCCGTGATGCGGGACGAGGGCAGGCAGCGCATGGCGCGCGGATTTGGCGTAGTAAAAATTGCCCTCCTCATCGGTCTGCAAACCCATGGCAAACTCGTGGAAGTGCTCGGTGACCTGATGGTCGTTGTTGAAGTTCTCGATGAAGTCCGTTTCCCCATCGTGGTTAAGGTCTCGCAACCGCGCAATTTGGTCGCGGCAGCAAATGAAAAGCTCGCCGTTCCGAAACTTCACTCCGAGCGGCTGGAAAAGTCCGGACACGATGCGATGCCAGCGGAGTTGGCCCGCGCCGTCCAGGCCATCCACGCGCCACACGTCGCCGTTCCATGTGCAGACGGCCGCGCTCTTGCCACCGGGGTAAAAATCAAAACCCGTCGTGCGCATCCACGCGCCCCATGGATTGACATCGGGCAGCGTAAGTGTGTCCACGGCGAAGGCCCCTTTTGCCTCGCCGGGTACGACGGTGGTTGGGATGTCGGCGGTCCAACGCGGAGCGCCGCCGTGGGTGAGTGGGCCAAGGTTGAAGAGGGCGCTGTCGGCTTCTTGCAGCGCGGCCAGATTCGCGGCGTCGAGGCGCGTGAGATAGAGCCGGAGCTGGCGCGAGCTGTTTTGCGCCGGGAATCGCACCACCGTGAATCCTTCCAGCTTCTCCAAACTCGCGCCCTCCCCTCGCAACGCGACGGTGAGCGCCGGGTCGGTCGGCGCCACACGCAACGCGAGGGGCCTTTTGGTGGGAGCGATGTTGAGCGTGCGGAGGAAGATGGACCCGCTGCCGTAAGGAATCAGCCCTGGTGAATCGAGCACCTCCGACTCGCCGACGCTGTAGCTCACCACAACGCGGGCCCCGCATTCGTAGAGGCCGCGGTAGTGCGCCCAGGCGCGCGGGAGCGGGCCATAAGGCTTGCCGTCGCGACCGCGAAGCCGCGGGTCTTCCCAAGAGCCGGTGTCGGGATTCGCCCAGCCCGGGCCGACCGGATTCGCGAACGCTTTCTCACCCACAATGCTCGTATGCGTCTGGTGAGAGCCATCGAACGCGATGCCTTTCCAATCTACGAATTTTTCGCCACTCCATGCCGCCGCCACGCGCATCGTGTCGTGGTCGTAGAGCATCCACGCGTTGCCTTTCGACACCCCGCCGGGGCCGTCATCGAGCCGAATGGCGATCCCCTTGTAGGCGATGTTGCCGGGCGCGACCTGCAGCGTCCACAACAAGGCAGGACCGAAATCCATCTGCTGATATTTGGGCACATTCTCGACCTCGCGCTCAGCCTCCTTTGTGGCCAGTCCGAGCGGCAGGTTCGCGAGATACGCCGCGCTCACGGGCACAAATTGTGCCGGATTCTGCCGGATGAAGGTCTCGCGGATGTAGTGAATCACATCGTATTTCTGGCGCGCCGTGTATTGCCCCTGCGCGACCATCTGGCCGAAACCCTTCGTGAGCGTCTCAAACATCGATCGCGGATCGCTGCCGTTTTTGAACTGGCCCTCGGCGAAGCGCAAGGCCGTCGGCAGCGAGCCGGGCGCTTCGAGCGTGCCGTGACAGACCACACAAAGCTGAGCGTAGATTTCCTTGCCGCGGATGAGGCTTGCCTCATCCCACGCGCCGATGAGTGTCGCGTGGTCAGCGACGTCGAGCGGCTGGGTCCAAGGGTGGCGAAAGCGCACGCCCGCGCTCGCCGTGAGACGCAGCGCGGAGGCATCCTCGGGCGTGCCCTCGGTCTTCCGATCAAAGTCCGGCGTGTTTGTTTTGCCCGCCACCGGGCCGGACGGCTGCGCGACCGTTGAAACAAACCGCGCCCCCTGCGATGTTCCGTTCCCGAGCACTGGCGTTTCCTTGCGCAAAACCTCCTGCCCCTGACGCCACACGCGCAACAACCCAGGCTTCGACCCGAGCCGCTCGTTCGCAATATCCAGTGTCTGCCATTCCCCCGCTGGGCCATCCAGCATCACGCTCCCGCCATTCCCCAGCACGAGACTCGCTTTGGCCTCGGCCGCGGGCCGCAGGTATTCGAGATGTAAACGCATATTCGCCAGGCCTTCGCGGATAATCCAATCGCTCGCGCCCGCCGTGATTATTTCATCTTTCTCGATCCATGAGGAAGGCCGGTTTGCGGTTTTAATTGGAGTCGCATCTTTGGGCGGCGCCGCCTGGAGAAAAGGGCACAGAACAAGGATGGCAACCAGAGCGGCCAAGCTTCGTTTCATGGCGAAGCCAAGGCGGTGGGGTGACGGGTTCCGGCCAAAGAAGTGCGTCGATTAATGGCGGGCAAAGACAGGCACGGGTTCATAATGCTTTGTTCATAGCTCAAGCTCGATTGGAGCGATAGCCGGAAATTCCATTCGAGAAAGTGACGGAATGAGCAAATTTAGCCAATTTTGTCCTTATCTGCTTAACGTGAGGCATGAGCGATGAAAAAGAAAAATCCTGGAAGGCTCGGATAGCCTCGGTTTACCTCGGAATGGTGGGGAACATGGCCGAGGACATCTTGAAAACGCCTGAGTATCAGGTGCTTGAGGCAAGTGTACCCGGTCGGATCGCGCTCGGATTTCAGAAAAATAACTTGGAGACAGGGGATTTGAGGCAGAAAAATGTTGGGGCAGAAAAATATCTGATCCTTTCATCTCTGCCCTGTAATTTTTCTGCTTAATTTTTTCAGGTTCTACCGCGTCCCACTCTGTCAACCGCTGCGAAACACGGTGTCAATTTTCGACCAATAACCCTTGAAGATGACCTCGCGCGGCATGTGGAGGAATCTGCGCGGCGCGAGCACAAGTCCGTATCAGAATGGGTCAAGGAGCGAGTCACACCAGAGGCTGACCGAGCGTCCGTGATGGCCGCGATGGAAGCCCGCGCCAAGGCCAACGGTTACCCAGCGGGATGATTGGCGCTTTTCGCATCGTTGGCAGATGACGAGAGGTTTGTCGCTCCGGCGCGCGGAGCGCCTCGCCCGATCGAGAGTCTCAACGGTGAGTAATCATTAGGCCTTTGCCAAGCTCGAGCGTCATGAAAACGCTGTTCGGATCGGCAACGTAGCTGCCGAAGGGCGGACACTCGACAAACGCATGCCGCCTGTAAAGCTGACGAGCCGGAGTGAAATACGGCCACGCCCCTGTCTCAAGGCTTAACCGAGACAATCCCATCTGGCGTGCCCTCTCGATAATGTGCCGGAGCATCGCGCTCCCCACACCTTTGCGCCTCTCCGACTGCTCGGTGTGCATGGATTTCACCTCTCCGTCGGATTCTGAAACACGTTTCAGGGCACCAATCGCGATGATACGATCACCGTCCCAGGCGGACCAAAAGTGGACGTCCGGCGATTTCAATCCACTTAAATCCAGCGCGTGCGCGCTGCCAGGCGCTGTCTCAGCGCGCGCGGTCGTGAAATGATGCGCGAGGAGCGTCTGCACGCGAGAATCGTCCAACCCTCCGTCAGTGATCTTCATCGGTGTGCCTTATGAAGCTCGTCAAGGTTCTTTCGTTGCGAGTCGCGGCCAACGACCCAAGCTCAGCGACGACGGCCAGGAGACGCGTCGATTGCAACCGCGATGGCCCGCCGCCGTTAGAGCCTGTTTTAAAATTCCGTGTGGTTCTGTTTTCGCGGAAAAGGCTGAATGGCGAGGCGCGACGAGCGAGCATACCCGCCAGGGGTCTGTGACCGAGGAGCAACCAAGCCAGCGGGCCTTTTCCGCGAAAACCCTCCGGGCGGCGCGTCTTTTGTCTGCGGCCTGCGTTGACTCGGCCATCACAGCCCGCTGCGGGGATGCTCCGGCCTCGCCGCCTTGGCCACAG
>JBBRPK010000066.1:0-28192 GCA_038228235.1 Verrucomicrobiota bacterium
ATTGGGTCAGGTTATAGCTGAGGATGGCCAAGCAGAGCGCTCCCTCTGTGCTCCAGAACTTTTTCAAGCACAGTTTGGGCAGAGCAAAGTCCGCATCCAATTGCTTGATCACTTCTTCACAGCCGGCCCGCGGATTATACTCCCGCCACACTTCCAGCGGGGGCACACTGGCCGGCAGATTGGTGACCAGCCCTCCTGGATCGCGCCCTTGGTTACAAGACCAAGGCGGCGCTTTGATTGCGAGTGAAAAGCATTGAACCGCAGGGACGCGAAAGACGTAGAGAAAGAACAGAGACGGGAAGGATTGGCAAAAATGGCGGCTTGCCCCTTCCCCCCCGGCGGGGGCAGATTGAATTTAGGATAACGGAAGCCTTGGCCATGCCCGTATGCAGGATTTCATCGCTCATTTGGAAGCGCGGCTCGGTCGCGAATTAGCAGCCGCGACCCAGCGCTGCTTGCAGGCCAAGCTTGCCCTCTGGCACGGACCGAAATTAAGCGACCAGCGGCGAGCCGAGATTCTTAAGAATTGCTTCAATGAGCCCTGAACTGGAGCGGCTTCTTGAGGCTTTCCAGTCTTCGTCTCCGTTTGCTCCGTTTGCTTCTGTGCCCCTCAAAAGGCCGCCTCCCGAGGTAAACGGAGGTAAACCGAGGCTATCCGAGCCTTCCGGGATTTTTCTTTTTTCGCAGAAAACCCCCACTTGGGGCACTTTTGGCCGCAACAGGTCAAAATCAGTCATCTTCAGGAGGATTTTTCTCTATCAATTACCACTGGCTCTTACCGAGCCATGTTGAAGGAAAAGCTCGATGCCGATCGCTGCAATGAGTGCGTCTGCTCAATGTGCTTCCCAGGCTCCCCCAAGATCGCGTCCCGAGGTAATCCGAGGCTAACCGAGCCTTCAGGGATTTTTGTTTTTTCGCTGGAGATGCGTGGGCTGGGACGGGGTTCAGGGCCGGAATTCGCCTTTATTCGTGAAACTCGTGGCAACAGGTCGAGTGACTCGTGGAACGCGCCCTTCCGTGCGGATGCTAAGTGGTCTGAGGCGTAAATACGATGACGTTCGTTGCGCCTCAACCCACTTAACCCCAGCCAAAATCCTTCGCCGCAGGACTCCACGCAATTTCAAAACACGCTCTAAGATTATTTGAGCTTTTTGATGGGGTAATTTCCGTTGCCGCCAAAATGATTTGTCGCTCCCGCTTGCTCAATCTCGAGAGCAATCAGAGCTCTGGTTTGTTTTGGGTCAATGGATATTTGCCCCGAAACGATGTGTATTTGTTTTCCGTCCTCGTTTGACAGGCTGATTTGCTCCGGGCCGTAGCGCAACCCTTCGCCCCCCAGGTCGAATTGGAAGGCCCACTGCTGCGATCTTGTGGCAAGGCCGCATGAGCCAAAGAAAAGCCCGCGCTTATAGTTAACCAGGTGGAAACTATAATGCTTCTGCCCGGTTTCGGGTGGTGTGTATGAATGCCAGAAGTCGAGGCTCGTGCCTGCGCCAGCATTCGCCGTCCAGCAACTCAGGATGATGACCCAAAGAAGCTGGCTGTTGCGCTTAGAGCCTGTTTTAAAACAGGCTCTTAATGCCCGCCTGAAACCATTGAAGTGAAACCATGTCGGCATGGGAAAACCCTGGAGTTTCCCGGACCACTTGTCCATCTCCGATGGCGCCGCTCGGAGGCTGAATTGATTCGCCAGCGGGCAAACCAGGAAAGACGGCACCCTCACCCCGCCCCCAATGCTGTTGGATTAAGCGCATTTTTGGCAGACGCAGGAGGGGGAAAAAGAGGTTTGACCAGAAGCAAACGAAGGAAACGAAGAGCGGCAGGAAAAAAGAGAGGAGCGCGGCTCTATGAGCCGCAGCACGTCCGAACGAGTTTTGGCTGGCGCAACGGCTGCGGGTCACAGACCCGCGCTCCAGGAGCGAAGGAGCGTTCGCCCCCATTCGAGTGAGACGAGATTGTGCGGAAGGATTTTGGCCACAGGCAAAATCCCTCGCCGCGGGACGCCACGCAATTTCAAAACAGGTTCTGATGCCTTGAATCCCATTCAAGGTCCGTCCCTCCGATCCACACTTCCCGCTCGCCTTGACCCTCGTTCTCAGCGAGGATTGATTATCTGGAAAGAAAGCTGCCATGAATCGGGCCAACGGAAAAATTGAGTGGTTTGTTTGGAGCGCGCTGCTGTTGACCATCCTGGTCATCGCCCTCGCCTTTGTTCGATCACGAATCGGAGCAACTCCACAAACTCAAGCAACGGGTGGGCCGGAACAAAGCCGGTCCCTTGACCTGCGCCCGATTGCGCAACTCCCGGATTTTACGCTCACGAATCAAGACGGACATGCGTTTTCTCTCGCCGATTTGCGAGGGGAGGTTTGGGTGGCGGACATTATTTTTACTCGATGCGCTGGGCCCTGCCCGATTATTACTCAGCGTATGAGCGATCTGCAAAAGGTCCTGCCCGCTAAATTGGTGACCCTCACAACTGACCCTGATTTTGATCGGCCCGAAGTTTTAAAAAGATTCGCAGAACGGTTCAAAGCCAATTTCGCTCAATGGACATTCCTCACCGGCAGCAAGGAGGGAATCGCCCGAGTGACCGTCGATGGCTTGAAACTGGCGGCGGTGGAAAAAAAAACGGATCAGCGCGAAAACGAGCGCGACTTGTTCATCCATAGCACCCTCTTTGTGCTCGTGGACAGACAGGGGCGGCTCCGGGGCAGCGTGGAGAGTGATGACCCTGAAATGAAACCAAAGATTCTTGACGCGGTAAAAAAATTAATGAGCGAAAAATAGCAAGAGAAACTGCTCCTTTCCAAGCCTCACTCAGCAGCCCATGACCCTTTCCGATCTCCCTCCCATCAACGCCTCCTTAAACGGGCTGAGCGCCATATTCCTGGCCGCTGGTTTCGTGTTCATCCGGCGCAAGAACATCCCCGCCCATCGCACGTGCATGATCGCCGCTTTTGGAACATCGACTGTGTTCCTGGCGTGCTATCTCACTTACCATCTGGGCGTCAAAGCGGTGACCCGGTTTTCCGGCCAGGGATGGATCCGCCCTGTTTATTTTACGATGTTAATTTCTCATATTCTTCTGGCGATGCTCATATTACCGCTGGCAATTATTACGTTGAACCGGGCTTTAAGGGCGCGGTTTGATTTGCATCGAAGAATTGCCCGCTGGACCTGGCCCATCTGGATGTACGTTTCGGTCACCGGCGTGCTGGTTTACCTCATGCTTTACCAGTTTTATCCTTCGCGTTAAACCCGAAAAGGCCCCTTTCCTTCAAGCGACGCCAGGAAATCACGATTGGCGCAAGTATTTTGAAATACGCCGATGACGGATTACGTCAGATCAGATATATGCAACTCCGCTGCACACTGAATCGCCTTTTTTGCCCGCTGCTCCTGGGGGCGTTGGCGTTTTTTCTTTGCAGCGCGGCAGCACAGGGCCAGCCGATTACGTATTACGTGCAGCTCATCCGGGGAACGGATCAGGAGCAAATCCAGGACGCTACTTGGAAGCCCATCGGTCCGAAATTGACCAATCGATTGTCGCCGGTCTTTCGATGGAAAAATTATTGGGAAGTTCATCGCCAGACCGTTCCCGTAGAAAAAAACAAGCTCATCAGGTATCGCCTCTCCGACGTGCGCGAGGTGGAAATTGAACTTATCAATCCAGCGGAAATTGAAATCAGGCTTTATTTAAAAGGCAGGCTGATGGAAAGATCCCGACAGTTGGTCCGGACGCATATGGGCATCATCGGCGGCGAGAGGACCAAGGACGAGTCCTGGTTTGTGGTCGTACGGCGAGACAAACCGCAATAGCCCGCTTCCAACGGGGTTCGGCTCTTTGAGCAAGCCCACCGATCCCGGCGGAAAATACTTGCGCTTGCGAGCGGAGGTCCTACCAAGTGTTGAAATCTTCCATGAAATTCGCGCGGGGGCCGATGAAGTGGATTTTCGCCTGGAAATTGAAAATAAGAGAGACCAGATGGCCCTATTAAAAAAGTCTGGCCCAAGGTAAAGCCGGCCGAGCACGCCCAGGAAGTGCTGCCGGCAGCGTAACGGAAGCTCCGGCGCGAATCGCAATTTGACAGCCTCCAACCCGGCGACTATAAAAGCAGGACGGAATCGAATATTAACTTGAACTCATTATAAACTATGGCAATCACAGTTGGCTCCAAAGCCCCCGATTTTACTTTAAAATCCAAACAGGCCAGCGGCCTGGTGGATGTGACACTAAGCAATAATTACGGAAAAAAGAATACCGTCCTGCTTTTTTTCCCACTTGCTTTCACGAGCGTCTGCACCAAAGAAATGTGCGATGTGACCGCAGGGTTGAACGCCTACTCCCGCCTGAACGCCGATGTTATCGCTGTCAGCGTGGACAGCCCTTTTGCCCAGGAAGCGTGGGCGCAAAAGGAAAAGATCGGCATGACGCTGGCCAGTGACTTGAATAAAAAAGTCGCCGAGGCTTACGGAACCCTTTTGCCCGATTTGCTCGGCCTGGGGGCGGTGAGCGCGAGAGCGGCCTTCGTCATCGACCGCAACGGGGCCGTCCAGTACAGCGAACAAACCCCCACACCCAAGGATTTACCGAATTTCAACGCTATTCAGGAAACTTTGGCCAAGCTGAAATAATCACAATATCTCTCCTTTGGAGGGGGCGATCTTCAGCCCGATGATGATGGGAATGAAGGTGAGAGCAGATTTGCAAACCCCTTTCAAAGACTGCTGCGGCGCTCCAGGCAATCTCCGTCACCACCGCAGAGTGGCCGGGAAATACTCCTTGATCAATTCGTCATAGAAAGGCCGCAATTCTCCCAAATTCGGTTTTTCGTGACTCTTCGTGTAGAGATCGTAAGGATTGAACGCCTGCACCCACTGAAACATTTTTCGGTCCTGCTCGTTCATCAGATAAGTGTATTCTCCGTCACGATGCGCCGGGTAAAACGAGTGGTAGCGAATCATATAGAGGGCCTCCGGCGGAAGGTGATCTTTCACAACCTGATAAAGATATTCGTCATGACCCCAGGAAAGCGAAACAGAGTTCAAACCGCAACCCTCCTCGTAAAGGCCCAATCGGGTCTGATAACGCGGCTCCTTCGCATCGAGATTCGCCGCGAAAAATTCCGGGAACACAATGCGCTTTGACCAGGCACAGCCGGCCGGGAAGGTGTCACCCACCACCGCCCATTGGGGTTCGCCATACAAACAAAGAATCTTTCCTAAATCATGGATGAGGCCGGTTAAAATAAACCAGCGCGGATGACCGTCTTGCCGGATGTCCTCCGCGGTCTGGAGCAGGTGATCAAGCTGCGAAAGGTCGGTGTCCGGATCGCTGTCATCGATCAGGGTGTTTAAATACTCCAGCGCCTCCCACACGCTCATTTGCCGCCGATTGAGGGAAAGGTATTCCTTTCGTTTCGCCTGCCCGAACTCGTAGGTCTGGTACCGATGATTCAACCGATAGAACTCGCGAACAGAAGGCCGCGCATCCGCTTCATAATTGCGGAATTCCTCTTTTTTCTTGTCGGGGTCGGTCGTTTGAAACGATTGGGCAGGAGAGTGGCCTTCCGGATAACGTTGCTTGAGAAAGCCTTCCCATTCTTCAAGGTTCGCCAGGGGATTATTCGAATCATTCATAGGCTCAAAAGCTGTCTTCGGCTTGTCGCTTTGTTTGTATCTAGCGCGAGAAGCGCGGTTTGGCAAATTCTTTTCATTTTGATTCAATGCGCCGTGAGTTTTTCGTCTTCCGGCAAGGGTTGATCGACCGTTTCTGGCGCCCAAATCAAAGCGACTATCCCGATCAGGTAGGCCGAGGCTAACACCATCGCGGCCAGGCGAAAGCCCGAAAGTCCCGCCAAGCCATCAAGGTGCCTTGCGAGCGGTCCAAGAAGCAACAAACCAAAAGCCGTGATGTAACGTCCCACATTATAGCAAAAGCTGGTGCCGGTGGTGCGCAGGCGTGTCGGGAAAAGTTCCGGAAAATAGATCGCATAACCCCCAAAGGGGGCGAGCGTGCCAAACCCAAGAATTGGCCAGAGATACCAAATTTGCTTCGGTTCGTGGAACGTGGAGAACGCCAAAAGAAGACTGCCCCAGGCCAGGATCAATGCGATTAAAAATGAGCCCCGCCGGCCAAAACGCGCGGCCAGAATGGTAAAACAGGAAATGCCGAAGAAAGCGCCGATCTGCTGGAGAAAACCTCCCTTTGATTTCAGGCTCGTTTTCTCGTCGTCCGTAATCGCCTTTTGCAGCAGCATCCGCAGGCTTTCCTTGCGCGCCGGGCTCAAAGGGTTGGCTAACGCTTGATCAGCTTCAGCCCTCTCGGAGCGGCTGGAAACGCGCCGAACCAGTTCGAGATATTTCTGTTTCTCTTTTCCATCCAGGACGCTGATGGCGGCCGTCAGGGTTTCCGGCGAGGAGGATTCCATGATGGCCTCGATCTTGGGGCGAGTGTTCTTCTCGAGAGTCGGTATGGCGGAATCGATCAGTTCGGGCGTGTAAAAGCCCACGCCCCATAGACCGATCTGTCCAGCGACGGCCAGCCCCACTCCCACCAAAGTATGTCGGCGCCATCTTGGTTGAGTGAACAAATGGCTAAGCCGTCCGAATTGCGCAGCGGAGTTCTGCTTTGCCGCTGCCGCTTTGGCAGCGACCCACCGTTCCGGTTCCTTGAGCCTCCAGAAAACGAAGACCGCCATCAGTCCTGGCAACGCCCCCAAATAATAAAGGCCTCGCCAACCCCAGCCTAATTTTTCTGTTGGGACCACCAAACCCAGGGAAACGGCTGCGAGAATATTCCCCACGGTGGAAAGCGCCTGGAGGGAGCCGAGCGCATGAGACCGCGCCCGATCGGGCATGACTTCGGCGATTAAGGCAGCGCCCACAGCAAACTCTCCGCCCACCCCCGCCCCGGTCATGAATCGAAAGAGCGCGAAGACCCCCCAAGTCTTGGCGAATCCACTTAAGCCGGTACAGACCGCATAGACTAAAATGGTGGCCGCCATCGTTTTGGCCCGTCCCCACCGATCCCCCATCATTCCAAAAATAAGTCCCCCTGTGGCCCAACCCAGAATGAAAATAGAGGTCGCCCAACTGCCGTAGGAAAGTTGCGTGGCGTTATCCGCCGCCGGCATCAAGTCACGCATGGTAATCGAGCGTGACATCGTAAAGATCTGCTGATCGAAGCAATCGAACAACCAGCCAAAGGACGCCAAAGCAAAGACAAACCAATGATACTTATTTAAGAGCTTCCACCACGGGACCCGAGCGGAGCAGCTTTCGCTGGCGTGGGTGACATGGCTCAGGGGCGCGTTGCTCATGAATCGATAACCAAAGTCCCTACACCGCTTCTCCCACGATGCCAAGAATTAAATGGCCCTGTTCAAATGGCCGAGCGGGTAATTTGGGGGCAATCGCGAGCTGACGGTGGTTCCGTTCGGAGTGCGCCCGTCCTCGGGCGCAGCAACGTTCGCGTACGAGAGCGCGTTGAGATTTTCCAGCCAGCCTTCCTCCGCTCCGCCGCTGCTGCGCCCGGTAATTGTGCTTGCCGGACCTGCTTTATTCTGGTATCCAGTTTCCACCAAGCAACGGTGGGTTTCTTGCCATGATGAAATTATGCGCAGTGTCTTCCGCAGCATAGCAATCCTCGCCGTAACTTTTCCCATGCTGGGCGTCGGCTCCTCCCAGGCTCAAACACTCGACCACACCATCAACCTTGGACGAAACCCTGTCGGGACGGTCACCTACGACGGCGCTGGTCCCGGAGGAGAAGCTTACGACATCAGCGGCGGCGGCAACGATACTTGGGACGATTTTGACGAACTCACTTATGCCTGCCATGAGTTTGCGGGCGACTTCGATGTGAAGGTGCGGGTGGTGAGTCTGCAGCCTACGGCACGTTGGTCGAAAGCGGGCATTATGGTTCGTGAATCCCTGGCTGAGGACAGCCGCATGGTGTTCATGCGCGTGACACCGCCGAATGTTCCCACAGGCAACGGCGGCAATGGCGCCAACGATGTGGTTCTGGCGTATCGCACCGGCAACGTGAACGTGAATGGCGATAATGGCGGCCAGCACGAGGATGGCATCGGTTCAACCCCCGCTTATCCGGATGCGTGGATTCGCCTGTCCCGCCAGACAAAAGTTTTCACAGGGTACAGCAGTGTGGATGGCAGCAATTGGACCCAGGTCGCTCAACAGGACACCGCTCTCTGGTCTCAGGGAGGATTCGCAGACAGGGTGACATTGGGTTTGTCGGTGAGCCGGCACAGCGGCGCTACTCCCACGGCTGACGCGGTCTTCACCAATTACAATGAGACTACCCCTCGGTTTTGCCTCGGCGCTGCCGATAGCCTGGGATGTCCAAACCAAATCACTCTCTATTTCAATCGCCCGGTTGGAGCTGGCACGAGCAATTCGGCCAATTACGCTATTTCTGGCGGGATGGTCGTGAACGGTTTGCGGGCCAGGCCAACTCCGAACACGGTGGTGCTGCTGACTGCTGGGCTGACTGAAGGAAGCGCTTACACCGTCTCGGTTGCTCCAAGCGTGACGGATGCCAGCGGTACCGTAATTGATGCCGGCTGCCTGAGCGCCTCGTTCGTTCACGGCAAAGGTTTTGAGCAACGGCGAATCCATGTTCAATACAACCAGATTAGCGATGGGAGCACAGGCCCGATTCTGGCCAGCCAGGCTTACAATATGGGTCTCCCCGTTTCCACTTTGGGGCGTCCGCCGAGCGAAGATGGAGCAGGAGGGTTATTCGAGGAAGGCATGCCCGACAGCGGGACGAGTGAGCGGTTCGCCGGTCGCATTGTTGGCGTGTTGGCGCCGACAGCCAATGGCAACTACCGTTTTGCTTGCTCCTCCGATGATAACAGCAAGCTTTACCTGAGCGCCGATGATCAACGAACCCATAAGACGCAGATCGCTTTTGAACCGCAATATAATATGAGCCGGCAATTCGCCTCCTGCGACCACCGAACCTGCGTCGGTGGAGTTCCGGTTGAGAACCAATCGGCTCCCCTTCCATTGAAAGCGGGCGGTCGCTATTACCTTGAACTCATCCATTCGGAAGGCCTCGGCGCGAACAACGCGTCGGCTGCGTGGGACGCCGGGACGGGAAACGCGTTCACCAACGGGCAATCTCCCATTGACCAAAGCCACTTCATCCCTTCTCGCTTCTCACATGGCTACCTTTTCTACAACCTGGGTGCGCCCGCCATTTTGTCCGGACCAACGGATGTCACGGTTCGGATTGGCGCAACGGCGAGTTTCACTGTGAGTCTGGATGGGACGCCTCCCCACACGTTCTATTGGAAAACCAACGGCGTGTCGGTAACGGGCGCCAACTCGGCCACTCTGTCCGTGTCGAATGTGCAGGCATCGATGGATGACATGCAGGTTTCAGTTTGCGTGAGCAATGCCTGTGGCGGGACGTGTAGCGGCACGGCCACTCTGCATGTGCTCCTGAATCCAATCATAGTCAGTTGTAGCAGCCGGGGCAATTGCCATGCCTTCTACCTAACCTTCAATAGACAAATGCGGTTGGATGGCGCCTACACCGTCATTTGCAGCAACAACATCAATGGCACGCTCACGCCCATCACGATCTCGGGCCTCGGTTATGCTGAAAATCAGGGCATCATCAAGCTGAATGTGAGCCCAGACCTGTTGACCGATACTAACACCTACTACGTTACCATTCAGGACGCCCATGCTCAGGACGGCTTCGTCATCAATCCAAACCCGAGCATTTGTGGCTTCGTGCATGGCCAGGAATATCCAGCTTTCCGAATATTGGATAAGAAATGGGACGGTAATTCCTACGGGAACAATCCGGAGACCTTCCTGGCCAGCGGGCGAGCCCTCACTCCGCCGGATCACATCTACTCTGATCATATACCTGTCCCTCCTCCCGGCAATGGTGTTTTTACCGACTTCGAGTCGCCTTGGCTGGACTTGGATGACAACTACGCCGACGAAGCCATCGGCTTTTGGGTGGTTCCGCAAACGGGTAACTACTACTTCTGGTCCGCCTCGGATGATGGCAGCAAAACCTTCCTGGCGACAGACGCTATTCCTGCCCATAAGGTTCTAATTTGCTATGAGCCAGCCTGGGCGGGCTACCGGCAGTGGGACCAGAATTGGGGCCGGGGCGGCTTTCCCGTCAACGGCTCGGTAGAAAATGGATTTCCGAACGGAATCCCGCTCACCAAGGGGCAATTGGTCTATCTGCAGATTGATCACACGGAAGGAACTTTTGGAGACCAATGGGGCGTGACGTACGTCATCAATGACTACAACCCTCCAACGAACGGGACCCCCAGCGCGCTCACGGTTGATCAATTCCTGCCCAAACGTTTAGGGCCAGACGGCATAATTTTCGATACTTTAGGCGATATTTTCTGCAACCCAGGACCCAGCGACCAATCTGCGTTTGTGGGCCAATCTGCAAGTTTCTCCGTGGCACCGGATGGGACGCCGCCCTACAGCATCCAATGGAAGTCAAACGGCGTGGCGATTGCCGGGGCGACTGCGCCGGGTTATAACACCGCTCCATTCAGTGAAGCCAATGATGCGGACACTTACACAGTGACCCTCAGCAACGGCTTCAGCAGCACCAGTTGCAGCGCACGAGTGCACGTGCGCCATAACCCGCTCGCGCTCGCTGCTTCCACCCGGAATGATCCGGGTCATATTTATTTGGTTTACAACAAACCGGTGGCCTTAAACGCGGGAAATTACTCGATGGATGGGGGCTCATTATTGGTCCACAGCGTTGCTTACGGTTCAAGTTCAAGCGAAGTTGTCATCACCACTGACCCGATCCTGCGGGATACAATCCACCTCTTGAAAATCGCGGCTTTAGTCGATCTTGAAACACCCGCGAACTCGATTGTTACTGACCCCACTAACTTCACCCTGGCTCAAGCGCCTGGCCGGTTCTGCACGGATTTTAGTGCTGAACTACCCCCTGGCACCATTGCGAGCGGGTCAACTCCTCCCGCGGTGGGACCAGATGGCTCTTTGCATTTGACCGAGCAGGTCAATGACCAGGCTAACTACTGGACAATCCCACTGGCTGGAGTTCAGACCTTCCAGTATTTCAAGGCGCGCTGGGCCCAGTTGCTCTCTGGCCCTATCGGCATCGCCGGCGATGGCGTCAGCTTCAGTGCTGGTGTGAATCTTGGGACCGGCTTCACCCCGGAGCAGGGTGGTTTCAACGGCCTGAGTGTTACCGTTGATACTTTCAACAATGGCGGTGCCGAAGTGGGTATCGAGGTTCGTTGGAATGGCGCTCGTCTGGCGTTCACGCAAATTGGAGGCGGAGCACTCAATGGCCCGGCGGAACTTGAGAAAAACGTCTTCGTGCCAGCCACGGTGGAAGTGAGTTGCGACGGTTTGGCCACGTTCCATTACGATAGCTTCGTCGTCTCTGCTCAGATACCCAATTATACTGGTATCACAGCGAATCAATATGTGTTCGCGGCCCGCACTGGTGGCGCTAATGAGCTCGCCTATATCGACGATGTCTGCATCAACGATTTCGTGCTCGGTCCGCTGGCCGTGACGGCTTCGCCTGCTAGCCAAGCCGTGCCTGAGTGCACGTCTGCCACCCTGACGGCAGTCGCCAATGGATCACCTCCTTACTGCTTCAAATGGTTCAGGAATGGCACCCTGATACCGGGGGCCTCTGGCTCCATTTACACTACCCCGACGCTCTTGCCCGCGGACAGTGGAAACGTCTATAAGGTCGTCGTTACCGATCTGTTTAGCACTGCCAATGCTTCGGGCACGGTCACTGTGACTCCGGACACTGTGCCGCCCCATCTGGTGTCCGCAACCATCGGCGCGGGTGGTGTCACGGTAGTGTTCGACAAATCGCTGGATCCCGCTTCGGCCAATATGGCCGCCAATTATACGATTAACGGCGGAGCGACCGTTAATAGCGCCACGCTCAGGTCGGATGGAAAAACCGTCATGCTGAACGTTACCGGAGCTGCGAGCGGCAACTGTTATCTGTTGAGCGTAAACAGCATTGCCGACCTGTGTCCTGGAAGTAACGTCGTTCCACCTGGTTCATCGACAGTCATCCTGACGGTGCCGAGCGCCAGTGGTCCACAGAACATGGTCGTCATCGAGGCAGAAAACTTCTCTGCTAACTTCAGCAGTTCTGGCGCCCCCAGTTGGGTCTTCGATAACTCGTTCCTCGGTTTTTCGGGCACTGGTTATATGGTCGCGCTGCCGGATAGCGGTTTCAACGTTGGAAACGGCCCGAACTTTGGTCCTCTGGTTTACCTGGAGTATTCCATCGACTTCCCGGTGGCTGGAAACTACTTCTTCTGGGTGCGCGGCGGCACTGGAGATAGCACTGGTGGCGGCAATTCCCTCCACATTTCTCTCGATGGGGCAGCTCCAAACGCCAATGAAAACAACCGGGTTGGCGACAACATCAACGATTGGGGTGGCACCTGCCCGGCTGGCGCCCTGTCTTGGGGTTGGGTATATAAATCCGCGGTTACTGGTGCGGGCTCTTATGTGACCGTGCCTAGCCCGGGTATCCACACCCTGCGCATCACCATGCGCGAAGACGGGCTGAAGCTCGACCAATTCGTCCTTACGACGGATCCCAACTTCCGCCTTGGGGCTTGCCAAGCACCACTAATTGCCACGTCACGGGCTGCGCCTCGGTTATGGATCAGCCTGGATGCTAACGGCCAGGTAGTGGTGTCATGGGATGGCGCTACTTGCATCTTGCAAAGTTCGAGCACGCTCGGCGGCGCGCCAGGCGACTGGCACGACTTGGCCACGTCCTCGCCTTTCACGGTCTCTGGCGTGATCGGAAACAAGTTCTACCGGCTGGTTTCACGTTAGGCGAGGGAGGCCGAACGCAGAACTCGCCCTAGGCTTTCCGCTAGAGAAAGGACACCCTGGTAATAAAGTGGTTACTGCGGAATCACTGCAAACTCGACCCAACGGGTTTCCACGTCTTGTCCAGTCCTCAATTTCCAGGAGGCGGCGCTCTCGCCTGTGAATAGATGCGAATCGGCGTGATGGCCGGCTCGATCACTCCAGTCGAACATCACCCGAGTTGCATCCTTCGAGTCTGTGCGATAAACGAGGCTGGCCTCCGCCCGAAGATACTTTTTGCCAGCATTGTTGCGAAACCGAACCTGAACATTGGATGCACTAAAACGCGTCACGTCGAGGAAGCCATAACAAAGGCTTTGAGACCAGAAATCGCCGGGCTCTTGTCCGCGAGTCAAAAAAGACCAATCCTTCACTATCGGTTTCCATGTCCGGCCTGCATCCAAGGAGTATTCAATCTGATAAAGGGCGCTCAAAAGGGGCGGATTGCCGGACGCGACTTGTGCGGAGGCGTAGATAGAAGTGATGGGTTCATGCCGGGGGCTGTCGAGTTGGAGAGTAACAGTTGGACTGTCGAACGCTCCCGCCACGATGTGTCTGCCCGCTTGAGCTTTATTAGGACCAGCGGACACAAGCCCCTGTTTGGAAGACGCAAACGTAACGGTATTTTGGCCGTCCTGAAGCCGAGGCAAAATGCCGATTGCGCTTTGGCACACCGTGCGGATGGTCAAACCAGAATCAATTAACTGCTTAGCCCCGGCGCCCAAACGCAGAAAATATTGGCGATGTCCTTTGACATAGTCGGTTAAATCCATGCCATCCCGAAAGGAGCCGCAATCTTTCCAAGTTCCACCTTGATCGACTGAGATACTCACGGCGCAGGTTGCTCTTCCGTTAAGTTCGAGGCCGTGGCCGCAGCCTGTGTCGTAGATTCCCCACGGATTATCATTCGGTGGCGTGGCTGCAATTATGTAAGGCGAATAGAATTCGAATGTGATCTCGTGCTCACTTTCTCCGATTACACCCTCACGATAATCGCCGTTCCTGAAGTTGGGCTGATAACTATAAACGGCGTTGGCAAATCGCGTCTGGCCGGGTTTGTAGCCGGCACCCACGCGCGAGCCTCTCATTTTTTCGGGCTGATTGACCCAGGTGAGTGAGCGTTCTGGACCAGGAATGCCGGCGGTTCCGTAATTGCGCCCCCAGAAGACAAAGGTCTTGTCATCCTCCAGCCCCGGCCGCAGATAGCGTCGGAACGTTTCTCCACGGCGCAAATGCACCATGGGCGGAGGTCCGGCGTAACCGGCCAAGTACTCGGCAGTCGTGTACTCTTTGTAAACGCCCCCCTCCTCCGGATATAATCCACAGACCAGCCAGCCGTGCTGTTTCTCAGGAGCAAATTTGCGATCCGTGAGCCGCTTCAGATCCGGGCGGATTTCAGGGATGGACAACAAGCGGTCGCCATCCTGGCTGAAGATGACGGTGGAAATGTCATGGTCAAGCAGGGCCCACTTGCCGCTGCCATAAACTCCCCCCGTTAACCAGACTTCGAAGGAATTGTGTCCGTGCACGCCTGCTGCCCGACTCCTCGCATGTCCAAAAAGCTGTTCCATTTCGGCAGTCCATTGTGAGTGGGTAGTGCCGCAGAGGCCAAACCCGTGGGCAAACAGTCCGGTCCAATACTCGCGCGCCCGCAAGTCGCCTTTGCTAAATCCAGTGGCCCACAGGTCCTCCGCGCCTTCTTCGCCATGCCAATAATGGGTATTCCGCCAAAACCATGCTGCCAACGCTCTGTCTTGATCGGAAACCGGTTTTGACCCCGTCACGCGCTCATACTGCTCCGCTTCCGAAGTGAAGAGTCGCTCGAAGGTTGAACACCCCAATTCCCCGGGATACCAGGGATGATCGGTGCGGATTTGAGGATCGCCCACATCAGCCCGTATATTCCACGCGCTGAGAAAGGCCATGAGCGCCAACACAAGCGGAGGGAGCGACGGGGATAGGGCACGTTTTAGAAGAGGCAACATGCCTAATAGACGCATTTAGACGCGACTCGTATTCGAGACAGGTGGCCCCAGTTAAGAAGCTCGGTTTAGGGGTTCTTCGGCGCCACCCCATCAACCACGACAATTTCGCCTTGGGCGAGATTCTTTTTCGTGCCGTCCCTTGTGACAAAGGTTCCATCGCCAAAAACTTTCGTACCATCATTCATCATCACGCTTCGACCCGGCTGGACCTCCAACAAAGTGCCGTCCTTCTGCACCATCACCTTTCCTTCTTTGAGGGTAATGGTATCGTTGGCCCGGATTTCCTTCCCTCCCATATCGATAATCTCTCCGTCCAACAATTTTCGGCGCATGCCAGACTTTGCGTAAAGATAGCCATCGGCTGTGACACGCTGCCCACCGGGCAGATCTACTTCATCTTGCAGGATAGAGATATCGCCATCCTTTATGACCACGGGTTGGCCTTTGAGGAATGCAATGTGGTCGAAAACGGGTCTCACCGTGCCGTCTGGGCTGGTCAACATGCCATCCATCCCCAAGGCTTGCCCCTCGAGTAAGGGCCGTTTCTTCCCGTTCTTCACGCGGAAGATGCCGTTGGTTTGGACCGCAATCTCGTTTGGAAGGATGACTTGGTTAGTCGTCGAGAGGCTTTTGCCCTCCTGTACTATAAATAGGATGCCTCCCTTTAAAAAGACTCGCTCCACATTCAGGGTTTCCTGCGCTGGCAGGGTAAGGCAAATCCCAACCACGCTCAGGAGTGCAAACAAGCTCAACTTCATCGTCTTAGTGCTTTTCATAAATCAGATCGTCTCACTATCCCGAGATCCCAAATGCTGCGGGAGAGGTCTCGGCGTCAACTTAGGAGCCAGATTTGTGCCACTAGCTTCCCCAAACGTCTCCCCGAAGAGCAAAGAACGCAAAGAGTCCCGTGGGTTGGTGCCTGCCTTGCTTGCGGGGGTGTCATCAATCTGGGCCCATCTACCGAGCATCCTTTCACTTCGGGCGCAGGAGAGTCGCAACATCATTTGTCGAAAAGTGGATGTAGGGAAAACATTCCGGAATATGGGAATCCCAGACACCGTGCCGGCTCCAAAACCAGCCTCCGGAATCATTGTCCGGTGGCGCCGCTTTGTACTGATTAAACCGGGAAAAATCGATCCGCCATATATCCCCCTGCTTTGGCGGCAGCGAGCGGTTATCGGCTTTGGCTAGCCATTTCATTCCCTGCCAGGGAAAGGCCAGTTCCGCCCTCCAACCACGGTCGCGATCCTTGTCCTCGTTCAAAGTTCCATCCACAAAGACGGCCGTCTTAAGCCCTGGGAACCGCCAGTCCCATGAGCCCAATCGGCCACCGCGCGGATGGGTAGTAAATCCAACCCCATTGAACCCCCTCATCTTGGCTTTGCGGAGGGCAGGCACTTCTGCATACCCGCCTTTGTCATAAGCGTCTTGCCAAACAAAAAAGACTTCGTAGAGAGTGTTTTTGGCATTCATCTCGAATTCATAGTAAGCGTCCTTGCCCGCGATGAAGACCTCCACGTCGTTATCATAATAAATGGGCGAATTATGATCGGTGAAAGTCGCCCGCACGTGCGGTTCCTCGACCCAGAACCCCACGTAGAGGTTTTCATCATCCCACAGCACTGCCGCCCGCGTGTCGTGCACGGTGGGTTTGCCGGTGATGATATCGATAAAACGGGGCGAGCGCGGCGCCGCTTGCCAGCACGCTTCGTCCAGGTGACCATCAATTTTCACCGCTTCACTAATATGGTAAGAAGTGTAATGAGCCACTTCTTCCTGGGCACAGGGAAATTTAGAATTTCCATTCGTTTCCTGGGCCCGCAAATCGAATAGGTGCATAGGGAAAACGAGGGCCAGCACGCTGGCAAAGAAGCGTGGAAAGCGTGGTTTTTTTGATTTCACGCCCGTGGATAGTTTATTTGACAGCTTTCTTCAAGCTTCCTTTTCCTTATGCGTCCTGTCACCCTTGCGGCCATGAACGGGCTCGAGGCAACATCGGAATCAGCGGCTTGGCCTGCACAGCGAAAGACTCGCCGCCGATGAACCTGAATCAATTATGGCTGTCTCAAGACGAACATTTCTCATCCAGGCTGCTCTGGCTGGCGCCAGTGGCATGACGCCAGCAGTCACAATGGGCGCTGACGAGAACCCCCCCGCGGCAATTCAGAAAGAGGAACGGCCACTCCTCGTCTCCACCTGGCCCTTTGGCAAACCTGCCAACGACGCAGGCTTGAAGGTGATGGAGAATGGGGGCTCACCATTAGACGCGGTAGAGCAGGGCATTTGGGTGGTCGAAGCCTCCGCCAATGCCTCAGTAGGCCTTGGAGGCACCCCCAATTCCGCGGGTGTGGTTCAACTGGACGCCTGCATCATGTTCGGTCCTGGACATAAGGCGGGAAGCGTAGGGGCTTTGGAAGGTATCCGCCATCCGATTTCAGTGGCCCGCCGTGTCATGGAAAAAACCCGGCATGTGATGCTGGTCGGAGAGGGAGCGCGCCAGTTCGCCCTAGCAGAAGGATTTGAATGGGTCGAACCGCGCAACGAAGGTCAACGCCAGCAATGGCTCAAGTGGAAAGGCCAACAAGACTCGAAAAAGGCGTCAAAGAATCACGATACCATTTCCCTCCTCGCCTTGGGCGCGGACGGAACCATCGCCGGAGGGTGCTCTACGAGCGGCGTGGGGGGCAAAATTCCAGGACGAGTGGGCGACTCGCCAATCATCGGGAGCGGTCTCTACGTGGACAACGAAGTAGGCGCGGCCGGAGCCACGGGCTTGGGAGAAAATGTGATGCGTTACTGCGGCTCGTTCATGGTAGTGGAGTATATGCGCCAGGGACTCTCCCCAGAGGAAGCCTGTGTGGAAACGATCAAGCGAATAGCGCGTCAGGATCCTCGGGGGCTGGACTTGAACATCCACTTTGTTGCGTTGGATAAACGCGGACGATACGGCGCGGCGGGCACCGGAGGAGGCTTCGGGTACTCCGTCACAACCCGAAATTTTAGCAAAGTTCTGCCAAGCAGTGCCGTGGGGCGATTGGAATCCGGACCGCCCGGAGACAAGCGTCCTTGATGCGAAAGGCAGATGAGGAGGAAATCGACAGAATCATGGCAGGACAGAATCATAAGAATCTGAGCCGAGCACAAAGAATAGGATCTGGCAATTCAGCCAATCCGAATATGATTCTGTCATGCGGGCTGTACGGACAAGTCCGGCCTGCTAAACAATTGGCCAAGAATTCCGTCCACCTCCCGTTTAAGACCCAAACCTTCAACCGCTTCATCAAAGACTTTACCTCCGAGGATCCGGCGCTATGATGCGCTCCGATGACAACACCGAACCAACAGGTTCGCCGGGCAACGGTCGAGGACCTGCAACAACTCGTGCCGCTGTGGCAGCAAGAAAATCTGCCCTGGCAGGATCTGGAGAAACGCTTCAAGGAATTTCAAGTGATGGAAGGGGAGGCTGGCAAGGTGTTGGGAGCGGTAGGATTCCGCATCGTCGGGCGCGAGGGTCACCTGCATAGCGAGGTCTTTGCGCATGCTGAAGAGGCCGATGCCTTGCGCGAAAAATTTTGGGAGCGGGCCAAAATCCTCGCTGCTAACTTCGGGTTGGTCCGCCTCTGGACGCAATTTAACACCCCGTTTTGGAACCAAAGCGGGTTTCAATATGCTCCGACCGACCTCTTGACCAAATTGCCCGACAGCTTCGCGGGCGATGCACATCCTTGGAAGTTTCTCCAACTCCGAGCTGAGATTGCTGCCCCGGCTTTCGTGGACAAGGAATTCGCCCTGTTCAAGGAGGCAGAAAAAGAACGGACGGAACAATTGTTCCGGCAAGCCCGGGTTTTAAAAATCATCGCCGTGATCGTGGCCATCGCGGTCTTCATTCTGGTGGCGATCTGGGCCTATGTGTTTTTCAAGATGCAAGGCCGCACTCCTCCAAGGGCCTGAGAGCCTGTTTTAAAATTGCGTGGGGTCCTGCGGCGAGGGATTTTGGCTGGCCACTAGGCGTGACGCGGGGCGAATTCCCGCAGCGGGCTTTAACCGAGGAACAACAACGTGGCCAGGCAGAAGACCCGCCGCCCGGAGGGTTTTCGTACGCCGGCTGGCTTCGTTGCTCCTCGGTCCCAGACCACTAGCGGGTATGGTCCCTTATGTGGAACTCCACATAAGCTCCCTCGTCGCGCCTCGCCATCCGGCCTTTTCCGCGAAAACAGGACTCCACGGAATTTTAAAACAGGCTCTTAGGGAAATGTTAGCCTGTAGAATTGTTTGGGAGCGGCCGGATTAATCGGGACAGACCAAAGGAAGCGGCCCGTGGCGTCTGTCGTGTTGGTGCTCACGTTTAGCCATGTCAGGAGGTTCGAAGAGCTTTGCAGGACGTACGACTGCCCGGTCTGGCCAAGCGCCTGAATTTGAATCTGAGGCGGGGGCTGGCCGGTGTTCGTTTGCTGGACTGAAACAATTTTTGGCGCGGGCAAGTTGGAGTAGGTGGCGCTTATGGTGGTGTCCGCGGCCGGCATGATGAAGAGCGTAGTGGGCGAGGCTGGATTACTCACACCGGCGCCGGTCCATTGGGCAAATTTTTGGCCGGAAAGCGCGGGGTTGGCGTTCAGGCTGAGGATGGACCCTGCCCCGAAAGCTCCGCTCCCGACGCCCCCTGCAACATTGAGTTGGTAGGCATTGGCGGCATTAGTCCGCCAGTAGCGCAGCAACTCACGCAAGGCGAGCGGCGGATTAGCGGGGGGACCGTGGCCACTCTGATCGGCAGCATTGATGCCGTGGCAATTGGCGCAAGTGCGAATTTCTCCCGCTCGGAAAGTGACCCAGTAGCGCTCCTTCACAAGACTCTCATTAGTAGTGCCAGTGAGTTGCCATGTGACGGCGCGGCCTGCCGGGATGAATGTCGCCTGGGACCCATCCGACATCAATTCAGTTCCCCCAGGAGGGGCGTTGGTTCTGGAGCTGGGAGGATTGAAACTCACCGTGTCGTGCATAGGGGTGGCAAGAACACGCCGGCCCGGCAGGCTATTAGTTGTTCCCAGGTTATAGGCGCGCCGGTAATCGGCTTGGAGGAACTGGAGGTGGGTTATGTCGTAGATGCGGCCGCTGTTGGCGCCAATCGTCTGGACTCCTCCTGGCACCCGCAGGTTATAGGGCTGCTGCTTGTCCGCGCCGTCACGGGCGGTGACGTTGCGGCTGATGACAAGCGCCAGGTCGCGCGCCTGCAAGTCCGCTTGAAACGTGGGCAAATCCATACCTTCCTCAGCAAAGACCTGCTGCTCGATGGTTGCGACGCCGGGTTGCCAAGGCTGCGGAACGGGACGTGCGCGCACTTCAACCGGCTGCAATTCCCAAAGCGCGTTGGTATAGGTGATCAACGTGGCGCCATCCCAGTAAATGGCTGGGTTCGTGAGCCCGGGAGTGAGGAACCTATTGGTGGTCCAGGCCCCGCCACCATTCGTCAGGACCATGAGCCGGAAATGATAGAGCGGATTTGGAAAGGCGGCCGTTCCGAGATTGCTGTCCACGCCGGAAGCCGGAGCGAACGCGGCCACGAGAGTCCCGTCCGACATCGGGAGAGGGTTGCGGAACACGCCCAGCGGGTTCGGCCCGCCATTGTTCTTAGCCGTGATATAGTTCACCACCATCTGGGTTGGGTTCATGCTGGGCGGGCCGGTGACCGTGATAATCTGCCCGGCGGCGTGGGTGCCTCCGGAGGCACTGAAGTCCGGGGCGTCCACCCCGAAATAGACTCCTGGATTCAAAGGGTCCTCGGCGATTTGCACGAAGTTTAGAAGCCAGTTTGTGTTAGCACTCATGATCCCGAAGGCAGGCCGCGCCAAAGGATTGGTGAAGGAGATCAGATTAGAGTCATTGGTGAACGAGTTCAGCACCGTCTGGTTTAACTCATGCCGGCCCACATGATTCAACAATTCTTCCGCGCCGCCGGTTTGTGGCAGCATCCATGGAAAAAACTGGTTGAAACTCAGGCCGTGCGTGCCCGACTGCGCCAGCCCGTTCGTATCGAAATTCCTCGGTTCAGGAAACGTCTCGAGGATGTTGGTCGAAATGGCTGCATTCGGGGCTTCTGAGGCGAAGTTAAACGAGCCATTCGTCGCCCGCCCCATTCGGTCGTCCGTAGCATTGGAGTCTTGCACGAGATGGTCCCAACGCGTCACGATCAACCGACCAAAACTATCGATAAAGGGATTGAACACTCCGCTGGGCGTGTGCTGGAGCAGGCGCAGATCCCCTGTCGGTGGATCAAGGCTCCATGTGCCCGTAACAGTCGGATGACCCTTGTACTCCTCGCGTGTGGGATAGAGATGCCGTTGGCCATTCGGTGGGCGGTCACTGGTGAAAATGATCCGATCATCCGTCGCATAACACGGGCTGATGTTGTTGCAGTTCGTGGGCTGGTTCAGGACTTTGGCGATGCGGGGCGTGACGTTCGTGTCCGCCACTACCGCAGTGAGATTGGTGATCTCGTAGAGTTCCCAAAAAAATGGAGTCATGTCCGCGGCGAAGGCGGGTGCGCCGATCACCATGCTGAACACGGCTTTGCCGCCGCTCCAATGGACATGCGGATCCCGCACGGCAATACCATTGGTGTGCTGCTGCCCGCTGAGGCCATAGCCCGCCGCGCGAGTAAGATTCAGCAGCGCGCCATTGGTGAGGCGCAACCACAAATCCCCGCCGCGACCAGCCCGCGCCGTGTCAGCGGTATGATTGGAAAAGAGCGAAACGACCGACAAAAAGGTGTTCGAGACGTGCCCGTTGATCTCCTTCGGAATCGGCAACTGCGTGACAAACAGGACTGGATTCGTCAGCGTGACCGACGCCGCCTGAACCCGGGGCAAACCAAGGAATCCCACCACAAACAACGAAGATAGCAATTTCAACACTGCTTTCGTGCCCATCCGAAGCGGCCTCGGAGTGGCGATCGGATGCGAGGCCATTTCCTTTAATCGGCAGCCAGTTAGCTCAACTTAAATCTGTCTTCAATGAGCTTTCTCGGGGCTGGGGAGGATTTTCACAGTTTCGTTGCCGGGAGGCGCGCCAGCCGGCGCCACGCTCCTATGCCGACGCTCCGTAAACCACCGAATCACCACGTAGAAAACAGGCGTGAGGAAGATGCCGAAAAAGGTCACGCCTAACATGCCGCTGAACACGGCTGTGCCGAGGGCGCGGCGCATTTCGGCCCCGGCGCCCGAGGCAAGCACCAACGGTATGACTCCAAAAATGAAGGCGAAGGAAGTCATCAAAATTGGCCGCAAACGCAGGCGGCTGGCTTCGACGGCGGCGTCGGCACGAGATAGCCCGGCGTCCTGACGCCGTTTGGCAAACTCGACAATGAGGATGGCGTTCTTGCAGGCCAGCCCCACCAGCACCACAAAGCCGATTTGTGTGAAAATGTTGTTATCCATGCCGCGCAGCCAAACGCCGGTGATGGCGCTCAGCAAACACATGGGAACAATCAAAATAATCGCCAGCGGCAGCGACCAGCTTTCGTACTGGGCGGCGAGGGTAAGAAAAACAAAGAGCACACAGAGCGGAAAAATATAAAGCGCCGTGTTGCCGGCCAGGATTTCCTGAAGGGTAAGCTCGGTCCATTCAAAGCCCATGCTGGAGGGCAGGTTGTCATTAGCGAGTTTTTCCATGGTGGCGATGGCCTGTCCTGAACTGATGCCGGGGGCCGGAGTGCCCGTCAGTTCAGCCGAAGGCGACATGTTGTAGCGAACGATTTTGTCAGGGCCAGTCATTTCCCGCACCGAGACAAGTGTGCTCAGCGGCACCATTTGACCGGCGGCGTTGCGCGTTTTGAGGTCCCGAATGTTAGTGGCTTGGCGGCGGAAAGGCGCGTCAGCTTGCGCCGTCACCTGATACGTGCGCCCGAAAAGGTTGAAATCGTTAACATAAAGGGATCCGAGATAAATTTGCAGCGTATCGAAAATCTCGCTCAGGGCTATACGCATGGACTTGGCTTTGATCCGGTCAACATCCACTTTGAGCTGCGGCACGTTGGCGCGGAAAGAAGTCAGCACCCCTTGCAAGGCAGGTTGTTGGTTCGCCGCCGCCATCAGTTGATAGGTCGCCGCCTGCAAGGCCTCGAGACCAGCCCCTCCGCGGTCCTGCACCTGCATCTTAAACCCGCCCACGATGCCCAATCCATTTACGGCCGGGGGCGGAAACACTCCAACGAAAGCCTCCTGAATTCCTGCGCAACGCCGGCGCAATTCCGCGACGATGGCAGCGCCGGACAGTCCGCTTGTCTTTCGTTTGTCGAAATCGTCAAGAATGACGAAAATGGTTCCGGCGTTCGGGCTGGCCGTTAGGCTGATGGGCGAAAGCCCCGCCAGGTCGATGGTCGCCTTCACCCCGGGCACGTCCCGTGCAATCTTGCTAATATGATCGATTACTTCTCCGGTCCGCTCCAGAGATGCAGCGTCCGGCAACTGCGCCATCATCGCAATATAGCCTTTGTCCTGTTGGGGAATGAACCCGGTGGGAACTCCTCTGAATCCGAGATAAGTCAAGCCCAGCAACCCGAAATACACCGCCACCGCCGCCAGGCTGAAACGGATTAGCCGCCCCACCATGCGGCTATACGCCGCCGTGCCCCGTCCGAAGATCTTGTTGAACCCGCCAAAGAACCAGCCGAAGGCCCCATTGAGGAAACGCGTGAACCAATCTCCTCGGGCATGGCGTGGCTGCAATAACAGGGCGCATAATGCCGGGCTCAGCGTCAGCGAGTTGAAGGCCGAGATAAGGGTCGAGACGGCGATGGTCAGGGCGAATTGGCGGTAAAACTGTCCCGTGATTCCGCTGATAAAGGCCGTCGGAATGAACACCGCCGCTAACACCAACCCCACCGCCACCACCGCGCCGCTCACTTCATCCATCGCCTTGCGCGTCGCGTCGCGAGGGGCCATGCCTTCCTCAATGTGCCGCTCCACATTTTCCACCACCACGATGGCGTCATCGACGACGATACCGATGGCCAGCACCAAACCGAATAAGGAAAGGTTGTTGAGCGAAAATCCCATCGCCGCCATTGCCGCAAACGTACCGATAAGCGAAACTGGCACTGCCAGAAGCGGGATAAGGGAGGCGCGCCAGCTTTGGAGAAAAATCACTACCACCAAGACCACCAGAATCATCGCTTCGGCCAAAGTGTGGAGGACGGCGCGAATTGATGCCCGCGTGAAACCCGTAGTGTCGAACACAATCCGATAATCCAGTCCCGGGGGAAATCGTTGCTTTAGCTTTTCCATCATGGCATGGACACCGTCGGAGGTTTCGATTGAATTAGAACCAGGGAGTTGGAAAATCCCCAGGGAGGCATTAGGCTGACCGTTGAGTTTACTGTCCATGCTATAATCGCGGGCAGCAAGCTCGACGCGCGCCACATCCCGTACATGGGTAACTTGGCCATCCGCGCCGCTCTTAATAACCACGTCTCCAAATTCGGTTTCGTCTATGAGCCGCCCCTGGGCATTGACCGTCAGTTGAAAAGGAACGCCCTGGGACATGGGCGGCTGGCCAATGACGCCGGCGGCGACCTGCACGTTTTGCTCTCGGATGGCGTTGACCACATCGCTGGCCGTCAGTCCTCGCGATGCGACCTTTTCGGGGTCCAGCCAGACGCGCATGCTGTAATCCCGCGCCCCGAAGACGGTGACATTGCCCACGCCGGGGACACGGGCCAGGGCATCCTTCACTTGCAAGTAGGCATAATTATCGATGTAAAGTTTGTCATAGCGGCCATTTGGTGAAATCAGGTTCACCACGAGTGTGATGTCCGGCGAACGCTTGGCGGTCGTTACGCCGAAGCGGCGCACTTCTTCCGGCAAGCGAGGTTCGGCAACGGCCACCCGGTTCTGCACCTGCACCTGGGCCTTGTCGATGTCCGTGCCCAGCTTGAAACTAATCGTCAGGCTCATGCTGCCGTCCCCGGCGCATTGCGCGGACATGTAGAGCATGTTTTCCACTCCATTGACTTCCTGTTCTATGGGCGAGGCCACGGTATCCGCGAGCACCCTGGGATTTGCCCCGGGGTACCTGGCAGTCACCACAATAGTAGGAGGCACAATATCGGGGAATTGAGCCACCGGCAGCCTGGAGATCGCCAACCCCCCGACAATGACGATGACCAGAGACAGAACCGTCGCGAAGATCGGACGATCGATGAAAAAATGGGAGAATTTCATAAATATGGCAGCGCCCTCGGAAGGATTGTCGAAAAGCGCCCCATGGGGTTCAATTCGTTGCTTCCGTAGAACGCGCTTGAGTTTGGGCCAGGGCCAATGGTGCGCGGGTTGGGTTCACCTTGGCGCCGGGACGCACGCTCATCAACCCGTTGACCACCACCCAATCTTTTGCTTGCACGCCCTCGCGAACGACGCGCAACCCATCCACGATCGGCCCTAGTTTTACCTTGCGGTATTCCACGGTATCCTGATCGTTGATTACATAGACAATTTTTTGTCCTTGTTCGGTGCCGACGGCTTGATCCGGGATAAGCAAGGCCTGATATTTTCCGCTGCCTGTCACTCGGAGGCGGGCGAAAAACCCCGGGGTGAGCGAGTGGTCGGCATTCGTGAAAACGCCGCGCGCCCGAATTGTTCCGGTCGTGGGGTCAACGCGGTTATCCACGAAATCAATGACCCCTTTGTGCGGGAAGCCCTCCTCATTGGCCACGGCCATCTCGCATGGAATTTGGCCGTCGCGAGCGCTGGCCCTTTTGCCTTCCCGGGCGAGCTGCTGATATTTGAGCACCGAATGCTCATCCGCATCTACGTAACAGTAAATTGGATCCAACGAAACAATCGTCGTCAGCAGTGTGGAAATCCCCTGGTTGCCATTTACCAAATTTCCTTCCGTGACGAGTTTCCGGCCGATTCTGCCGCCCACAGGGGCGGTGATCCGAGTATATTCAAGATTTAATTTGCCCATGTCCACTGCCGATCGAGCCGATTGAATTCCGGCGACGGCTTCCTGTTTGGCCTTGCTGCGGGAGTCGGCTTCCTCCTCCGAAACGGCCTTGGATTGCAGCAAGCGCTCAACTCGCGCCAAATCATTGCTCATCCAGGCAAAACGAGTTTGGGCCTGCATCAGAGTGGCTTCCGCGCGATCCAGTTCCGTCTGATAAGGGCGTGCGTCGATGACAAAGAGCAAGTCTCCTTTTCTGACCTCGGCTCCATCCTTGAAATGAACGGATGACAGGTAGCCGCTGACCCGCGCGCGCACTTCCACCATATCGACGGCATCCAATCTTCCCGGATATTCGTCCCATTCCACCACTTCCCGCTGGGCGGGTTGGCTGGCCGTCACCGCTGCTGGAGGGCGTAAGGCAGGGGGCTCGGGTTTGTGGCAAGCACAGGCCAGGAGCCAAATCAGCAGCGGACCATATGAAGTCCAGAAAGGTAATCGCAGCGTTTTCATATCGTTTCCAAAATCAAAATTGAACTTTCAGCCCCATACGGCGGAGAACCCCTCAAAAAACGACGCGAGTTCCTTTGGGTTGTAATAAGCGGCGGTCGCTTTATCAGTCAGCCCCATTCCGCGCAAGGCAAACCAGACCGCCGGGGAGAGCAATTCCTCGCGTGACACCATATAATCAATGACAGTTTTCCCGGGCAAATGGACGATTGCCAGCCAGGCGGTAAAGGGCTTCCTTGCTCGGAAAATGTTTATAAAGCAGTGGTTCGGAAATCCCAGCCGCGCGCGCCAGGTCCTGGGTGGTTGTCGGTGAAGCCGTGCCACGCAAAAAGCGGCAAAGCCGCTGTTACAATAGCCAGTTTCCGATCTTCCGCTGTCATCCGCTTGCTCACTCGCCTTGAGATTAGTGGTCACTAACCTTCATGTCAAAAGATTTTGGGGAATGGAGGTTTGGGAGGGGCCAGGATTCCGCCGCGTTTGGACACTGCCACCATCCGAAGGAATGGCAGGACGGGTTTGGAAACCCAATGCCACTAGCTTTTGAATCCCGGAGGGATGGAGGAGATTAGCCGGGGGCAAGCTCGCGCAGCCCCCGGACGGCCATCCCAATTTTCATTTCGCCCCAGCAGGGGCGACGGAGATTTTCCAGCGACCCTGCCGGGGCGCGGGCTTCATCGGGGTGCGTTTTCCGGGGGCTGCGCGGACTTGCCCCCGGCTAAGTTCCGGGAACCCTCCGGGTTTCAATTTCCCAGCAGCGATTTCAACTCAAATCCTAGTGGCATTGGGTTTGGAAATTCGCGACACAGCGCCTGAAAGCTGGCGCTTCGGTGTTGGTGTGAAGATGTGCCCCAAGATCCTGCGCCCCAGATTCCATTTGCCTTTCTTTCTTCATTCAGAAAAATCTGCTCATGACGAAATCCTCCTGGATTCTTCCGTTGCTTTTTTTGACCGGCCTCTGCGCGGGATTCGTCGATTCGATCGCTGGCGGCGGCGGCTTGATCACCTTGCCCGTGCTGTTGAATGTCGGCATCCCAGCGGATCTCGCTCTGGGAACCAACAAACTGCAAGCGGCGTTCGGTTCGGGCAGTGCGACCTGGCACTTTGCCAAGGCGGGGCTGATTGATTCCAAGGAGTATAAGATCGGCATATTTTTTACGGCGATAGGAGCAGGGTTGGGAACTTTTTGCGTCCAGCAAATCGACCCCGGAATTCTAAAGCGTCTCATTCCGTTTCTGCTCCTGGGCATCGCGCTCTGGTCACTGCTACACCCACAATTAGGAGCGGAGAATGTCCGGTCCCGAATGAACCTCAAATCATTTCATCTGGTTTTCGGTCTGGTCCTGGGTTTTTACGATGGTTTTCTGGGGCCGGGTACGGGCGCCTTTTGGGCGATGGCCTACATGATTGGCGCCGGGTTCAGCCTCATGCGCGCGACCGCGCACACCAAAGTGATGAACTTCACCAGTAATGTGGTCTCCCTCACCCTGTTCGCCTATGCCAATCATGTTCTTTACTCCGCGGGTTTGGTGATGGGCGCTGGTCAGCTGCTGGGGGCGAGACTCGGTGCTCAGGTGGTGATCAAGAACGGCTCCAGGTTCATCCGCCCCGTATTCATTATGGCGGCTTTGGCCCTCACCTCCAAGTTGCTCTATGAGAACTTTTTGAAGCGGTGATTATTCCAATGAGCGTTCAAAATGAGACTTAGAGCGTGTTTTGAAAATGCGAAAATTCTACTTTAACGTTATCGTACAACGACGGCCGTTCCTATAAATGAGAAGGATGCAAACGCATCCTTATTGTTATCCAACTGATCTCACCGATGAAGAATGGAACCAAATCAAATC